>JAJYRZ010000190.1 GCA_021793835.1 Actinomycetes bacterium | reverse complement strand
CCGATCTTGTCCTGCACGGTCAGGCCGAACAGCACCCGGAAGGCCTCGTCCGGATCGGGGATCGGCAGTGCGCCGCGACTGTCGAGCAGCCGCAGGTAGTCGATGATGATCCGGCCGGCCCGATTGCGTCCGGCCCCGTAGATCACCTCGACCAGTTCCGGGCGGGTGATCGCCGCCTGGTCGTAGGCGATCGTCGCCGGATCGGTGAGCAGGACCAGCATCGCGGTGGACACCGCGGCCAGCGAATCGACGACCGCCTCGAGGTCGTCGGGGGCGGTGTCGGTGTCGGTGGCTCCGGCGATCGTGGCCACCACCTCGTCGGAGCCGGCGGTGATCACCGCCGCGGCGAGCCCCTCCTTGTCGCCGAACCAGGAGTACAGGGTCGACTTCGAGGCCTGCGCGCGCTTGGCGACCCGGTCCATCGTGGTCTTCTCGTAGCCGTGGTCGACCAGTTCGGCACGCGCCGCCGCGATGATCTCGGCGCGGCGGGCGGGCCGCAGGTGAGCGGGCAGGCGGCCGTGCCGGCCCTGACCATCGGTGGTCACTGTGAGATCGCCTCCTTGGCGTCGACGGCCCTGACAGGCCGCCCAGAGTCTAAAGCGCAGGCCGGAATCGTGCCGAACGTGAATGTTCAAGTGCCGCCAGAGGCGGCGGAGCGCACAGCGTCCGCAGACGGACGGCGACCACGCTGGCCGCGGCGGGGGCCGCGCTGGCGGTGACCGCCGGGCTGGTCACGGTTCTGCCCGCGGGGGCGGGCGCGACGCCGTCCGCGGAGAGCGTGACCGCCGAGCAGCTCGACGCCTACCTCGATCTGCCGATGACCAACCGGGACGCCGCCCAGGGGCCCGGCGGAGTCAACGAGGCGCTGCCCTACGACCGCGACGAACTGGCCGCGCTGCTCGAGCTCGCGCAGCAGCGCGGCATCGACCCGGTCCGCTACCAGGCGCTGCTGTGGCAGTACTGGCTGGTCGACGTGACCGAGACCGCCGGTATCGATCTGGCCTCCTGGAACCCCCGCGACGGGGTCGAGGCCAACCGGCAGAACCTGATCGACTCCTACACCTACTACGTCAACCTGCAGCTGTCCCACCCTGAGCTGCAGTGGGCGGGTATGGGCGGGCTGGTCGGCGCCGACTTCGGCGGCGGCCTGATCGACTTCGAGCTGATGAGCGGCTTCTACGACTTCCCGGGCCTGCAGGATGCGGCGAACACGATCGTCTCCGCCGCCCTGGACGCCGGCGGGGACGCCCTGGCCGAGAAGCTGCCGTCGGGCCTGCAGGCGCTGGCCCGCGCCGGCGCCACCATCACCGCCGAGGACCTGCACGTGATCCTCGGCGACATCCTGGTGATGCAGAAGAACATCTTCTCCGACCTGATGCCGATGCACCAGGCCTATGTCACCGAGGGGCTCGACGCACTGGAACTGATGTACCAGGCGGAGCTGTTCCCCGAGGAGATCATCCAGGCCTGGCGGGACATCGCCACCGGGGATCCGGACAAGATCGCCGCGGCCAACGGGGTGCTGCTGCGCCGCGAGCAGGGCGTGGTGATCAAGGACCAGTGGGACGCGGTGCGCTCCTACAAGGGCGATGTCGGCGAGGCCGTGACCTACATGTCGACCGTCGCCGGTTCGCCCGCGGTCGCCGGGGTGGTCCCGCCGCGCTCGTTCCACCCGATCGAGATCCGCACCACGCTCGCCGACGGCCGGGTGGCCACGCTGACCACCCCGCTGCCGAACTGGAACTGGTCGGTGTTCGACGAGCGCTGGGAATACATCGCCACCGAACTGCTGCCCAAGTACAAGGCGCAGGTGGAGAACGACTGGCCGGCCCTGGAGGCCACCCTGCGCGAGCCCTATGACCAGAAGCTCGAGGGCGCACGCCCGCTGAACAACATTCCGCAGACGATGCTGTCCGCGGTCGAGGGAACGAAGGTGACGATCGAATGACCATCACTGATTCCGCGCGTCGGCGCGGGCGACTGGCCCGGGCCTTCGCGGTGGTCGTGGCCGCCGGCGCGGTGCTGGCCGGCACGCAGACCACGGCGAATGCCGATCCGGTGCGCACCCCGTCGCTGGACGAGATCTTCACCGAATACACCCTGGGCACCTTCCAGCACGGGCGCTTCGCCACCCCCGAGGAGATCTCCGAGGTCATCTTCCCGGACGACCCCTGGTACGACGCGCCCGCGCTGACCGGTGACGAGACCACCGGCCAGCTGCTCAAGTCCGAGAAGGTGGACGTGATGTTCGCCGGGTTCAAGCCCGGTGACCTGGACGCCCACCGCGTCATGTACGTCACCGAGGACGTGGACGGGGACCAGACGATCTCCACCGGCATCATGCTGATCCCGGTCGACGGGCGCGACAACGCCGACCGCAAGATCATCTCGTACCAGATGGCCAACGACTCGGTCGGCGGTTACTGCCACCCGTCGAACATGTGGATGGGCCGCGACCCGATGGACGGCTCGTCCTGGTCGGCGCTCGGCCCGCTGGCGCTGATGTTCGACCGCGGCCACGCCGTGGTGATCTCGGACGTGGGCAACGGCGGGGACATGGCCCCGCACACCGTGTTCGCCGGCACCTTCGGCGGGCAGGCCCAGCTCGACATGATCCGGGCCGCGATGCAGGTCGAGGAGGCGGGGCTGAACGATCAGGCCCCGATCGGCCTGTTCGGCATCGCCGGCGGCGGGGTCGGCGCGGCGCGGGCGGCCGAGATGCACAGCGTCTACGCCCCCGAACTCGACGTCCGCTCGGCCGTGCTCGAGGGCATGGTGGTGGACCAGAAGAGCTTCATGAACATCACCAACGGATCGATCGGCTCGGGCTTCGGCCTGGCCAACATCCTGGGCCTGGAGCCGTCGTACCCGGAGATGCGGATCGACGACCACCTGACCCCGGCGGGCAAGGTCATCGCCGACTGGTACCGCACCCAGTGCCAGACCCCGGCGTACTTCACCCTGCCGTTCGTCCCGCTGAACCTGCTGTTCGAAGGCGGACAGGCCCCGGCCGACATCCCCGCCTTCCAGCGGGCGTTCGACGACAACCGGCTGGGCACCAAGCTCGAGAGCGAACAGATGGCCGGCACCGAGGTGTTGATCACCTCCTGCAAGGCCGACGACTCGTTCATGTCGCTGGTGGCCGCGCAGGACTCGCGTGACCTGGCCGCCACCTACGAGGGCCACGGCGCCGACGTGACCTACGCCGGCTCGGACTGCTCGATGGAGGAGATGATCACCAACCTCTACGGCTGGGGCACCGACCTGTTCGGCATGCAGACCATCGACTGGCTCGACGCCAGCCTGGACTGACCGACACCGGCACGTACCGCCCGGCGCGCTGCACCTTCACCCCGTGGTGAGACTCGACACACGGACAGAAAGTGCTGCCGCCGGGCGGTCGCCTCGGTACTGTTGATCACGTGCTTCAGGTCAGTAGGAAACGACGCCGGCTCGAGCGGTTCAAGGCGTGGCGACGTCGCATCGCCGCCCGGCCCCGGCTCAACGCCGCGTACCGGGTCGGCGTCGCGATCGTGGGCACCCTGGTGCTGGTGGTCGGCTTCGCGCTGGCGATGATGCCCACCCCCGGCCCGGGCTGGGTGATGGTCGCCGGCGGACTGGGGCTGTTGTCGAGCGAGTTCGTCTGGGCGCGCAAGGTCGTGGACTTCTTCCGGGGCCGACTGCGCGCGATCCAGCTGTGGTTCCTGCGCCGGTCGATGGCGACCCGGGTGGCGCTGCTGGGCTCGGCGCTGGTGATCGTGGCCTTCTCGCTCTGGTCGATGGGCGCGGTCGCGATGATCGGCGGCTGGTTCGGCATCGACCACGCCTGGATGGCGCTGTCGAACCTGATCTGATCGCGTGAGCGGCCGGCCACCGGCCGCAAGGGAGGGGGCACGGGCGATGACGCACACGGACCATTACGCGGGCGTGACCGCGGTGACCGACGCCGATCGGCCCCTGCTCGAGCGCTGTGTCGTGCTCGCCGAGGAGGCGCTGGACGCCGGTGACGAGCCCTTCGGTTCGGTGCTGGTCGCCGCGGACGGCACCGTGCTGGCCGAGGACCGCAACCGGATCGCCGGCGGCGACCGCACCCGACATCCGGAGTTCGCGCTCGCCCGCTGGGCGGCGGAGAACCTGAGCCCGGCCGTGCGCGCCGAGGCCACCGTCTACACCTCCGGGGAGCACTGCCCGATGTGCGCGGCCGCGCACGCCTGGGTGGGGCTCGGCCCGATCGTCTACGCCGGTTCCGCGGCCCAGCTCACCGCGTGGGCGACCGCCGCCGACGCGGCCCCGGCCCCGGTGGCGCCGCTGCCGATCCGCGCGGTCGCGCCCGGCGCCGTGGTGCGCGGACCGGACCCGCGCCTGGCCGACCGGCTGCGTGGACTGCATCTGCGGCGGATCGACCGGGACTGATGACCGCGGCCCCGCACACCGTCGTCGAGGACTACCTCGACGGTCTGCTCACCCGCTACGGCGACGACGACTCCGGTGCGGTCGCCGACTACATCCCGCAGCTGGCCGCGGCCGACCCCACCCGCTTCGCCATCGCGCTGTCGGCGGTCGACGGCGCCGTGCACAGCACCGGCGACGATCAGTGCACCTTCACCATCCAGTCGGTGTCCAAACCCTTCGTCTACGCACTGGCCCTGCATTACCTGGGCCGGGAGGCCGTGGCCGAGACCGTCGACGTCGAGCCGTCGGGCGACCCGTTCAACGAACTGTCCCTCGAGGCCGAGACCGGTCGGCCGCTGAATCCGATGATCAACGCCGGCGCCCTGGCCGTGCACGGACTGCTCGCCCCGGACGACGGTGCGCACCTGGGCGGTTTCGCCCGCGTGCACGAGGGCCTGTCGGCCTTCGCCGGCCGCCCGCTCGGGGTGGACGAGGCGGTGTACGAATCGGAGCTGGCGACCGCGTTTCGCAACCGGTCGCTGACCAACATGCTGCGCAGCTACGACATCGTCACCGGCGACCCGGACCAGGTGCTGCGCGGCTACACCCGCCAGTGCGCGATCGAGGTGACCGCGCGCGATCTGGCGATGATGGCCGCCACCCTGGCCAACGGCGGGGTGCAGCCGCTGACCGGTGAACAGGTGATCTCCCGGCCCATCGTGCGCGAGGTGCTGTCGGTGATGGCCACCTGCGGGATGTACGACGGGGCCGGCGACTGGCTGGCACGGGTCGGGATCCCCGCCAAGTCCGGGGTGTGCGGGGCGATCATGGGCGTGCTGCCCGGGCAGGCAGGGCTGGTCACCTTCTCGCCGCGACTGGACCGGCACGGCAACAGCGTGCGCGGGGTGCAGGTGTTCGAGCGCATCTCCGACGAGATGGGCCTGCACCTGATGGAGGTCGCTCCGCCCGCGCGCGGCGCGGTCCGGCACGAGCACGTGCCCGAGACGCTCGGGTCCCGCGCGGCCGAGGTGTTCTGGCTGCAGGGCTCGATCCACTTCGCCGGCGCCGAGAACCTCCTGCGCTCGGTCGCCGAACTCGGCCCCGGCGAGGGGAAGGTGGTGCTGGACCTGACGCACGCGTACTCGCTCAACCCGGTCTCGCAACTGTTCATCACCCAGGCCGCACGCAGTGCCGAGGAGATCGGCCGCGACGTCGAGGTGATCGACCCGGACGGGCTGCTCGGCGGGCAGGACACCGCCGAGGACTGGACCGAGCCGGACTGGATCGAACCGGACTGGGTCGATCCGGACTGGAGCGAGAGCGAAGGGACCGATCAGGTAGCCGACCCGGTGTAGCGGCCCTGCGCGGCCGCCCCCGATCAGTAGACGAGCGCGCGGCCCGGACCCTGTTGGAAAAACAGGTCCGGGCCGCGCGC
>JAJYRZ010000189.1 GCA_021793835.1 Actinomycetes bacterium | reverse complement strand
CCAGATCCACCGTTGCGCGGTACGACTTCGACAGCCGGGCCAAGACGGCGAGGCCGCCGATGACCACTGGCGGCTGGTTCAGGAGACGACGGACTTCGTGCACCCCTTGGACGACAGCGGCCATCGCGTCCCCGAAGAAGACCACTCGGTCACCAGACACGGTTCCACCGGCCGTCCGGAGTCCACTGATCGAGGATCTCTCTGCCTCTGCCGTGATCCTGGGCCAGGTCGAGTGCCACGAACAACGGATGTGCGAGCGGCCATTCGTACAGTCGCGGATCATCGACCCGCCGGCGCACGACCGCCTGCACCGGCGCCACTCGCAGAGTCATCCGGGCGTCCCGGGGGGACGCTGCCGCGCCCAGCAACGTCGTAGCCCGCCGGATGATCGACCGATCGGGCACATAGAAATCGAGTGGCTGGTCAGCACGCAGCGCGATCGGCGCACCGTATGACGCCGCCGCCGCCGAGTCGGTGAGCGCCCATCCCTCGGTCGCCCCCGCATCCTCCAGCCCCAGTCGCAACGCCCCGGTCACTGCGGCATCTCCCGGCGGCGGCACCTGCGCGATGTGTACCCGTTGCCCTGTCCACTCGTCCGCCACCTGCCAGAACAGATCGGTTCCCACGACCGTGTTGCTCGCGTCCAGCAGACCGTCAACGCGCAGCGCGGCAAGAATCTCGGAGACGGTGCTCGGTGACCGTTCCAGGGCGCGAGCCAGTGGACGAACCGCCACGGCCTCGTGCGGATTCATCAGGATCTCCGTCGCCACCTCCAGACCCGCGGTGCTGCTGAGCGCATCGGTGCGCCGGCGGCGCTCGACGACCGGCCGGACCTCGGCCTCGACGACCAGACCTGCCAGATGCAGCGACAGGTGCCCGCGAAGGTCGAGGAAGCCCGCGCGTCCGCGCAGCGCATCACGCGCGGCCGCGGTGACACGGTCGGCGACGACGAAGAGGTTCGTCTCGGTGTCACCTATCTGTTCTAACAACGTTTCGGCGTCATGATCGCTGACCAGGGACCGTCGTTTCACCGACAGCTCAGCGCTCCGACCGGCCGGGACGAGCACCAGATCCACCACCGGGTCGCGCGCGTCGCGCTTGTCCGGCGGCCGCTCAACGGTGATGCCGAGCTGCGCGAACGCGTCGATCGTCAGTGCCTCTGCATCCATTCCTTCATTGTCCGCGACGTTCGGTGTTCGGTCAATACCGAACACCGAACGCCTGCCCGGGCACACCCGATCCGGGTAGAAGCGTGCATCACGGCACCGAGCGGCCCAGACTACGAGGGGCATCGTCTTCCCCGAGAAAAGGACTCCCCATGCGTGCAGCCCGGATCACCCGTCTGGACGGCCCCGACGCCGTCACGGTCGAGAACGTGGACGAGCCCGCCGGTGACGATCTGGTCGTCATCGACGTCCACGCCGCCGGAGTGACCTTCCCGGACGTGCTGCAGACCCGCGGGCTCTACCAGATGAAGCCGCCCCTGCCCTACATCCCGGGTGCGGAGGTCGCCGGGGTGGTGCGCTCGGCGCCCGACGGCTCCGGGTTCGCCGCCGGCGACCGGGTGTGCGCGTTCCCGGGCATCGGCGGTTTCGCCGAGACCGTGGCCACCGCCCCGGCGATGGTGTTCCCGCTGCCCGACCGGATCGACTTCACCACCGGAGCCGGGATCCCGATGAACCTGCTGACCGCGCACTTCGCGCTCACCCGGCGCGGGCGGCTGGCCATCGGCGAGACCGTGCTCGTCCACGGCGCGGCCGGCGGGCTGGGCAGCGCCACCGTGCAGCTGGCCGCCTCCCAGGGCGCGCACGTGATCGCGGTGACCTCCACCGAGGAGAAGGCGGCGCTCGCCCGGCGGGCCGGGGCCGCCCACACGGTCCCGGTCGAGGGCTTCAAGGACGCTGTCAAAGAGCTGACCGATGGGCGCGGGGTGGACATGGTGGTCGATCCGGTCGGTGGGGACCGGTTCACCGATTCACTGCGCTCCCTCGCCCCGGAAGGCCGCGTGCTGGTGCTCGGCTTCACCGCCGGCCAGATCCCGACCGTGAAGGTCAACCGGCTGCTGCTGGGCAACACCGCCGTGCTCGGTGTCGCCTGGGGCGAGCTCTGGATGCGCGATCCGTCGTTTCTGCAGACCCAGTGGCTCGAACTGACAGATGTGCTCGAGTCGGGCGCGGTCGACCCGCTGATCGGCGCGACCTTCCCGCTGGACGAGGTGCCCGCCGCGCTGGCGCTGATGGATCGGCGCGGCGCGCTCGGCAAGATCGTGCTGACCGTGCGCTGACCGGCCCATGCGCCTCGGCGCCGCCACCGGCCCTACCGGGCCGGGACCGGTTTACCCGGCCGGGGCCGCGGGTATCGCCCGGGCTGCCACCACCGCGGCGCGAAGGAGGCCCCATGGCGGATGTCGACCCGCACACCGGACCGGACGAACCGACCGATCTGACCGCACCGGCGTGGCGGTACACCGCCCGCCGCACCCTGCACGGGTTCACCGCGGTCGGCGGCACCGATCTGGCGGCCGCACTGACCTACTACGCGGTGCTGTCGATCTTCCCGGCCGCCCTGGCCGTGGCCGCGATCCTGGGCCTGGCCGGCCGCACGGACGAGACGATCGACACGGTGGTCGGGGTGGTCGACGACGTGGCCGGGTCCTCGGCCGCCGACGGCGTCCGCTCGACCGTCGAGACCATCGTGCAGACCCCGGCCGCCGGCTGGGGCCTGCTGATCGGTGTGCTCGGCGCGCTGTGGAGCGCCTCCGGGTATGTCCGCTCCTTCGGCCGCGCCCTCAACCGCGTCTACGGCGTCGGCGAGGGCCGACCCGGTGTGCGGCTGCGCCTGCAGATGCTCGCGGTCACCGCCGGGCTGCTCGTCGCGGCCGCCGCGGTGCTGCTCGCCCTGGTGGTCACCGGACCGGTGGCGCGCGCCGTGGGCGATGCGATCGGCCTGGGCTCGGTCGCCGTCACCGTCTGGAGCATCGCCAAATGGCCGGTGCTGATCGCCGTGGTCATCGTGATGGTGGCGGTGCTGTACTACGCGACCCCCAACGCCGCCCAGCCACGCTTCCGGTGGGTCAGCGTCGGCGCGGTCCTGGCGATCGCGGTGTGGGCCGTGGCCTCGGTGGGGTTCGCCGCGTACGTGGTGAACTTCGGCTCGTACAACAAGACCTACGGCACGGCCGCCGGGGCGGTGGTGTTCCTGCTGTGGCTGTGGATCACCAACCTGGCGCTGCTGCTCGGCGCCCAGCTCGACGCCGAACTCGAGCGCACGCGCCGACTCCTGGCCGGCCGCCGGGTCGAAGACAGCGCCGCCGCCCCGGTCCGGGACGATCGGGAGATCGTCACCCGCGCGCGTCGACACGACGAGGACGTGGCCCGCGGCCGCGCGCTGCGCCGAACCGACGGACGCAGCGACGGACCGCACTGACCGACCGTGCTCCCGACCACCGGCAACGACGGTGCCCCGGACCGTCGCGGTCATGACACGGTCGGTGCACCCGCACGGCAACCGACCGAGGAGCCCGCCCATGATCGCCGAACCGTCCGTCACCCTCTCCGCCGCCGAGCAGCTGCTGGCGATCGAGGAGATCAAGCAGCTGTTCGCCGGCAGATTGCGCTGCATGGACGACGCCGACTGGGACCGGTACGCCTCCTTCCATACCGCGGACATGGTGTCCGACACCTTCGGCGGACCGGACGGCGATCGGGTGGTCGGCGCCGAGGCGGTGGCCGCGGCCATCCGCGAGACCCTCGACGGCGAGGTGCGCATCCAGAGCGTGCACCACGGGCACTCGCCGGAGATCACGTTGACCTCCGACACCACCGCCCGCGGGATCTGGGCGATGGAGGACCACCTGTGGTGGCAGGGCGAGGGCGGCGAGGAGCACCTGCACGGCTACGGGCACTACCACGAGGAGTACCGGAAAGAGGACGGGCGCTGGCTGATCAGCTACCGCAACCTCACCCGCCTGCGCGTGGACGCCACCCCCGGGTTCGCCCAGCGCAAGAACGTGCACACCACCGTCGAGGACTGATCCGCCGCCCCGTCCCGGTCCGGGACCCGGTCCCGTCTTCTAGTCCCGGGACCGCCCGCCGGGCGGGTCTGCGGCGGGCGGGTCGGTATCCGGCGCCGCGGCGGTCTCGGTCCCGGCCGATGCGGTCTGCTCCTGCGCGTCACCGTGCACGGGGCGTGGATGAACGGTCAGCAGACCCAGCGGTCCGCCGCGCAGCCACCGATGGTCGGTCACGGCGCCGTGGACGGCGCTCCACCGCGCGAGTTGGCGCGCGTGTCGACGGGTCGCCGGCGCCAGCAGCGGCCCGAGCACCACGCCCCCGGCCAGGGCGATGGCGGTGCCGACGGCGGCGACCAGCAGTTTGAGTCCGTCGTCGAGGTCGCCGTCGATGGCGGAGACGAACCCGTGATACATCGTCACCCCCGGCACCAGCGGGATGATGCCGGACATGATGATCACCAGCGGCGGCACGCGCAGCCGTGAGGCCAGCACCGCGCCGGCGAAACCGATGGTGGTCGCGGCGACGAAGGATGCGGCCACGTTGCCGGCGTGGATGTGGATGAGCGAGAAGTACACGGCGGTGCCCAGCGCCCCGGCGATGCCGGCCGCGATCGCGGCGCGCGGCCGGGCGTAACCGGCGACGGCCGCCCCGGCCGAACCCAAGGCGCCGGCCGCGATGAGGATCGGCAGGCTGAGCCAGCCGGCGACCGCCACCGGGTGGACCTGGGCGCTGACCCCGAGTGCGGCGCCGATGCGCAGGGCCGCGCCGATGCCCAGGAAGATGCCGACCATCGACACCATGATCTGCACGAACCGGCCCAACGAGGTCAGTTCGTAGCCGGTGATCGCGTCCTGCAGTGCGGTCACGATCGCCATGCCCGACATCAGTGCCACGATGTTCGAGGCCACCACCAGGGACGGGGCGGCGTCGTCGGGCAGCGAGTCGAAGGCCTCGAGCGTGAGGGTCACCCCGGTGGCGATCAGTCCCGCCGCGACCTGCCGGAACAGCATCGGCACGCCGCGAGAGCCGAGCAGCAGGCCGATCCGGTCGATCACCACCGTGGTGGCCCAGGCGATGGCGGCCACCAGCGGCCCGGCCCCCAGCAGCACGGCGAAGGCCGCCGCCATCACGCCCAGGGCGATGCTGGCGACGACGTTCGAGTACTGCTCGGGCGCCTGGTCGATCGCGTCGAGCGCGGCGTGCGCCCGATCGAGCGGCGGGGTGTGGGCGGACAGCTCCTGCACCACGTCCAGGGTGCGGCGCAGCCGGTTGTAGTTCAGTGCGCGCGCCTCCACCGACCACATCAGGGTCAGCGGGGCGCCCTTCACCCCGCGCGGCACCGAGACGATGATCGTCGCCGAGGTGATGTCGTGGCGGGCGCCGTGCACGCCGTAGGAGGAGGTCAGCGCCGCCATGGTCGCGGCCACATCGGCGGTGCCGGCGCCGCTGGACAGCAGGTGGGAGCCGGTGCGCAGGCTCAGGTCGAGGATCTGCCGCACCTGCTCGCGGTCGGTGACTCGCCCCGGGCGACGACCCGACGGTCCGGATTCCGCGCCCACGGTCACCGCACCTTCCGTGACGACGGACGCGGGACCGCGCTCGGCGTGGTGCCGAGCGCGGTCCCGGTCATCGTGCGGTGTCGGATGACGATCCGAGGTCGATCAGTGGGCGAAGCCCGACTTGTCGGCCTGCGGGCGCGCACCCTCGCGCAGCTTGGCGCACACTTCCTTCAGGTCCGAGATCAGGTTCGAGGCCAGATCGCGGCTCATGCCCTCGCGGACGACGATGCGCAGCACCGCGACCTCTTCGGCGTCGGCCGGCATGGTGTACGCCGGGACCTGCCAGCCGCGGGCAC
>JAJYRZ010000188.1 GCA_021793835.1 Actinomycetes bacterium | reverse complement strand
CCCGCCCCCGTCCACCGAGAGACGGCGGACGGGGCGCGGGCCGGGTTCTACCTGTGCGCGGGTGCGGATCAGAACGCGTAGCCGCCGCGGTTGGACTTGACCACGCCCTCCTTGAGCACGAGCGCGATGTTCGCGTGGTCGTTGACCACCTCGATGTCCTTGCTCGGATCACCCTTGACCACGACCACGTCGGCGAGCTTGCCGGCCTCGAGGGTGCCGAGCTTGTCGTCGACCTGGCACAGCTCGGCCGCGACCTTGGTGCCGGCCGAGATGGCCTGCAGCGGGGTCATGCCGCCGAACTTGACCAGCAGACCCATCTCCTGCAGGTTGTCGCCGTGATCGGG
The DNA here is from genome assembly GCA_021793835.1 of Actinomycetes bacterium. Classification (GTDB taxonomy): domain Bacteria; phylum Actinomycetota; class Actinomycetes; order Mycobacteriales; family Mycobacteriaceae; genus Tomitella. Next base: position 5,535 of record JAJYRZ010000188.1, on the reverse strand, counting down.
CACCAGGCCCGCATCGGTGCCCAGCGCGATCTTGATACCCGCCTCGACCGACTTGCGGATCGAGTCCTGGGCGATCTTGTGCCACTTCTCGCTCTTGGCCACGGCCTGCGGAGTCGCGGTGTCGGGCTTGAGCGTCTCGAGCAGGGTGGGCACCAGGAACTGGCCGCGCTCGACCATCTCCTTGCGCAGCTCGTCGGTGATCGCGTAGCCGTGCTCGACCGAGCGCACACCGGCCTTGATCGCCGCGGTGATGCCGGGCAGGCCGATGGCGTGGGCGGCGACCGGACGGCCCCCGTAGTTGTGGCCCTCCTCGACCAGGGCGGAGACCAGCTCTTCGCGCGCACCCAGGAAGTCCGGGTCGTCGTTGGGCGAGGAGACCCCGCCCGAGGAGGCCACCTTGATCACGTCGACACCCTCGCGGGCGAGTTCACGGGCCTCCAGGCGGGCCTCGTCGACGGTGTCGACGAGCTTGCCGCCGATCACCCCGGTGCCGTCCAGGCCCGAGGGGATGTGGAAGTCGGCGTGCCCGCCGGACTGGCTGAGCATCTTGTCGGCCACCAGCAGGCGCGGGCCCTCGATCAGCCCGTGGGCGACCGCGTCGCGCACGCCCACGTCCACGCCCATCAGGTCGCGCACGGTGGTCACCCCGGCCTCCAGGGTGGTCTTGAGCCGGTCGATCAGCTGGAAGTAGCGGTAGGACGGCGGGACCATCGCGGCCATGATCGGCGAGCCCTTGGTGCCGGGCAGCGACATGTGGACGTGCACGTCGAAGAAGCCCGGGCAGACGGTGTCGCCGCCCAAGTCCACCTTCGTCGCCCCGTCCGTCGCGGGAGCGTCGCCGGCCGGACCGGCGTAGGTGATCTTCCCGTCGTCGATCACCACCACGGCGTCGTCCACCGGTTCGCCGCCGTTGCCGTCGATCAGTCGCGCGTTGTGCAGAACAGTCGTCATGATGTCTTTTCTACACCACCGCATCACCCCCTCGGCGCACCTTGCCCACTCCGCCGCCGAAGTCGGCACGGGTTCGCGGCGATCCGCCCGGTCACCACGCCTTGCGCGGGCGTGCCGCATCCGCGACGCCGGTCTCCGGCTCGCCCGCGGACGGACCGGGCGCAGGGCACCGTCGCGGCCCCCGCACCGGTACGGTGAGACCCCGGACTAACCCCGCCCTCACCCCGCCCCGGCCGACCCGGCCCCGCCAAGGAAAAGAGCCGCACCATGACCGCTCCCCGCCCGGTCGGCAAGGCGACCCGCGCCACGATCGTCGTGACGATCGTGGCGGTGATCGTCAACCTCGTGCTCACCGGACTGGGCCCGAGCGGCTTCTACGCCACCTTCGGGGTGTTCATCCTGCTGGTGCTCTCGGACTTCGGCGGCCCGCTGCGCACCCGGCTCATGGCCTATCTGGTGACCGGTCTGGCAGGTCTGGTGCTGATCACCCTCGGCACGGTGGCCGCCGAGTCCGGTCTGGCCGCCACACTGGTGATGACCGCCCTGGTCGCCTTCGGGCTGGCGTATTCGCTGGTGCTGCGCGGCTATGTCGCCGCCGCCTATCTGTCGCTGCTCCTGCCGTACATCGTCGCGGTGACCACCCCGACGACGTACAAGGATCTGGCGATCGGACTCGGCTCGTATGCGGCCGGAGCCGTGATCGCCGGGATCACTGCGGTGGTGCTGTGGCCGAGCAGGCCCGAGGACGGCACCCGGCGCACGGTCGGTGCGGCGGTGGCCGCGGCGGCCGCGGTGGTGCGCGGCGCCGCCGACCCCGCGCCGGGGCCGGGCGGATCCGCCGCCGAGCGGATGCGCGACCTCGACGCCGCATACACCGCGATGCGCACCTCCTACGACGGCAAGCTCGAACGGCCCGGTGATCTGACCACCGCCGATCACGCGCTGGTGCGCCTGGTCGACGATGTGAGCCGGCTGCGCTACGCGCTCGACTGGCCGGCCGATGACGATCCGGCCGCGGCAGGTTCGCCGGACCGCGCGATGCTCACCGCGGCCGCGCAGACCCTCACAGCCTGCGCCCAGGCCCTGGATGCGGGCGCCGCCCCCTCGGCGGCGACGATCGAAGCCCTGCACGCTGCCCAGGCCGCCCATGTCGCCGATCTGCCGGCCGAGGCCGACCGGCTGCTGGCCGCAGGCGACACCGTGACCGTGACCCGCACGGTGGACGCGGCGTTCCGGCACCGGGTGATCGCCTTCCTCACCGCCTCGGTGGCCCGGCACACCCTGACCACCGTGGGCGGCCGGCGCGCGGCGGGCGCCGCCGACCAGGCCCCGCCGATCACCCGGGAGCTCGACCGGATCGACCGCGGCACCCGGCCAGCCGATCTGCTGCGCGCGAACCTGAACCTGCGGTCCCCGTGGCTGCGCCGGGCCCTGCAGACCGCGGTGGCGGTCACCCTCGCGGTGCTGGCCGTGCACGAGCTGCGGCTGGAGATCGGCTTCTGGGTGGTGCTCGGCATCGTCGCCGCCCTGCAGTTCACCGCGGTGCACGCCCGTAAATCGGCGGTCGAGGTCGCCGGCGGCACGATCGCCGGCTTCCTCATCTGCGCGGGGCTGGTCAAGCTGATCGGCCATCACACCGTCGCACTGGTGATCGTGCTGATCCCGGTCGCCTTCTTCACCGTGTGGCTGCCGCGCGGCCGCTGGCTGGTGCCGATGAAGCAGGCCGGTTTCACCGTGTGGTTCGTCATGCTGGTCTCGCTCGCCCACGGCGGGATGTCGATGAGCGTCGACGAGATGCGCATCAAGGACGTCGGCACGGGGCTGATCATCGCGCTGGTGACCACCGCGCTGCTGTGGCGCGGCGGGGTCGCCGCCCGGGTGACCGCGGTGCTGCACGACTCGGCACGGGCCACCGGAGACTTCGTCGTCGCCGCCTACGCCGGGCTCGATCCGGCCGATCAGGCCACCGCGCAGAAGGAGACGGAGACGGCTGCGCGCAGCGCGGTGCGCGCCCGCGACCTGGCCGCCGAGACGGCAGATCTGGCCCGCACCGAGGGCGGCGCCGCCGAGGACGAGGCGCGGGCCTGGACCACGGTGACCAACGCGATCGACCACGCGATGATCGTCGGCACCCTGGTGCGCGGTCTGGCCGACTACGGACTGGCCCCGCTGCCCGACACCCGCATCGCACGCGCGCTGCAGGGCTCGGTGCGGGCCGGGGCCGACGAGTTCACCGCGGCGACCTCCCCGCACGCCACCGCCCACGCCGACGTCGCCGCGCTCCCCCGCACCGGCCCCGACACGGTCCCGGCCGACATCCCCGCGGCCGAGATCGATGCGGTGATCGCCGGCTGGTCCGGATCCTCCGATCCGGTCGCGGTGCCCGGCGCCGCGGCCATCTCGCCCGGGCACGCCGCGATCGGTGTGCTGTGGGCACGGGACTGGGCCGCGTACTTCCGGTGGATGGTGCGGCACTCGCACCCGGCAGCGGTCGGTGCTGCAGCGCCCGACGACCACACCTGAGTCGCCAGGCGGGGATCCGTGCCCAGCCGGTCGCCGAGCCGTCGTCCCGTCTCCGGGTCGGAAGGGCGGCGGTGCGTCGGGGCTCCTCCCCCATACGTGCCCGGGCGCCGGAACGCCCGGGTGACCGGGAGGTCAGAGAGCGGGCTGTGCGCCGGTGCCGGTCTCGCCGGCGGTGTCACGGACACCGCCTGCGGCCGTCCATGCGCCTTCGCGTACGGCCTCGAGCACGGTGCGCGGGGCGCGCCGATCCCCGATGACGATCGCCCCGTCCAGGCCCGGTCCGGGCAGGTCCGGGCCGCAGTCGATCACCGCGGCGGCCGCAACCTCGGTGCATGCGTCGGTGTGCAGATCGCACAGCACGACCCGGCCGCGGGCGTGCTCTTCGGGCCGGCACAGCACATACCGGGCCACCCCGGCCCGGGCCAGGCGCTGATTGGCTCCGGCCAGATCGCCGGCTGCGGCCAGGTCCTCGCCCACCACCGCGCCGGAGGTCGCCACCGCCACCTGCCGGCCGGCCGCGGCCAACTGCTCGGCGAGCGCCACCGCGACCGGTCCGCCGACCGGATCCCACAGCAGCACCGGCCCGGCGGGCAGCGACGCACCGAGCGGCCCGCCACCGCCGAGCACCGCGGCCGCGGTGACCGCGCGGGCGGCCGGGAAGTCGGCTGGGCGCGGCAGTCCGCCGCGGGCGTCGATCACCGCGGCCCCGCGGGCACGGGCGGCCGCGGCGCGCACCTTCGCATCTGCCACCCCGTATTCGATCACCGCACCGGCGCGTGCGCAGTCCGCGAGAAGGTCCTCGATCTGGCGGGCGAGTCCGGGCCGGATGCGCGCGGCCTCCCGCAGCGCCCCGCCCGCCTGCCGCGTGCGCTCGAGCACCGTCACCCGCCGTCCGGCGGCCGCGTGTGCGGCCGCGGCTGCGAGTCCGGCCGGGCCGGCCCCGACGATCAGCACCTCGTCGGCGGTGACCGGCGTCGGAGGCGCGGTGCCGGGGCGCAGGCGCGGGGCCGCGGCACAGTCGATCACCGAGTTGGTCGCCTGTTCGGCCCGGCATCCCTGGTTGCACAGAGTGCAGCGCCGGTGCGGCCGGCCGGCGCGCACGGCGGCGACCAGGTCCGGGTCGGCGATCTGGGCGCGGGTCATCTCCACCGCATCGCAGACTCCGCCGGCGATCAGCGCGGCGGCGTGATCGGGGTCGACGATCGAGCCCTGGCACACGACCGCCGGGGCGCGCTCCCCCAGTGCCGCGCGCACCGCCTCGCGGATCCGGCCCGACGCATCGGCGTTGAAGCCGGGCGGGGTGTGCATGCCGGGGCGGTACCACTCGCCGGTGTAGAGCCCGCCGCGGGTGACGGTGAGCAGATCGACGAAGGCGCCGATGCGCACGGCCGTCTGCGCGGCCATCGCCGGGGTGATCCCGCCGGGGCCTTCGTCCGCGCACAGCCGCACCGCGATGAGCGCGGATTCCCCGATGGCGGTGCGCACCGCGGCCAGCGTCTCGGTCAGCAGCAGATCGGGGTCGGTGCCGTATCGGTCGGTGCGGTCGTTGGTGAGCGGCGAGCAGAACTGACGCAGCAGCGCCCCCGGTCCGGCGTCGATCTCCACCCCGTCGCAGCCGGCCGCGACCGCCGCCTGGGCGCTTGCGGCGAACGCGGCGATCAGCGCGGCGATCTCGGCCGCGCCGATGACCATGGGCTGTTCACGCCGGGCCGGTTCGGCGACCGCGGACGCGCCCCACAGCGCAGCGCGGGTGTGCGCGCTGACCCCTTCGGCGCCGCGGTGGCCGAGCCCGGCGAGCACCACCGCCCCGTGGGCGCGGCAGGCCCGGGCGATCTGCGCCCAACCGGCCGGGCAGTCCTGGGCGCGCGGGGCGTACTGGTAGGGGTGGTCCGAGTCGTGCACCGAGGCGGTCTCGGTGACGATGATCCCGGCCCCGCCCGCGGCGCGCGCCCCGTAGTAGGCGGTGTGTGCGGGACCGAAGGCGCGGCCCGGCGCGAGGTTGGTGACGTGCGGGCCGAAGACGATCCGGCTGGGCGCAGAATGCGGCGCGGCCGCCGACCC
>JAJYRZ010000187.1 GCA_021793835.1 Actinomycetes bacterium | reverse complement strand
GGTAGCGGGCGCCCGCCGCGACGAAGGGAGCCCGCCATGTCCGCCGCTCGCCCCGAACCGGTCGGCCCGACCTCGACCTCCGCGCCCACCCCGGAACCGCCGTCGGCCGGTTCGACCACCGGATGGGGTGCGCCCGCGCCCAGCGACCGCGACTCGCTCACGGTGGGTTCGGACGGCCCGCTGCTGCTGCACGACGTGCACTTCCTCGAGCAGATGGCGCACTTCAACCGGGAGAAGGTGCCCGAGCGTCAGCCCCACGCCAAGGGCGGCGGCGGTTTCGGCCGTCTGGAGGTGACCGAGGACGTCTCGCAGTTCACCAAGGCGGGACTGTTCCAACCGGGCGCGCGCACCGATCTGCTGTTGCGTTTCTCCACCGTCGCCGGGGAGGCGGGCAGCCCGGACACCTGGCGGGACGTGCGCGGTTTCTCGATCAAGTTCTACACCGACGAGGGCAACTACGATCTGGTCGGCAACAACACCCCGATCTTCTTCGTGCGCGATCCGATGAAGTTCCCGCACTTCATCCGCAGTCAGCGCCGACTGCCCGATTCGGGGCTGCGCGACAACCACATGCAGTGGGACTTCTGGACCCTGAATCCGGAGACCGCACACCAGCCTCAAGATTTCATGAGACCGTCGTCCTGGCCTGAGCGTCTTCGGATGAGGGTTTTCTGGCCGACGCCGGTGGGGAGGCGTCAGGCGGTCGGCCGCTGACCGCGGCGCGGGTCCGGGTTCCACTGTCCCGGCAGGGTGGTCTTTCGTCTCGGGTGGTCAGTGTCGTGCTGGTCAGGTCGGTATCGGTAGTGCTGTCAGCCGATCGATCGCAGCGACGACCAACCTCGACCACGGTGCACTTGCGGACAGTCGCAACCTGGTGCGCCGGGCATGTCGGGTGATGCGAGCTGCGATCGAGAACAGCCGGAGTCGAAGTCGTTTCGGTTCCCACTTCCGCGCCGGATGGTCGGTGAGCGCGAGTAGCTGTGTCCAGGTGGTCGGTGCTGCGGCCAGGGAGACGATGGCGAGCCAGATCTGGTTCTGCGCGAAGGTCTTGAACGGGAATCCGGCTAGTCCGGTCTGTTTCCCGGCGCGGATCCGGTCCTCGCAGCGGGCGCGCTGCCGGTGCCGTAGTTCCAGGTCAGCGAGCTGCCCGCCGCGGGTGTTGGTGACGAAGGCGGTGAGTCGGTGCCCGTCACGGTCGGTGATGCGCAGCTGCGCCCCCGGGTGCGGGCGTTCCTTGCGAACGATCAGGCGCATGCCGTCGGGCCAGTCCGTCAGGTCGGCCATGTGCGTCAGCTCGACTACCCATGCGCCGTCGCGGGGCTGGCCGTCTGTGTTGTAGGCCGGGGTCCAGGCGGCGGCTGGGATCTTGTCGATCAGCGCGGCGAGGGGTTCGGTGAGGGTGAACCCGGCCGAATACGACAGGCCGCGCCGCACGCAGTGCTGCAGGGTCGTCTTCGTCCCGCCCGCCCCGTCCATGCGGATCAGCACCTTCTTGCCCACCCGGTATCGGCCGGCTCCCGGCAGTCCGGCGAGGGCCTGGTTGATCACGATCACGTGGTCGGCGGCGGTATTGGCGCCGGCGTTGCCCGGCCGCAGGAGCCCGGCGATCGGCTCCCCGCCACCGTCTCGGCCGTGGTCGATGAAGGCGAGCAGCGGGTGGAATCCGAATCCCTTCTTATAGGTCGGGGCGGCCTGTTCCTTCGCCGAATGCGCGGTCACCAAGGTTGCATCGATATCGATGACCAGCGGTGACCCGGCATCAGTGTCGTGATCCGGTGCTGCGGTGCCCGCGAGCGACCACGCGGCCGACCGCGCTGCAGCGGTGGCTTTGTCGATCGCGCGCAGCGCCTTCTGCGGGTTGCGTGCGAGCTCGGTGATCGTGCGAGAGACGGTCGGATCCGAGGCGACCGGGCCGAACACGGCGGGCTGTTCGCGCAGCACGGCGATGTCAGCGAGGCAGTCGCCGCCGAGCGCGACCGCGACCGCAAGGTCCAGCATCGTCTTGCCCGGATCGTGGACCGCCAGCGGCTTGCGCCACGGCGCAAGTGCTTCAGACAACCTGCTGGCCAAACCTGTTTTGTCGGCGGTGCGCAGCAACAGGGCGGCGCCGGCGTGGGACACGATCGAAGTGCCGGTGGCCTCGACGGCCAGTCGTGGGTAGATGCCGGTATGGTTGCTCACCAGAAAGGTGCTCCGTTTTCTGCGTGTATGAGTCTCTAGACAAGTCCCATTGTCGCAGGTAGGGGCACCTTTCGTTATCTCTTGGCCCGCTGACCGGTCACCTCACAGTGAAAGCACGAGGCCAGGTGACCTATCTGATGGGGCGGCGCGGACTGCCGCGGACCTGGCGGCACATGAACGGCTACGGGTCGCACACCTTCATGTGGGTCAACGCCGCCGGTGAGCGGTTCTGGGTCAAATACCACTTCCACACCGACCAGGGCATGGAGTTTCTGAGCAACCGCCAGGCCCGCGAGTTGGCCGGCACGGACGCCGAATACCACCGCCGCGATCTGTTCGAGGCGATCGAGGCCGGCGACCATCCGAGTTGGACGCTGTCGGTGCAGGTGATGCCCTACGACGACGCGAAGGATCAGCCGACGAACCCGTTCGACCTGACCAAGACCTGGTCGCACCGCGACTATCCGCTGATCCCGGTGGGCACGCTGCGGCTGGACCGCAATCCCGAGAACTTCTTCGCCCAGATCGAGCAGGCCGCCTTCTCCCCGGGCAATCTGGTGCCGGGCATCGGACTGTCCCCGGACAAGATGTTGCTGGGCCGGGCGTTCGCCTACAACGACGCCCAGCGCCGGCGGATCGGCACGAACTTCCATCAGCTGCCGGTGAACCGGCCGCGTGTGCCGGTCGACTCCTACCTGTTCGACGGGCACATGGCCGTCGAACATTCGGGGGCGGCGCCGACCTATGCGCCCAACACCGGTGGGCGCGGCTGGACCGATTCGGTCGGCCGGGCCGAGGACGGTTGGCAGACCGACGGCGACCTGGTGCGTGCCGCCTATCGGCTGCGCGACGACGATGACGACTTCACCCAGCCGGGTCGGCTGGTGCGTGAGGTGATGGACGAGGCCGAGCGTGACGATCTGGTCGATCAGGTCGCCGGATCGCTGCTCGGCGGGGTGCGCGGTGCGGTGCTCGGCCGCGCGCTGGACTACTGGCGCTCGATCGATGCGAAGGTCGGCGCACGCATCGTCGACGAGGTGCGCGCCGGCGGCGGTGACGTGCCGGCCGAGGGCATGGGCGAGAGCTGATCCGATCGGCGGTCCCGCCTCGCCCGGTCCCGTACGATCAGCGGCCATGCGTGTGCCTGTACTCACGGCCGTGGCGGCGATGTCGCTGGCGGTATCGGCCTGCGGGGCGACCGACCCGCAGGCCGCGCCCGATGCGGCCGGGTCGCCGACCGCATCGGCCGGCGACGCGCAGCCCGGTGCCGCGCCCGACTTGCCCGCCTCGACCGGCTGGACCGAGGTCGAGGTGGTCCGCCCGGTCGGCCCGGACGGGGCGCCGGCTCCGGGGTGGGCGGTGACCGCCCGGGCTGAGCTCACCGTGCCCGGGCAGGACTGCGCATTCCCCTCCCCGGCCGCGGCGACCGACGATGTGGTCTCCTGCGGGCTGCCGCCGGACGATCTCCTGGCCTGCCTGCCCGCGGCCGATCCGCACCGGGTGCTGTGTGTGCGCGATCCCGACACCCGCACACTGGTCGAGGTCGAGGCCGTCGCCGCCTCGGTGCAAGCCCCGGCCGAGCCGTATCCGCTGGCGGTCGAACTCGGCGACGGTACGGGGTGCCGTCTGGTCACCGGCGGCGGCCCGACCCGCGATACCGCCGGGAACTACACGTGTACCGACGGGCGCGCCCTGTTCCCGACCGACGACTGGTTCTATCGCGCCGGCGACGACGGGTGGACGGTGCGCGCCGGGCATGCGGCCGACGATGCGGCCGAGGAGCCGATCATGCGGGCGGTGTTCGTCGGCCGCGCGGTGCGCGCCGCTACTCGATGACCGCCTCGGAGAACACGGTCGGATCGCCCAGCATCGCCCGGTGCGAGGGCGGCTGGTTGCCGTCCACATCGGTGACCCCCAGATCCGCGGCGACCTCGGCGCCGATGAGCACCTGGCCGGTGCGCGCCATCAGGTCCGGATCGCGGTAGAGCGCGTCGATCACCCGGCCCGGGAACTCCGCGGACTCGGCCCCGGCCATGAACCGCCGGTAGGTCTCGTCATTGCCCTCGAACGCGGCCGCGGTGCGCTCGGTCTTGAGTATGCCCATCCACAGTGCGATCGCCGCGACCCCGTAGGGCTTGAGGTCGTGCGCCATGTCGTGGGCCATCTTGTCCACCGCCGCCTTGCCGGCGCCGTAGGCCGGGCCGTGCATGTAGCAGCGCGCACCGAACGACGAGGTGTTGACGATCAGGCCCTTGCCGTTGGCGACCAGCAGCGGTGCCGCATGCCAGCTGGCCACATAGCTCGAGCGCAGCCCGACGTCGAGCACCACCTGCATCGACAGCGGCTTCTCCCAGAACGGGCCCTTGGTGGCGAGCTGATCGTGGACCACCAGCGCGTTGTTGACCAGGATGTCCAGCCGGCCGTGGTCGGCGCGCACCCGCTCGAACAGCGCCGCGACCTGCTCGTCGTCGGCGTGGTCGCAGATCACCGGCACCCCGGTGCCACCGCGGGCGGTGATCTCCTCGGCGGTGGCCGCCACGGTGCCCGGCAGCGGGGCGTCGCCCTCGTTGACGGTGCGTCCGGTGACGTAGACGGTGGTGCCCGGCTCAGCGAGGGCGAGCGCGATGCCCTTACCCGCGCCCCGGCTGGCGCCGGTGACCACGACGATGCGTTCGGTGGTGTCGGTCAATGTCTCTCCTCGTCTCGGCCCGGCCTGCCACTGGTATGCGGCCGGAACTGCGCGGTCGGTGATCCCGCCCCGTCGCTACAGCATGATCGACGTCGCCGCGGCGCCCTGCCCGCGGGGTGCGCGTCGCCTTCCGACCCTCACCCGGCAGTGGCGCCGATCACAACCGACGCTTCCGGCCAACGGAAGCCCCACGGCCGATCGAGTCGCAGGGGCGGGCCCGCTCCACTCGGTATCCTGGGGCGCACGGGTCGGGGCCGACGAGTGGGAAGAAGGCGTCTGATCATGTGGGAACGTTTCGCCGATCCGGACTACTGGGCCTGGTACGTCTCGGCACTGGGCTCGGATCTGCAGGGCTGGGTGGACACCGGGGACCTACCGCCCGGGTCACCGCTGGGCGCCATCGCCTCGGGCAGCCTGGGCCTGGTCGCCGGCATCGGACAGCTGCTGCCCTGACAGGCCCCGGACCCCGGCACATCCCGACCGGCGCGCGGTAGCACGCGGCGCCGACGATGCCCGGCCGCACCGCATCGTGCCAGGCTCGACGTGTTTTCGTGCCCCCGATTCTCCGGCCGGGCCGCTCCCCTATCCTCGGGGCCGTGACCTCCCGTTATGGCGGCGCCGACGGCCCGCACGACTCCCCGTCCACCGCTGCGGCCGACGGGCCCGGCGCCCACCCCGCGGTCGCCTCCATCGCCCCGGCGCGCGCAGGCCTGGTGCTGGCCGCGCTGATCCTGGTCTCGGGTGTGGCCAACATCAACCTGTTGTGACTCTCACCTTCGTTTGGCGGCCATTCCGCAGCTTCGTTTGGCGGTGTCAGCGCTTGGTGCGTGCGGCGCGTAGGCCATTGACGATCACGATCACTTCGGCGACTTCATGTACCAGCACCACTGCTGCGAGACCGAGGGCCCCGGTGATCGCCAGGGGCAGGAGGACGACGATGATCAGTAGCGAGAGGATGATGTTCTGGTTGATGATGGCCCGGCCGCGGCGAGTGTGGGCCAGGGCTTGTGGAATGAGTCTTAGGTCGTTGCCGGTGAAGGCGACATCGGCT
>JAJYRZ010000186.1 GCA_021793835.1 Actinomycetes bacterium | reverse complement strand
GATCCCGGTCCCTGACCGCTTGGCAATCCTCTGCCGGCCCTGCCTCGGCCAAACCGACACCCGGCGAAATCAGCAGGCCCGCCGCCACCATCACACCGACCACTCCATGCAGAACTCGGCCGCCCACACTCGCGCGTACCGCGCCGGACACATTCACAGCGTCACCGGGGTCGAGTAGACGAACACCGTGTCATCAGCCGTATCGGTGGTCACCGACACCTGCGCATAGGTGCGCATCGTCACCTCACCGAAGCACCCGTCGACCTTCACCTGCATGCCCCGCTGAGTGATCGACCCCCGATCACCGGCCAGGTCCTTTTCCGCCATCACCAGATTCGTGATCTCTCCCGGCTTGGCCTGCACCGACACATTCGGCCCCGCATTCGCCGACAACCCCGCCGACGGACCGGCCATCGTGATCCCCACATTCGGCCCGAACGTCGCCGTCGACCCGAGTGTCATCCCACTGGTCACATCGACCTCACAGCCGACCTGCACCCCCTGCTCGATCACCCCCGCCCGCACCGGCGCAGTTCCCTCCCCGGAGATCAGGCCCGTCACCTTCGCCGACACGAACGCCTCACGCGACAGCCACGACCCCGACAACGGCGCCACCGCATCCACCCGCAACTCCGATGCGACTACCGACACCGACCAGCCGTCATCAGTGACCACCGAAGCCGACTGCGGGTCCAGCTCCGTCACCGCCGCCCCACCAGACCCGGCCCCGGCCAACAACACCGCACCCGCGGCCGCGCCCACCACGCCCACACGCCCCAGAACCGACACCGCAGATCACTCCCCGAAAACAACCCCGAGGAAAAACCCCGAGGAAAAACCCCGAGGAAACCGATATCAGACGTGGAGAAGTGAAACACAACCGCTTTGAACGTGCGACTTGAGACACGAAATCATCGAAAGATGGCATTGGCCGCTGTCGCCGACGCCTTGTCGGCGCAGGTCGGATCCGCCCGCCACCGGCACCCGGGGCCGCAGGACCGTAGACTGGCCTCGTGCCTGTCCGCAGTGAGAACTCTGATGTCCCTGCCAACTCGGACTACGCCAGCCCGCTGCTGGCGGTCCCCGGCGCCGCGAATGCGCCTGCCGGCCATCCCGATCACGGGGTGCCCTGGCACTACGGAGATCCGTTCGGCGAGCAACGTGAGGCCGCGACCGGCCTCGCCGTGGTGGACCGTTCGCATCGGGCGGTCATGACCGTCACCGGCGACGAACGCCTGACCTGGCTGCACACCCTGACCAGCCAGCACCTCGAGGTGCTGCCCGAGGCCACCGTGGCCGAGAACCTCATCCTCGACGGCAACGGCCGCATCGAGGACCACTTCGTGCTCACCGATCTGGGCGGCACCGCTTGGATCGACACCGAGGCCTGGCGCGGCGCACCGCTGCTGGACTACCTGACCAAGATGGTGTTCTGGTCCAAGGCCGAACCGCTGGCCGCCGACGACTACGCGGTGCTGACCGTGCTCGGCCCGAAGCTGGCCGACGGCGCCTTGGGCGAGCTGTTCACCCTGCCGGCGGTCGGCGCGGCCGCCGCCCTGCCCGGTGGCGGGCTGGTGCGCCGGATGCCGTGGCCGACCGCGGACACGGTCGATCTGATCGTCCCGCGCGCCGAGCTGCGTAACTGGTGGGACCGGATCACCGCCCACGCCCGCCCGGCCGGCTCCTGGGCCTTCGAGGCGCTGCGCGTGGAGTCGCTGCGCCCGCGCCTGGGGGTCGATACCGACGACCGCACCATCCCGCACGAGACGGGCTGGATCGGCGGCTACGACATCGGCGGCGCGGTGCACCTGGACAAGGGCTGCTACCGCGGCCAGGAGACCGTGGCCCGGGTGCACAACCTGGGCAAGCCGCCCCGGCACCTGGTGCTGGTCCACCTGGACGGGTCGACCGACGCACGCCCGGAGACCGGTGAGGAGCTGACCTCCGGGGGCCGGACGGTCGGCCGGATCGGCACCGTGGTCGACCATCACGAGCTCGGGCCGGTGGCCCTGGCCCTGGTGCGCCGGGCGCTGAAGGCCGATGCCGAACTCGAGGTCGGTGAGAACGCCGCCTCGATCGATCCGGACTCGATGCCGCGCTACGACGAGCCGCAGGCCGGACGTCAGGCCATCGATCGGCTGCGCGGGCGCTGACCCCCGCTCAGGGTCGCCCCGACCCCGTCTGAACCGGTCGTCCGGTTGCTGGACGACTGCTCCACATCGCGCCGTCCACCGGCGCTGACCACGGTGTAAACGCACCGGTCAGCACCGGTGGCGGCACTTCGCGCGCGTTCACGCTAAAGTGTGGGGCAGGAACAGACGAAAACGAGCGGGGCCGCCACATATTCCCCAGGCCGCCCCGACCTTGTATGAAGGGGGCAGCTATGGGTCGCGGCCGGGCTAAGGCTAAGCAAGCCAAGGTGGCGAGGAGGCTGAAGTACTCCACACCGGATACCGACTTCGAGCGCCTGCAGCAGGAACTGGCCGGAACACCGGCCGGTGACTCCTATCGGGACAGCGACGACCAGTACGGCGGCCGCTGGGACGAGGACTGACGCTCTCAGTCTCTGTCGTACATCGCAGGTCCCGCGGTGCGCGGACACCTGCACAGAACGCACACACGTATGGGGTGACGATCCACATCGGATCATCACCCCATACGTGCGTTCTGCTTCTACTCCTGTCGGCCGGGTGGCCGGCCTGCGGTGGCCGGCCCGGGCCCGCATGTCGGGATCGGCACTGTCTGTCCCGGCCGCCGGGGACGATGAGGCCCCGGCCGGTCCGGTGCCTCGGGGAGCGGATCGTGCCGCCCCACTGCGCCGACCCTGCCGGGGCCTGTCGTAGGTATCGGGCTCCAGAGCCCAGCCGCTGCGCTCTAGAAGCGCGGGTGCTCGCCGACCATCTGTGCCCGGTCGGCGTCCGCGTCCTCGGCCTTGCCGACGGTGCCGAGCACCCAGGCGTCGACGTGGCGGGCGGTGAGCACCGCCTGCGCGCGGTCCACGTCCTCGGGGGCGACGACGGCGACCATGCCCACTCCCATGTTGAAGGTGGCCTCCATCTCGGCGCGCTCGACCCGGCCGCGCTGGGCGATCAGCGAGAACACCGCGCCCGGAGTCCAGGTGCCGCGGTCCAGCTCGGCGGTCAGGCCGCGCGGCATCACGCGCGCCAGGTTCGCGGCCAGTCCCCCACCGGTGACGTGGCAGAAGGTGCGCACGCGAGTCTCCGCGGCGAGCGCCAGGCAGTCCTTGGCGTAGATGCGGGTCGGCTCGAGCATCTCCTCACCGAGGGTGCGGCCGAACTCCTCGACCTGCCCGTCCAGTGGCATCCGGGCGATGTCGAGCAGCACCTTGCGCGCCAGCGAGTAGCCGTTGGAGTGCAGGCCCGAGGCCGCCATGCCGAGCACCACGTCGCCGGGGCGCACATGGTCCGGGCCCAGCAGCTGATCGGCCTCGACGATGCCGACCCCGGTGGCCGACAGGTCGTAGGCGTCCGGCGCCATCAGGCCCGGGTGCTCGGCGGTCTCCCCGCCCAGCAGGGCCGCACCGGACTGGGCGCAGCCCTCGGCGATGCCGCCGACGATCTCGGCGACCTTCTCGGGCACGACCTTGCCGATGGCGATGTAGTCCTGCAGGAACAAAGGCTCCGCCCCGCACACCACCAGGTCGTCGACGACCATGGCGACCAGGTCGATGCCGATCGTGTCGTGCTTGTCCATCGCCTGGGCGACGGCGATCTTGGTGCCCACCCCGTCGGAGGCGGCGGCCAGCAGCGGCTCGCGGTAGCCGCCCTTCAAGGCGAACAGGCCGGCGAAGCCGCCGATCCCGCCGACCACCTCGGGCCGGGTCGCCTTGCGGACGTGATCGGCGATCAGTTCCACGGCGCGATCACCCTCGGCGATCGACACCCCGGCATCGGCGTAGGAGGCTCCTCCGGCCGGGATCGGCTGGTCCGGCTGGGCTGGGTCGGTCATCTCGTTTCGGCTCCGGCATCTGGATCGCAGGTCGTTGGACAGGTCTGACACACCAGGGGTCCGAACTCGGCGCACACCGGTGCCTCCCCACGATACCGGCCGCGTCGGCCCTACCGGCCCGCGCCCCGGCGGTTCCGGAGCGCAGCGACGGCGGCCGAGTACGGCTAGAGCGAGTGGGCGGGGTCGCGGCGGTCGAGACCGCCCAGGATCTGCGCCCCGGGGCCGGTGTGCGCGCCGGTGGGCACACCGAGCGGGTAGCCGCCGGTGAAGCACGCCGTGCACAGCCGCTCGGCGGGCTGCTCGGTGGCCGCGACCATCCCGTCGGTGGAGATGAAGCCGAGCGAATCGGCCCCGATCGAGCGGCGCACCGCCTCGACGGTCTCGGCCAGATCGTCGTCGTGCTCACCCACCCGGCCGACCGCGTTGGCGATCAGTTCGGACGGGGCCGCGAAGTCGATGCCGTAGAAGCACGGCCACTTCACCGGCGGGGAGGCGATGCGCACGTGCACCTCGCGTGCCCCGGCCTCGCGCAGCATGCGCATCAGGGCGCGCTGGGTGTTGCCGCGCACGATCGAGTCGTCGACCACCACCAGCGAGCGGCCCGCGATCACATCGCGCAGCGGGTTGAGCTTGAGCCGGATGCCGAGCTGGCGGATGGTCTGGCTGGGCTGGATGAACGTCCGGCCCACATAGGCGTTCTTGACCAGGCCCTGCCCGTAGTCGATGCCCGAGCCCTGTGCGTAGCCGATCGCGGCCGGGGTGCCCGATTCGGGCACCGGGATCACCAGCTCGCCGCCCGGGGCGGGCGCCTCCTCGGCCAGCAGCCGGCCGATCTGCACACGCGCCTCGTGCACCGAGCGCCCCTCGAGCACCGAGTCGGGGCGGGCGAGATAGACGTATTCGAACACGCAGCCGCGACGCACCGGTTCGGCGAAACGGGTCGAGCGCACCCCGTCGCCGTCGATGGCCAGCAGCTCCCCGGGTTCGATGTCGCGCACGAACGAGGCGCCGACGATGTCGAGCGCCGCGGTCTCGCTGGCCACCACCCAGCCGCGCTCGAGCCGGCCCAGGCTCAGCGGGCGCAGCCCGTGCGGGTCGCGGGCGGCATAGAGGGTGTCCTGGTCCATGAAGGTCAGACAGAACGCACCCTGGAATTCGGGCAGCAGCGCGGTCGCCGCCTGCTCGACGGTCACCTCGTCGGTCACCGCCTGCGCGAGCAGCGCGCCGATCAGATCCGCATCGGTGGTGCCGTTGCGGTTCTCCCGCCGGAACGGCCCCTGATCGACCTGGATCCGGCCGGCGAAGTCGTCGGCGTTGACCAGGGCCCCGTTGTGACCGAGCGCCAACCCGCCGCCGACGGTGTCGGTGTGAAAGCTCGGCTGCGCATTCGCCCAGCGGGAGGTGTCACCGCTGGCGTAGCGGGTGTGGCCGATGGCGATGTGGCCGTTCATCGAGGCCAGCGACTGCTCGTCGAACACCTGCGAGACCAGGCCGAGGTCCTTGAACACCAGCACCTGGGCGCCGTCGGCGACCGCGATGCCGGCCGCCTCCTGGCCGCGGTGCTGCAGGGCGTAGAGCCCGTAGTAGGACAGTTTGGCCACGTCCTCGCCGGGGGCCCAGACGCCGAACACCCCGCACTCCTCGCGGGGCGGATCCTCACCGCGGTCGTCGAATCCGCCGACCGGATCGTCCACCGGCGTCGAAGAGAAGGTGGACGGGGGGACGTGGGTCGCCACAGCGATGCTCCCTGACTTCTGGCGGGTTTCCTGCGAGGAGGGTGTGCAGCGGAAGTCTACGACCCGGTCGCCCCGGTGCGCATTCCCCCGTCCGGTCGTACCGGTCACAGCGCGGTGGGACGGTCGGCGGCGCGGGGACGGTGTCGCCGCGCAGCCTGTCGGCCACGGCCGCCACCGCCTCCCGCGTCTGCGCCGGGTCGGGCGCCTGACCGCGTGCCACCGTCTAGTTGTATGAGGCC
>JAJYRZ010000185.1 GCA_021793835.1 Actinomycetes bacterium | reverse complement strand
CTCCGACCGGGAGGGGCCGGTTGGCTGCTGACCGTCGAGCACCGGCCCGATCGGCGCACCTCGCGCCTGCTGATCCTGTCCGCCGAGCGCCCCGCCGACGGACCGATGGCCGTCGCCGAACTGCGCCGGCACATCCCGATGTCCTTCCACGGGACGTTCCGGGCGCGGACCTGACCGGGCCCGGAACCCCGCGGACTTGCGCCCATCGGCCCGGCCGCCCGGTGCTCCGCTAGGCGCCGAGCACCGGATCCCAGCGACGCGGGATCGGCGCGGTGACGGTCACCGGCGCGGCGCCCGGCAGCGGGATCACCAGGCGGTGGGCGTGCAGGTGCAGGCCCGCCCCGGCGGGCGCCCCGGCGCGGCGGTCGCGTTCGAGGTCGCCGTAACGGTCGTCACCGAGCACCGGGTGACCGGCATCGGCCAGGTGCACCCTGATCTGGTGTTTGCGTCCCGTGACCAGCCGCGCCCGGACCACGGTGGCCCGCCCGCCGAGCCTTCGCTCGATCGCCACCGCGGTCTCGGCCCAGTCGCCGCGCGGATCGACCATCACCGCGGCCTCGGTGCGCCGCAGCGGCGCGTCGAGTGTTTCGAGCCCGGCCGGGAACCGGCCGGCGACCACGGCCAGATAGTGCCGCTCGATCGCATCGGCCCGCTCCCGCAGCAGCGCGTGCAGTTCCCGCAGCAGCGCCGGATCCTTGGCCAGGGCGAGCGTGCCGGAGGTGTCGCGGTCGAGCCGGTGCACCAGTTCCAGGTCGGGCGCATCGGGCCGCAGCGCCCGCATCGCCTCGACGGCCCCGGCGGGCACGTCCGAGCCGCGGTGCACCGCCACCCCGGCCGGTTTGTCGACCACCAGCAGCCGCGCGTCCTCGTAGAGCACGGTGCGGCGCATCCGGTCGAGCAGCGCGGCCGGCACCCGGTGCGCCCCGGCGCCGCGATCGTCGATCCGCAGCTCCGGCACGGTGATCTCGTCGCCTTCGACCAGCCGATAGTTCTGGGCGGTCTTGCGGCCGTTGACGCGCAGGCGGCCCTGCCGGATGTGCCGGAACAAAAGCCCCGCGGGCACGCCTTTGAAACGGGCGCGCAGGAACTTGTCCAGCCGCCGGCCCGCATGACCGGAGTCGACGGTGATGGTGTGGGCGCGCCGGACCGCGGCGTCGCCGCCCGCGCTCCCGCCCATCTCGCCCCCGCTCCCGATCCCGCCGTCGCAGTCGCTGCGCGACGCGTGTGCCGCCCGCTTCGCCCCCGAATCTAGTCCACCGACCCCGGCCGCCCGGTCACGACGCCCGCCGTACGGCGCCGTCCCGGTCACCGGTACCGACCATCGGGGCGAGGCGCCCCAACCGACCGGCAAGTAGGACAGACTGGACAGGTGCCGAGACGACCGCCGCACCCCGCCGGTGACGAAGATCACTATCGGGTATCGGGTGCGACACATCACGGTCCGGCTCGGGTGAGAATGGAGCCAGCGAGAAACGGACGTTCCACAAGAACGTCATCCGCACGACAGAAAAGAGTCGAAACCCATGACCGCCGGTAAGCAGACGATCATCTACACCTTGACCGACGAGGCACCGCGCCTGGCCACCGAGGCGTTCCTGCCGATCGTCCGCACGTTCGCCAAGGCCGCCGACATCGACGTCACCACCAGTGACATCTCGGTGGCCGCCCGCATCCTGGCCGCCTTCCCCGAACGGCTCACCGATGAGCAGAAGGTGCCCGACAACCTGGCCGAGCTCGGCCGGCTGACCCAGGACGCGGACACCAACATCATCAAGCTGCCGAACATCTCGGCCTCGGTCCCCCAGCTCAACCGCGCCATCGAGGAGCTGCGTTCGCAGGGCTTCGACGTGCCCTACTACCCGCAGGACCCGCAGACCGACGAGGAGGTCGAGATCACCGAGCGCTACTCGGCGGTGCTCGGCAGTGCGGTCAACCCGGTGCTGCGCCAGGGCAACTCCGATCGGCGCGCGCCCAAGGCGGTCAAGGACTACGCGAAGGCCAACCCGCACTCGATGGGCAAGTGGTCGATGGCCTCGCAGACCCACGTCGCGCACATGACCCACGGCGACTTCTACGCCGGCGAGAAGTCGATGATCCTCGACCACGCCTGCGATGCGCGCATGGAGCTGGTCGGCGCCGACGGCAAGACGCACGTGTTCAAGACCGTGCCGCTGCTAAAGGGCGAGGTCATCGACTCGATGTTCATGAGCAAGAAGGCGCTGCTGGAGTTCTACGAGGAGCAGCTCAACGACGCCAAGGAAACCGGCGTGATGTTCTCGCTGCACGTCAAGGCCACCATGATGAAGGTGAGCCACCCGATCGTGTTCGGGCACGCGGTGCGGGTGTTCTACAAGGACGCGTTCGAAAAGCACGATGCGCTGTTCGAAGAGCTCGGCGTGAACGTCAACAACGGCATGGTCGACCTGTACGACAAGATCGAGACCCTCCCGACCGCGAAGAAGGAGGAGATCATCAAGGACCTGCACGCCTGCCACGACGAGCGGCCCGAGCTGGCGATGGTCGACTCCGCCCGCGGGATCTCCAACTTCCACTCCCCCTCGGACGTGATCGTCGACGCCTCGATGCCGGCGATGATCCGCATCGGCGGCAAGATGTACGGCGCGGACGGGCGCAAGAAGGACACCAAGGCCGTGATGCCGGAGTCCACCTTCGCCCGGATCTACCAGGAGATCATCAACTTCTGCAAGACCAACGGCGCCTTCGACCCGGCCACCATGGGCACCGTGCCCAACGTCGGCCTGATGGCGCAGAAGGCCGAGGAGTACGGCAGCCACGACAAGACCTTCGAGATCCCCTTCGACGGGGTCGCGAACATCGTCGACGACGCCACCGGTGAGGTCCTGCTCAGCCAGGACGTCGAGGCCGGCGACATCTGGCGCATGTGCACCGTCAAGGACGCCCCGATCCGCGACTGGGTCAAGCTCGCCGTCGAGCGCACCCGGGCCTCGGGCATGCCGGCGGTGTTCTGGCTCGACCCGTACCGCCCGCACGAGAACAACCTGATCACCCTGGTCAAAAAGTACCTGGCCGAGCACGACACCGAGGGCCTGGACATCCAGATCATGTCGCAGGTGCGTGCCATGCGGTACACCCTCGAGCGCGCCTGGCGCGGCCTGGACACCATCTCGGTGACCGGCAACATCCTGCGCGACTACCTGACCGACCTGTTCCCGATCCTGGAGCTGGGCACCAGCGCCAAGATGCTCTCGATCGTCCCGCTGATGGCCGGCGGCGGGCTGTACGAGACCGGTGCCGGCGGTTCGGCGCCCAAGCACGTCCAGCAGCTGGTCGAGGAGAACCACCTGCGCTGGGATTCGCTCGGTGAGTTCCTGGCGCTCGGGGCGAGCCTGGACGACCTGGGCCGCAAGAACGACAACGCGAAGGCCTCCGTTCTCGCCGAGACGCTCGACACCGCGATCGGCAAGCTGCTGGAGAACCAGAAGTCGCCGTCGCGTGAGACCGGGGAGCTCGACAACCGGGGCAGCCAGTTCTGGCTCGCGCTGTACTGGGCGCAGGAGCTGGCCGCGCAGACCGCGGACGCCGATCTGGCCGCCTACTTCAAGCCGCTGGCCGACAGGTTCACCGCCGAGCGGGACACGATCTTGAACGAGCTGCTCGAGGTCCAGGGGGCGCCGGTCGAGCTCGACGGCTACTACCGTCCGGACCTGGCCAAGCTGGCTGCGGCGATGCGGCCGAGCGCCACGCTCAACGCCGCACTGGATGTGCTGAACGCCTGATCCGATCGGTCGTACCGAACAGTTCGAGGCCGCGCCTCGCCGAGATCCTCGGCCGGGCGCGGCCTCGCTGCTTACCGGACAGGCTCCGGATTCCGCCGGGAATGCGGACTCCGCCGCAGCGCTGTTAGCCTCGCCGAAAAGCAGACCGCGGCGCCGCTTTGCGCCGATCGATCCCTCGCACACCCGGATCCGGGAAAGGACCCCATGACCGAACAGACCGAATCGGACACCGCCCCCGCAGCCGCCCGGCCGACCATCGG
Organism: Actinomycetes bacterium; assembly: GCA_021793835.1. GTDB lineage: Bacteria > Actinomycetota > Actinomycetes > Mycobacteriales > Mycobacteriaceae > Tomitella. The sequence goes on along the minus strand of JAJYRZ010000185.1, from coordinate 1,953 downwards.
CGCGTCGCTGTCGCTGGTGGGCGCAGTACTGGTGCTCATCGCCTACCCGCTGTCCTGGTGGAAGGTCACCGACGGCGGCGATGCGCAGGTCACCGGTTTCGGGCAGCTGCGCGGCGCCGACGCGAAGTTCTACGAGTTCACCGCCGGCTACCTGCACTGGGCGGCGCTCGCCGGGGCCATCGTGCTGCTGGTGGTCGGCGTGGTCGGGGTGCTGGGCCGGTTCACCGACGTCTGGGCGCGCGTCACCGGGGTGGGCGCGGTGCTGGTGGCGGTCGGCGCGGTGTTCGCCTACGTCACCGCCGAGGGTCTGACCGTGACCACCGGGGTCTACCTGGCCACCGCCGGCGCCGTGATCGCGCTGGCCGGCTCCGGTCTACTGATGATCCGGCGCTGATCCGGACCCGCGACGAAACCGCACGGTCCCCGCGCCGGACAGGTCAGCGACCCGCCCGGCGCGGGGACCGTGTGTGTTCGGGGCCCGCTGCCCGCTTGACTACTCGCCGAACGCGTCCGCCATGCAGCGCATCGCGGCCAGCGCCTTGGGCACCCCGATGTAGGGCATCAGATGCACGAAGCACTCGGCGACCTGCTCCTTGGTCATCCCGGCCACCTCGACGGCGGTCTTGATGTGCCCGGTCAGCTGCGGCTCGGTGCCGCCCATCGCGGCCAGGGCCGCCATGTTGAGCATCTGCCGGTCGCGCAGCTGGAGACCTTCACGCTGGTAGGTGCCGCCGAACACGGCCCCGACCACCCAGTCCGAAGACCCCGGGGCGTACTGGTCGAGCTGGCGCTTCCAGGCCGCCGCGCTCTCGGGCGACTGGGTCGCCTCGACGAACTCGTTGCCCTTGTCCATGCTCAGTTCCACAGCTGTCCCTTTCGTTCGAACCGATGTCGTCTGCGCTTCAGGCTATCGGCCGGGTGCCGCGGCCCGACCGGCCGCCGGGTCAGCCCTTGACGCACAGGATGGTGCGCAGGTGCGCCACCGGGGTGACCAGCGCGCTCTGGGCCTGCACCACCGTGTGCAGGTCCTTGTAGGCGCCGGGGATCTCGTCGACCACCCCGGCGTCCTTGCGGCACTCCACCCCGGCGGTCTGCTTCGCCAGGTCCTCGGTGGTGAAGGTCTTCTTCGCCCTGTTCCGGCTCATCCGGCGCCCGGCCCCGTGCGAGGCCGAGTACAGCGACTCGGCCGAGCCCAGGCCGCGCACCACGTACGAGCCGGTCCCCATCGAACCGGGGATCAGCGCCATCTCCCCCGAGCCGGCGCGGATCGCGCCCTTGCGGGTGACCACGTAGTCCGTCCCGTCGATCCTCTCGTGCCCGACGTAGTTGTGGTGGACGTTGATCTCCTCACCGAAGCGCACCTGCGGCAGCGCGGCCGCGACCTCACGGCACAGCAGGGCCATCATGGCCTTGCGCGACAGGGCCGCGTAGTCCTGCGCCCAGGTCAGGTCGTGGAGGTAGGCCTCCATCTCCGGGGTGTCGGCCAGGAAGTAGGCCAGGTCCCGGTCGGGCAGGTCGGCGTTGTGCGGCAGGTTCTTCGCCGTCCAGATGTGGTGTTCGGCCAGCTGCTTGCCGGGGTTGCGCGACCCCGAGTGCAGGGTCAGCCACACCCGATCGTCTTCGTCCAGGCACAGTTCGATGAAGTGGTTGCCCCCACCGAGCGTGCCGAGCTGGCGCGGGGCGCGCCCGCCGAGCAGATCGATGTCGGTGGCCGGGGTCTTCGCCCGCGCCCACAGCCGGTCGTACGGTCCGCGGGGCAGGTCGAGCCGGGCGATGTCCACCGGCTCGTCGTGGGAGTGGAAGCCGACCGGGATCGCCGCCTCGATGGCCGAGCGCAGTGCGCCCAGATCATCGGGCAGGTCGGCCGCGGTCAGCGAGGTCTGCACCCCGGACACCCCGCAGCCGATGTCGACCCCGACCGCGGCCGGGGAGACGGCGTCGCGCATGGCGATC
>JAJYRZ010000184.1 GCA_021793835.1 Actinomycetes bacterium | reverse complement strand
AGGTTCTCGGCCTGCATCGCCGGGCCGGTAGGCTGCGCGCACCACCGCGGCCTGGCGCGGATGGATGCACACCGTCCCGGCGAACCCGGATCCGACCGCGTCCTCGGCCTCGGCGCGCAGCCCGTCGAGATCGCCGATGTCGACGTGCACCGCATCGAGCGCCCACTTGCCGTGGGCGGCCGCCGCCAGCAGCACGCGCGCGCGCACGTGCCGGGCGACGTCCCGATACCCCCCGCCGGGCCCGCGGCTGCCCGTGCCGCCGATCCCGGCGATCAGGTCTTCGGCGCCCCACATCATCCCCGCCAGGTTGTCGGCGGCCGCGATCTCAGGCGCCGCCAGCGCCCCGGCCGGGGTCTCGATCAGGGCGATCACCTGGTGGTCGGCCAGCGCGGTGACCTGGGCGGCGGTCTCGGCCTTGGGCAGCATCACCGCGGTGATCGGCGTGCCGGCCAGCAGCTCCAGGTCCGCTGAGTGGTCGGCGGTGCCGGCCGCATTGACCCGCACCACGGTGCGCGCCGGATCGAGTCCGGCGGCGGCCGCGGCCAGCGCCGTGCGCGCGGCCGGTTTGTCGGGCCCGGCCACCGCGTCCTCCAGGTCGATGATCACCACATCGGCCGCGGCCGCGGCCTTGCTGTAGCGGTCGGGCCGGTCGGCGGGGCAGAACAGCCAGGCCGGGCCCGGCGGATTCAGGGACATCTCGGGTGCACTCTCCTTCACGGTTCGGGGGCTCTCCCCGGCCGGGTGCCCGGTCTACGCCGGGTCGGTGGTGGGCTGCTTCTGCATCAGTGTCGCCCGCACCGCACGCGCGACGATCTCGCCGCGCTGGTTACGGCCGATGTGCTCTAAGGTCACGATCCCCTCCCCGGGGCGCGAGCGCGACTCGCGTTTGTCGCGCACGATCGTCTCCGCATAGAGGGTGTCGCCGTGCCGCATCGGGGCGGGGAACGACACCTCCGAAAAACCCAGGTTCGCCACGATCGTGCCCTGGCTGAGCTGTGCCACCGACAATCCCACCAGGGTCGACAGGGTGAGCATCGAGTTCACCAGCCGCTCGCCGAACTGTTGGCCCGCCGACCAGGCCGCGTCCAGGTGCAGGGACTGGGTGTTCATCGTCAGCGCGGTGAAAAGCGTGTTGTCGGCCTCGGTCAGGGTGCGGCCCGGACTGTGCTTGTACACCACGCCGGTGTCGAACTCCTCGAACCACAGCCCGCGCTGGACCACCTCCCGGCGCTCTGCGTCATCGGCCGCGCCCGTACCCGTGGCGCCCGTGCCCGCGGCGCTCACGCCAGCCCCAGGTGGCGGGCGATGAGCATCAGCTGCACCTCGGTGGTGCCCTCGCCGATCTCCAGGATCTTCGAGTCCCGATAGTGCCGGGCGACCGGGTATTCGTTCATGAACCCGTAGCCGCCGTGGATCTGGGTGGCGTCACGGGCGTTGTCCATCGCCGCCTCCGAGGAGATCATCTTCGCGATCGCCGCCTCCTTCTTGAACGGCTTTCCGGCCAGCATCTTCGCGGCCGCGTCGTAGTATGCGGTGCGGGCGACGTGCGCGCGGGCCTCCATGCGGGCGATCTTGAAGCTCACCGCCTGGTATTCGCCGATGGGCTTACCGAAGGAGGTGCGTTCCTTGGCATACCGCACCGATTCGTCCACGCAGCCCTGCGCCGCCCCGGTGGCCAGGGCCGCGATCGCGATCCGGCCCTCGTCGAGGATGGACAGGAAGTTCGCGTAGCCGCGCCCGCGCTCCCCGAGCAGGTTCTCTTGCGGCACCCGGGCGCCGGCGAAGCTGAGCGGATGGGTGTCCGAGGCGTTCCAGCCGACCTTGTCGTAGGCCGGTTCGACGGTGAACCCCGCGGTGCCCGACGGGACGATGATCGTGGAGATCTCCTTGCGCCCGTCCTCGCGCGTCCCGGTCACCGCGGTGACGGTGACGAAGGAGGTGATGGCTGTGCCCGAGTTGGTGATGAACTGTTTGGCCCCGTCGATCACCCACTCGTCGCCGTCCGCGCGCGCGGTGGTCGCGGTCGCCCCGGCGTCCGAGCCCGCGCCAGGTTCGGTCAACCCGAATCCGGCCAGCGCCTTCCCCGCGGCCAGGTCGGGCAGGAAGCGGTCCTTCTGCGCGTCCGTGCCGAACCGGTAGACCGGCATCGCCCCCAGCCCCACCCCGGCTTCGAGGGTGATGGCCACGGACTGGTCGACCTTGCCGAGCTCCTCCAGCGCGAGGGCGAGCGCGAAGTAGTCCGCGCCCTGCCCGCCGTACTGTTCGGGAAACGGCAGACCGAACAGGCCCATCTCGCCCATCTGGGAGACGACGGCGTAGGGGAAGGTGTGCTCCCGGTCGTGCTCGGCGGCGACGGGGGCGACGACCTCGCGGGCGAATTCGCGCACGGTCGCAGCCAGGGTCGCGTACTCCTCGGGCAGGTCGGCGGACAACGGTGTGGTCACTGGGCGGTTCCCTTCTGCGCAGTAGCCGCGGCCAGGTCGCCGTCGGCGTCTTCGGTGGTCTGTGCGGCGGTGATCTCGGCGAGCACCTGGTCGACCGCGACCTGCGCGCCGGCGGCCACCGACACCGCCGCGGTGCCGGCGACCGGCGCGGTGAGCGTGTGCTCCATCTTCATCGCCTCCACGACCAGCACCGGATCGCCGGCCGCGACCTCGGCGCCGTCTGCGACGAGGACTTCGAGCACGCTGCCGGGCATGGGGCTGCGGATCTGCCGATCGGTCGGGGCCGCGGCCCGGCGGGTGCGCACCGGGTCGGCGGCTTCGATCCGCCACATCCCGCGCCGATCTCCCAGCCACAGCGCCCCGTCGACCCCGACCGCGGCGCGCAGTCCGGTGCGCACCCCGTCGAGGGTGACGGTGAGCAGGTCGCCGGCCAGTGCGGCGCGGGCGGTGACCTCGGGTGCCGGGGCGGTGTCGCCCGCGGTGTCGGTGTCCTCGGCCCCGTCACCGGTGAGCACCGCGGTGCATGGGCCGGTGCGCGGATCGCCGGTGACGGTCACCGCGGCGCGGCGGCCGGTGCTGCGCAGCTGAGAGCGCACCGGAGCCGGGGCGCCCAGGCGCCAGCCGGTGATCGCGCCGAATCCGCCCGCATCGCCGCGGGCCGCCCGCGCCGCGCCGATCCGCAGCTGACGCAGCAACCCGGCGGCGATCAGCACATCGTCGGGGGCCGGGGCGGGTGAGAAGTCCGCGGCGCGCGCGTCGAGCAGCGCGGTGTCGAGGTCTCCCGCCTGCACGCGCTCGTCGACGAGCAGGAAGCGCACGAACTCGATGTTGTCTACCACCCCCGGGGCGGCGGTGTCGGCCAGCGCCGCGTCCAGCCGGTCCAGCGCCTCGGCGCGGGTGCCGGCGTGGGCGATCACCTTGGCCAGCATCGGGTCGTAGTCGGCGCCGACCACGGTGCCCGGGCGCAGCGAGGAGTCGATGCGTACGCCATGCCCGGCCGGTTCGAACACCGCGGCCACGGTCCCGCCGGTGGGCAGGAAGCCCCGGCCCGGGTCCTCGGCGTAGATGCGGGCCTCGATCGCGTGCCCGGTCAGGGTCACCGCGTCCTGGTCGAGGGCGAGCGGGTGGCCTTCGGCGATGCGGATCTGCTCTTCGACCAGGTCGATGCCGGTGACCATCTCGGTGACCGGGTGTTCGACCTGCAGCCGGGTGTTCATCTCCATGAAGAAGAACTCGTCGGGGGCGTCGGCGGAGACCAAAAACTCCACGGTGCCCGCGCCCCGGTAGTCGACGCTGCGCGCGGTGTCGCAGGCGGCCGCGCCGATCCGCGCGCGGGTGGCCCCGTCCAGCAGCGGCGAGGGCGCCTCCTCGATCACCTTCTGGTGCCGGCGCTGCAGGGAGCACTCGCGCTCGCCCAAGTGGATCACGGTGCCACAGGTGTCGGCGAGGATCTGCACCTCGATGTGGCGGGGCCGGGTGATGAGCCGTTCGAGGAACAACGTGTCGTCGCCGAAGGCCGCGCGGGCCTCGCGTCGGGCCCGCGCCAGCGCGTCGGGCAGCGCGGCCGGGTCGTGCACCGGGTGCATGCCCTTGCCGCCGCCGCCGGCGGACGGCTTGATCAGCAGCGGGAATCCCACGTCGGCGGCCGCGTCGATCAGCTGCGCATCGGACAGGCCCGGCTCGGCGATACCGGGCACCACCGGCACCCCGCCGGCGGCGACCGCGGTCTTGGCGGCGATCTTGTCGCCCATCGTCTCGATCGCCGCGGCGCCGGGGCCGATGAACACCAGTCCCGCGGCCGCGCACGCGGCCGGCAGGGCCGGGTTCTCCGAAAGAAAGCCGTAGCCGGGGTGGATCGCCTGCGCGCCGGTGGCCCGGGCCGCGGCGATGATCTTCTCGACCGACAGATAGGACTCGGCGGCAGGGGCGGGCCCCAACCGGACCGCGGTGTCGGCCTCGGCGACGTGCCGGGCGCCTTCGTCGGCGTCGGAGTAGACGGCGACCGCGCGGATGCCGAGCCGCTGCAGGGTGGCGATCACCCGCACGGCGATCTCGCCGCGGTTGGCCACCAGGACGGTGTGGAAACGTGTCGTGGTCATGGTCCTCACATCCGGAAAACGCCGTAGCCCACCGGCTCGAGCGGGGCGTTGGCACACGCCGCCAGGGCCAGTGAGAGCACGGTGCGGGTGTCGGCCGGGTCGATGACCCCGTCGTCCCACAGCCGGGCGGTGGAGTAGTAGGGCTCGCCCTGGGTCTCGTACTGCGCGCGCAGCGGCGCCTTGAACTGTTCTTCCTCCGCGGCCGTCCACGGGTCGCCTGCGGCGGCGCGCTGATCGCCGCGCACGGTCGCCAGCACCGAGGCCGCCTGCTCCCCGCCCATCACCGAGATGCGCGCATTGGGCCACATCCACAGGAACCGCGGCGAGTAGGCGCGCCCGCACATCGAGTAGTTCCCGGCCCCGTAGGAGCCGCCGATGATCACCGTCAGCTTCGGCACCCGCGCGCAGGCGACCGCGGTGACCATCTTCGCGCCGTGCTTGGCGATGCCGCCGGCCTCGTAGTCCTTGCCCACCATGAAGCCGGTGATGTTCTGCAGGAACAGCAGCGGGATCTTGCGCCTGTCGCACAGTTCGATGAAGTGCGCGCCCTTCATCGCCGATTCGGCGAACAGCACCCCGTTGTTGGCCACGATGCCCACCGGGTGGCCGTCGATGTGGGCGAATCCGGTGACCAGCGAGGACCCGTATTCGGCCTTGAACTCGTGGAAGCCGGGGCCGCCGGGCCCGTCGGCGGGCGCCGGATCGTCCGGGCCCGGCGCGGTGGGCGCGTCGACGAGCGCCTTGATCACCGCGCGCACGTCGTACGGGATGCGCGGATCGGGCGGGACGATCTCGTAGACCGTCTCCGGGTCGGCGGCCGGCGGCGCGGGCGGGCGCATCCGCCACGGCGTCTCGGTCTTCGGCCCGAAGGTGCCGGCGATCCGGCGCAGGATCGCCAGCGCGTCCTCATCGTCCTCGGCCAGGTGGTCGGTGACCCCGGAGATGCGCGAGTGCATGTCTCCCCCGCCGAGCTCCTCGGCGGTGACGACCTCGCCGGTGGCGGCCTTGACCAGGGGCGGGCCGCCTAAGAAGATCGTGCCCTGCTCGCGCACGATCACCGCCTCGTCGCTCATCGCCGGCACATACGCCCCGCCGGCGGTGCACGAGCCCATCACCGCGGCGATCTGCGGGATGCCGCGCGCACTCATCTGCGCCTGGTTGTAGAAGATCCGGCCGAAGTGGTCCCGGTCGGGGAACACCTCGTCCTGGCGCGGTAAGAACGCGCCTCCGGAGTCGACCAGGTAGATGCACGGCAGGTTGTTGGCCAGCGCCACCTCCTGGGCGCGCAGATGCTTCTTGACCGTCATCGGGTAGTAGGTGCCACCCTTGACCGTCGCGTCGTTGGCCACGATCACGCATTCGCGCCCCGCGACCCGGCCGATCCCGGCGATCACCCCGGCCCCGGGGCCGACTCCCTCGTACATCTGGTATCCGGCCAGCGGGGCGATCTCCAGCAGCGGGGTGCCCGGGTCGAGCAGGCGCTCGACCCGGTCGCGCGGCAGCAGTTTGC
>JAJYRZ010000183.1 GCA_021793835.1 Actinomycetes bacterium | reverse complement strand
GGTACCGCTGGGCGGCCGCATCGCTGGGCAGCCGCGTCCCGGCGTCGGGGCGGGCCCGGCGACCGGCGGCCGGATCGGGCTGCGGATCGGCCGGCGGCACCCGTGTGGAGTCCACCCGGGCGCGTGCGGGCCGGGTCGGTCCGTCCACCCGGGTCGAGTCGACCTTGCGCACCCCGCGCGGCGGGGTGTGCGGATCGAGTTCGGGCTCCAGCGCCGGGCGGGGCCGCCGCGGCGGGGCCGGACGGGAGGGTTCGGGTTGCGGCGCCGGCTGCGGCGGGGCTTCCGCCTCGGGCGCGGGTGTGGGCCTGCTCGGCTGCGCGGGTCCACCGGTCTGCGCGTCCCGGTCCTGCGGGCGGGGGCGGCGCGGGCGGACCCGGCCGGCCCCGGCGGGCCGGTCGGTGATCAGCGGACGCGGCGCCCGCACGGGCCGGTCGGCGGGTGCGGCCGGAGCCTCGGCGCCGGTGCCGGCGGCCGGGGCCTCGGGCTGCGGCGGAGGTGGCGCCTGCTGCGGCGCGGCCTGCGGCGCCTCGGCGCGCGGGGCCTGTGCCGGAGGGGTGACCGGGGTAGCCGGGCTCTCGGCCGTCGGCCGCGCGGGCCGGGTAGCTGCGCCCGCCGGTGCGGCGGCGAACGCCGGGGTGGATTCGGCGGTGATGCGCGGGATCACGGTCGTGACCTGTGCGGCGGCGCGCGCCTGGGTGGCGGGGCGCTCGTCGGGCAGATGGATCTCGCCCAGTCCGATCTTGCGCTGGACGCGCTTCATCCACTGCGGCGCCCACCAGCAGTCGTCGCCGAGCAGCGCCATCACCGAGGGCACCAGCAGCATGCGGATGACGGTGGCGTCGAGGATCAGTGCGGCGATCAACCCGAAGGCGATGTACTTCATCATCACGATCTCGGAGAACCCGAAGGCCCCGGCGACCACGATCAGGATCAGCGCGGCCGCGGTGATGATCTGTCCGGTGTGGGCGGTGCCCATCCGGATCGCTTCCTTCGTACTGGCCCCGCGTTCTCGCGCCTCGACCATGCGGGATACCAGGAACACCTCGTAGTCGGTGGACAGGCCGAACACGATCGCCAGCAACAGCACCAGCACGGCCGCCATCAGCGGCCCGGGTGTGAAGTTCGCCAGCCCCGCCCCGTGGCCGTCGATGAATATCCACGTCAGGATGCCCAGTGTCGAGCCCAGTGACAGCCCGCTCATCAGTACGGCCTTGATCGGTAACACCAGGGAGCCGAAGGCCAGGAACATCAGCACCGTGGTGGTGACCACGATGAACAGGATCATCCAGCCGATCCGGGTGCTGAGCGTGTCGATCGTGTCCTGGGTCAGCGCCGGTGTGCCGCCGACGAGCACCTCGACCCCGTCGGGCACCTTCATCGAGCGCAGCTGATCGATCACGTCCTTGGGCTGGGAGGAGTCGATCATCCCGGCCGACAGGACGTTGACCTCGCCCTTGGTGGGGCGCGATGCGGTGAACGGGCCGGTGAATCCGGGCACCTGGTTGGCCTGCGCGGCGACCTCGGACAGCTCGGAGCCGTCGGCGCCGATGACCACCAGGTTGATCGGGTCGGTGCGGAAGCCGGGGAACTTCTCGTCGAAGGTCTCCTGGGCGACCCGGGTCGGGTTCTCCGGCGGCAGGTAGGTCTCGCTCAGCCCGCCGAAGGCGATGTTCTTGAACGGCACGATCAGCAGCAGCAGCACGATCGTCACCGGGGCGGCGACCAGGCCGGGCCGCTTCATCACCCAGTCGGCGAGCTTGCCCCAGAAGCCGGCCTCGATCTCCTCGTTGGTCTTGGTCCGGCGCAGGATCTTCCAGCCCCACGCGTCGACCTTGCGGCCGAGCAGCGACAGGATCGCCGGCAGCACGGTGACCGAGCAGAACGCGGCCAGACCGATCGCGATCATCCCGCCGAGCGCGACCGAACGCAGGAAGCCCTGCGGGAACATCAGAAGGCCCGCGAAGCTGACGATCATCAGCGTGGCGGAGAAGGCGACGGTGCGCCCGGCGGTCATCACCGAGCGCCGCACGGCCGCATCGGTGTCGTAACCCTCGGCGATCTCCTCGCGGAACCGCGAGACGATGAACAGCCCGTAGTCGATGGCCACACCGAGCCCGATGAGGGTGACCACCGGTTGGGCGAAGGTGTTGACGTCCATCACGTGGGTCAGGCCCCATACCGCGCCGGTCGAACCGGCGATGGTCAGCACGCCGATGACCACCGGCAGCAGGGCGGCCACCACACCGCCGAAGACCAGGAAGAGCAGCACCGCCACCACCGGCAGTGCGATCAGTTCGGCGCGCGCGGTGTCGTTGTCCATCCCGACGCCGATGGCGTCGCCGATCGGCTGCAGGCCCGCGATCTGCACGGTCGCCGCATCGGTGTCGAACGAGTCGCGGATCTCGGTGTACTGGGCGAGGGTCTCGTCGTCGTTGTCGCCGGTCAGCTCCACCGAGGCGAAGGCGGTGGTGCCGTCGTCGGTGACCAGGTCGGGCAGGTTGGTAGACCAGTAGCTGTTGATCGTGCCGATCGCGTCGGGGTGGGCGGCCGCGGCGTCGTCGAGCAGTTGCTGGACCGGCTCGGCGACGGCCGGATCGTCGACGGTGGTGCCGTCGGGCGCGGTGAACATCACGATCACGTCGGAGCGGTGGTCACGGCCGTAGATCTCGTCCGACATCACCGCGGCGCGGGTGGAGTCCGAGCCGGGATCGTCGTAGCCGGACTGGCTGAGCGCATCGGGCAGCCTGAGCCCGAACAGTCCACCGATCAGCAGGGCCACCGAGGTGATCACCAGCACCACGATCCGGTGGCGGTAGACGAAGCGTCCCCAGAAACTGAACAAGTCGCGAGTTCCTTTACGTGGAGCTACCGGTTCGACAGCAGAGCGGACAGCGGACGGAACGGCTGCAGCCAGGCGCCCTCGTCGGGCAGTGCGTCCAGGCTCACGCGCGGCAGCGGTTCGCGGAACACCCCCGGAATGTCCTCGAGGTCGACGAAGTCGAGCAGCTCGGAGGCCACCGCCCAGCTGGCGTGCTCACGGAACCCGATGACCTGCACGGGGACGCCGGTCTCGGCGAGTTGCTCGAGCGGTTCGCGGAAGGCCTGACCGTCGGCGGACGCGACGACCACCCCGGCCAGACCGGTGGTGTCCTCGCGCAGCGCGATGTGGTCGAGCATGTCCGAGTCGACGTCGGAGTCCTCGTCGATCTTCGGCTTGGCGAACACGGCGAAACCGACGTTGCGCAGCGCCTCGACCCACGGGCGCACCACATCGGCCGAGCCGACGGCGATGTTGGTGAACACCGTCGCCTCGGCCTCGGCGCGTTGCCCGCTGTCGGCGACGACCTGCTCGGTGCGCTCGAGCAGCCAGCGCCCGAGCGCGTCGAAGCGGGGCCGGTGCGCCGAGGTGGGCCGGCCGCCGAGGATGGCGCCGAGCCCCATGTCCAGGTTCGGCGCATCCCACACCAGCAGCACGCGCGGGTCGGTGGACGCGCCGGGGGCAGTCCCGCTCATCGCTCCGCCTTCCGCCAGATCATCTCGGCGACCGGTCGGTCGGCCGCCTTGGCCTTACCCTCGAATTTCGTCTCCGGACGGTCCAGTCCGATCGGGGATACTCCGTCGAGCGTACGCAGGATGGGCACCTCGGCGGCGGCTTCGGCGATCCATTCCGCGTATTCGGCATGATCGGTCGCCACGTGCAGCACCCCGCCGACGCGCAGCCGGGAGGCGATCAGCGCGAAGGTCTCGGGCTGGAGCAGCCGGCGTTTGTGGTGGCGCACCTTCGGCCACGGGTCGGGGAAGAACACCCGCACCCCGGTCAGCGACGCGGGGGCGATCATGTTCTCCAGCACGTCCACCCCGTCGCCGCGCACCAGCCGGATGTTGGGGATCTGCTCCCGGTTGATCGCGTGCAGCAGCTGGGCCAGCCCCGGGTGGTAGACCTCGACGGCGATGACGTCGATCTCCGGTTCGGCCAGCGCCATCGCCGCGGTCGAGGTGCCGGTGCCGGCGCCGATCTCGACCACCAGCGGGGCGGTGCGCCCGAACCAGCTAGCCGGATCGATCATCTCGTCGGCCGCGTCCTTGCCGACCCGGTCCCACAGCTCGTCCCAGCTGCGCTGCTGCGCCGGGGTCAAGGTGCCGCGCCGGGTGCGGAAACTGGTCACCCGCGGGTGCAGGCGGGACCGCCCGTACTGATCGCGCCCGTGCGCGTCGTAGCGCGGGGCGTGCGGATCGAACGGTTCTTCCGGGCCGGTCTGCGGCGGGGTCGCGGGGGTGTCCACGCCCGCCATCGTCCCGTATCGGCCGGAACGGGGCGGGACGGGGGCGCCTTTTCCGCCGTGTCGGACCGGCCCGCGCCCCGATGATCATCGGTTTTCGGCCCCGCGGCGCGCCGGGGCCGGTAGCGTCCCGGCCAGTCGGTGCGCGCATCCGGTTCGGGGGAGCCGAGGAACGCGTGCGCACCGGCGCAAGGGGGGAAGGGCCATGACCGGTGTGCGGACGCGGTCGCGTCGGGCGGGGCGCCCCGCGCCGGTGTGTGTGGCGGTCGGGGGACGGGCCGGCGCCCAGGTCCACGGCCTGATCGACACGCTCACCCCACTGCTGGCCGACTGCGGCCCGGTGACCCTCGGCGCGTTGCCGCCGTCGAACAGCCCCGGTGAGATCGACCGGCCGTCCCGCGATCCGGCCGCCCTCGACGAGCCGGCCCCGACACCGCCCGCGGCATCGGGCCCGCCGCCGGGCACCGGCGGTGCAGGAGATCCGGTCCCGCCGATCGATGTGCTGGTGCAGCTGCTGCACGGCGCGCCCCAGGCCAGTGATCTGCGCATGCTCGCCGGCCATCGCCGCCGCGGCGCCGTGGTGATCGCCGCGGCCGTCACCCCGACACGGACCCCGGCACCCGCACCTGTCCTGCAGCCCCTGCCCGGCGGCGACGACGGCGACTCCGTTGCGGGCAGGCTGGCGGTGACCGTGCGGTGCGACGCCGACGGGAGGATCGACCGGTCCGGCGGCGGGATCGACCTTCTCGTCGCCGGGCTGCGCGCCGCGATCGGGGTGTTGCTGGCCGCTCGCGCCGACCGGATGCTCGCCGCCGGGGCACGCGAGGCCGCCTACGGGTCCGGCCGGGCGGCGGCCGAGCGGGCCCTGCGCGGGGCACCGGCCCGGGGGTTGCGCGAGATCGGCCGGCACTGCTGGGACGACAGCGCGGGGGACTGGCGACGCGCGGTCGCCCTGGCCGCCTGGTACCGCACGGCCGCCGCCCGGCACACCGATCCGGTACTGAAGCAGCGGGCCGAGGACTGGACCCACCGCTACATCGACCGCGCCCTTGCGCTCGGCGCGCCGGTGCACGGGCGCGGGGCGGTCACATGAGCGCCCCGGCCGCCCAGACGGCCCAGACAATGCAGACAGCCCCGGTCGCCCAGGCGACCCGAGCAGTGGCGGCAGGCAGTGGCGGCCCGGCCTCTCCGGGCCCGGATGCGGTGCGCGCGGATCTGATCGCCGCGGCCGCCCAACAGCTCACCGGCACCGATCAGGGGCAGCGCCTGGCCCGCGCCCGCCGCGGCGAGGTGTGCGGCGCCCTCGCCCCGGAGACCGGGGTGCGCATCGAGGCGTGGGGGCCGGCGACCACCGTGCTGCTGATGCCCGGCACCTCACTGACCCGCCCGCCGGAGGCGCGGTCCGAGTCCGGGGATGCGCCGGTGGCGGTGGTGGTCGTCGACGGCACGGTGCCGCTCGGTGCCGACGAGCTCGCGGTGCTGGCGGGCCTGGCCCTGCCGGCCGCGCAGGTGGTGCTCGTGGTCGACCGGGGCGCGGGCCCGGCCGCCGAGGGCGAGCGGGACGGGGTGCGCGCGGCCTCGCGGGCGGTGCTCGCCGAATACGCGCCCGGTTTCGGCGGGCGCCCGATGTTGCCGGCCGAGGACGGGCCCGCACTCACCGCGGCGATCACGGCCGCCCGGGCCTGGGCGGGCGAACGGGATCTGACCGCCGCGGTCGCCGTATCCGCCCTGGACTGGCAGGCCGCCCGCTGCCGCCGCGAGATCGCCCGGCTCAGCCGCCGCGGCGCCCCCGACGAGGCCGCCGCGGCCGAGCGGGACGCACTGC
>JAJYRZ010000182.1 GCA_021793835.1 Actinomycetes bacterium | reverse complement strand
GCTCGTCCGCGGCCCCGTTCTGCGCCACGGCCAGCACCGCCCCGTCCGAGGGGCGCAGCGCCACCAGCGCGGCCGGCGCGGGCACGGCGACCACCCCGTTGTTGGCGGCGAACTGCAGGTCGCCGTCCAAGGTGACGTGCAGGTCCGGCGGCGGCGGGCCCTGATGTCCGGCCGCCTGCCGGGACTCGTCGCCGGGACCGTCGACGGTCACCGCCCAGCCCTGGGTGCGGTCACGTTCGGACTGCCAGCGCTTGCGCACGTCGGCGTCGACGGCGCTGGCGACCGATGAGCTCGTGGAGACCAGGCGCTCGACCGGTTCGATTCGCACCCCGGGCACCGATTCCAGCGCGGGGGCGAGCACCTCGAAGTCGGACATGCGCAGCGAGACCGCATCGAAGGTGTCGCCGCCGGCCGCATCGGCCCGGCCCAGCAGCACACCCGCGTCGATGGCCGGGGCGACCGGGGAGATGATGCGGGCGACCTGCTCGGCGGTGCCGGTCAGGTCCTCGGTGGCCGACGGGTCGATCCGCACCTCGCGCAGGTCGAGCTGCTCCATCAGCACCTCGTCGCCCGCGCCGCGCACCAGCGGCGGCGCGGCGTCGGTGCGGACCAGCTCCACCGTCTGCTCCGGGCCCAGTCCCGGCACCAGCAGCTGCGGCGACCAGGACAGCCGCCAGCCGATCGACAGCTTCGTCAGATCGCCGTCGGTGGTGTAGCCCCAGGTGCGGTCCTTGCCGAAGTCCCAGTCCGCGCGCAGGCTCACCAGCCCGGAGTCGCCGCCGCTGGTGCTCACCTGCGCGAGCGAGAAGTCGGCGCTGTCGTCGGGGAAGGCGTCGAGCATCTGCTCGATCACCGGCCGGGCCGCGGTGGGACTGTCGGTCAGATTGGCAGCCGCCACGGCGTCGCCGCGGTTGAGCGCGGAGACGAACCGTTCGACGATCTGATCGGCCGACGACGCCCGGCCCGCACAGCCGGCGAGCACCAGCACCAGAGCCACCAATACCGCCGCCGCGGCAGGAAGCGCGTTCCGCCCCACCCGCACCCCGCCTTCCCTCATCCGTGTCGCTCTTGCAGTCTGCTGCCACCGATCATCCCCCGCCGGACCGACGAGCGGGCGGATCCGCCGGGCGCGTCGCCCGACCCGGCCCCGATCGCCTCCCGCCCCGACCCGGTTCCGGCCCGATTCCGACCCGTGTGGGAACACCGAGAAATGCCATACCCATCGGTAACCGAATGCATACCCGTGGGTAGCCGTAAGAATACCGATCGGTAGTCGTATTCCGATACCCGGAAATCGCCTCCGATAATAGCGAGATAGCGCGTCACAAGTAAATCACATTTATGTGTTACTGCAGCAAGAGGCGTATTTTTCAATGATGACAACTGTCCAGTAATGATGGTCGCGACGCGCCGGGGGCGAATATGACAAACAGTTCCGCGATGCTGCATCATTGTGTTCAGCAGTGGCGCCGCCCACCGCTTCCGGCCGGACGAGGGCGACGCGCCCCGACGGCCGGGCGGTCCGCAGCACCCGGCAGGACGCACACTTTTTTCCGCTCGCCTTCGCCGACCGACACGCCGGTCGGCGGTGGCGGGCCCGACGAACGGTAGAAGGCACTGAGGATGTTCACACGGATCGCGGTGGTCAACAGAGGCGAGTCGGCGGTACGGCTGATCCGTGCGGTACGCGAGCTCAACGCCGAGTTCGGCTACTGCATCGAGGCCGTCGCCCTGCACACCGAGGCCGAGCGGCACGCGATGTTCGTCCGCCAGGCCGACGACGCGGTCTGCCTGCATCCGACCGGCACCACCAACGCCTACCTCGATCACGACGCCCTGGCCGACGCGCTGCGCCGGGCGCGCGCGGACGCGGTGTGGGTGGGGTGGGGCTTCGTCGCCGAGGATCCGGCCTTCGTCGCGATGTGCCGCGAGATGGGCATCACCTTCATCGGACCGAGCCCGGAGGCGATGCGCCTGCTCGGCGACAAGGTCGAGGCCAAGCTGCTGGCCGAGAAGGTCGGCGTGCCGGTCGCCCCGTGGTCGGGCGGCCCGGTCGACACCCGCGCCGAGGCCCGCCGGCACGCGCAGACCATCGGCTATCCGCTGATCATCAAGGCCCGCTCCGGCGGGGGCGGACGCGGCATCCGCAAGGTCTACGCCGACGACGAGCTCGAGCTCGCACTCGACCGCACCCAGGGCGAGGCCGAACGCTCCTTCGGCGACCCGGTGGTGTTCATCGAACGCCTGGTCACCGACGCCCGGCACGTCGAGGTGCAGGTCATCGCCGACGCGCACGGCAACGTCTGGGCGCCGGGGGTGCGCGACTGCTCGATCCAGCGCCGCAACCAGAAGGTCATCGAGGAGTCCGCCTCGCCCGTGCTGACCCGGGCCCAGGCCGATCATCTGCGCGAGGTCTCCGCCGATCTGATCCGGGCCGCCGACTACCAGGGCGCGGCCACGGTCGAATACCTGTATCAGCCCAGCCAGGAGCTGTTCACCTTCCTCGAGGTCAACACCCGCCTGCAGGTCGAACACCCCATCACCGAGGCCACCACCGGCATCGATCTGGTCAAGCTGCAGATCCTCGGCGCGGCCGGACACCCGCTCGAGGGCGACTGCCCGCCGGAGTTCGGGCACGCGGTCGAAGCGCGGCTGAACGCCGAGGACGCCGGCAACGGGTTCGCCCCCGCCCCGGGCGCGGTGCAGCTGCTGAAGTTCCCGCTCGGCTCGGGCCTGCGGGTGGACACCGGCATCGCCCAGGGCGATGTGATCCCCCCGGACTACGACTCGATGGTCGCCAAGATCATCGCCTGGGGCCGGGACCGCGACGAGGCGATCGCCCGCCTGCGCACCGCGCTGCGCGAGACCACCGTGGTCATCGACGGCGGCACCACCACCAAGTCCTTCCTGCTCGCCCTGCTCGACGAACAGCCCGTGCTCGACGGCTCGGCCGACACCGGCTGGCTCGACCGCACCGGCGCCGGGGTGCCCGACGGGGCCACCCCGCAGGCCGAGGTGGCGCTGCTGGCGGCCGCCATCGAGGTCTACGACGCGGCCGAACGCGCCGAGCGCACCAACTTCTTAGCCTCCGCACGCGGCGGGCGGCCCCGGGCCAACCACCACATCGGCCGGGTCGCCGAACTGACCTACCTGGGCCGGTCCTATTCGCTCACGGTCGGCCAGACCGGTCCGGACCGCTACCGGGTCGAGGTCGACGGCACCGCCGCCGAGATCACCGTCGAGCACCTCGGCGACTACGAGCGCCGCCTGCACCTGCACGGGCGCGGCCGCCACCAGGTGGTCACCGTGCCGGGCGCCGCCCAGTACCTGGTCGAGGTCGACGGGGTGGGCCACCAGATCAGCCAGGACGAAGCGGGCGTGGTGCGCGCCCCGGCCCCGGCCGTGGTGGTCGCTGTGCCGGTCGCGGTCGGCGACGAGGTCGCCGCCGGCGATGTGCTGGTGGTGCTCGAGTCGATGAAGATGGAGACCGCGGTGCGCGCCCCGGTCGCCGGCCGGGTGCGCGAGGTGCTCGGCGTGGTCAACTCACAGGTCGATGCGGGTGCAGCGCTGCTACGCGTCGACCCCGAGGGCGAGGCCGACGCCGGTGCCGACGCCCCGCAGGTGGTCTTCACCGGTGATCGGCGCGGAGCCGACGAGGATCAGGTCGATCGCGCCCTGCACGTGGTCGACGTGCTGCGCTCGATGGTCACCGGCTACGACGTCTCCGGCGATCACGCCCGCGAGCTGCTCGCCGAATACGTCGACCTGTGCTCGCCGTTCACCGAGGACTGCCGGCTGATCGAGGCCGAGCTGCGGCTGCTGTCGACGTTCGCGGACCTGTGCGAGCTCTCGCGCAACCGGCCCATCGCCGGCGAGGAGACCGCGGACGAGTCGGTGCACAGCCCGCGCGAGCACTTCCACTCCTTCCTGCTCTCGCTCGACGTCGAACGAGAGGGCCTGCCCGAGGGGTTCCGGGACAACATCTCCCGCGCGCTGCGCCACTACGGGGTGCTCGACCTGGACCTGGCCGACGACACCGACGGCGCGGTACTGACCGCACTGGGCGAGTCGGTCTACCGGATCTTCCTGTCGCAGCAGCGCATGGACAACCAGATCCCGGTGATCGCCGAGATGCTCAGCCGCTGGCTGCCCGAGGAGCAGGGCGGGTGCGGCACCCCGGTGCCGCCGGAGTCCTTCGCCGAGGTGCTCGACCGGCTCATCGGCGCCACCCAGCTGCGCTTCCCGGTGATCGGGGACGCGGCACGCACCCTGCGCTTCCGCCTCTACGACCAGCCGCGGATCGATGAGGCCCGCCGCGATGCGATGGACCGCATCCGCGGGGTGCTCACCCGCCTGGCCTCCGCGGCCCCCGACGAGGACGAGTACACCGCGCAGATCACCCGGCTCGCGCAGACCCCGGTGCCGCTGAGCGATCTGCTGGCCGCGCACGTCGCGCGGGCCGACGCCGAGGCGGCCCCGCTGCTGGAGGTGATCACCCGGCGCCAGTACGAGATCCGAGAGCTGACCGACATCCGGCGCACCGAACGCGACGGGCTGCCGTTCGTCGTCGGCGAATACGACCTGAGCGGGGACCGGCTGCACCTGATCTCGGCACTGGGCCGCCAGCAGCAGTTCGGCGCCCTGCTCGATCACGTCGACCGCCTCGCCGAGGACGCCGACGACCGGGACCGCCTCGTCGTCGACGCCTACCTGAACTGGGAGGACGACGAGTCGGATGCGGACGCGATCGCCGAGGTGCTGCGCGCCCGGCTCGCCGACCATCCGGTGAGCCGCTCCTTCCGGCGGGTGACCGTGACGGTCAGCCGGGCGGACGGGCCGACCCACCAGTTCACCTTCCGACCCAAGGCCGAGGGCCCGCGCGAACAGCTGCTGATCCGCGACATGCACCCGATGACCGGGCAGCGCCTGGACCTGTGGCGGCTGAAGAACTTCTTCGGCACCCGGCTGCCGGCGGCCCCGGACACCTACCTGTTCCACCTGCAGGGCCGGCAGAACCAGACCGATGAGCGCATGATCGCCATGGCCGAGGTGCGCGACGCCACCCCGGAGCTGGATGCGGACGGCAAGGTCGTCGGCCTGCCCGAGCTCGAGCGCACGCTCACGGCCTGCCTGGACGGCATCCGCCGTGAGCAGGCCGGGCCGGAGGCGCGCCGCTTCGACGCCAACCGGGTGGTGCTCTACCTGTGGCCGGTGATGACGATCTCGCTGGACCGGGTGCAGATCCTGGCCGACAAGATCGCCCCGCTCACCCTCGGTGCGGGCCTGGAGCAGATCATCCTGATGGCCACGTTCAAGGAGTCCGACGACGACGAGCCGCGCGATGTGGCGGTGCGGTTCTCCTACGAGTCGGGGGCCGGTGTGGTGATGTCGGTGACCGAGCCGCCGGCCGAGCCGATGCAGCCGGTCTCGAGCTACACCCAGAAGGTGCAGCGCTCGCGCCGCCGCGGCACCGTGTACCCGTATGAGCTCGTTCCGCTGCTCACCGGGCCGGTCGGCACCTTCGTCGAACACGACCTGGACGAGAACGGCACGCTGGTGCCGGTCGAACGTCCCTACGGCGAGAACACGGCCGGGATCATCACCGGGGTGGTCACCACGCCCACCCCGCGGTATCCGGAGGGCATGACCCGGGTGGCGCTGTTCGGCGACCCGACCCGGGCGCTGGGCACCGTCGCCGAGGCCGAGTGCGCGCGCATCGTCGCCGCGATCGACCTGGCCGAGCGGCTCGGCGCGCCCATCGAATGGTTCACCCTGTCCTCGGGCGCGACCATCGCGATGGAGTCCGGCACCGAGAACATGGACTGGGTGTCCCGAGCGCTGCGCCGCATCGTCGACTTCACCCAGGCCGGCGGCGAGATCAACGTGCTGGTCGCCGGCATCAACGTCGGCGCCCAGCCGTACTGGAACGCCGAGGCCACGATGCTCATGCACACCAAGGGCATCCTGGTGATGACCCCGGACTCGGCGATGTGCTCACCGGCAAGCAGTCCCTGGACTACTCGGGCGGGGTGTCGGCCGAGGACAACTTCGGCATCGGCGGCTACGACCGGGTGATGGGCCCCAACGGCCAGGCGCAGTACTGGGCGCCGAACCTG
>JAJYRZ010000008.1 GCA_021793835.1 Actinomycetes bacterium | reverse complement strand
GATCTCGCACCGAGACGATCACCGAGGCCTCGGCGTCGGCCGCCTCGGAGTCCTCGATGAAGTCGCCCAGGGGGGCCTCCTCGTCGGCACCGACCGGCATGTCCAGGCTCACCGGGTCACGGCTGTGGTCGAGCAGGTCGGCGATGCGCTCGACGGTGATGCCCGACTCCTCGGCCAGCTCCTCGTCGGTGGCCTCGCGGCCGAGCTGCTGGTGCAGCTCGCGGCGGATCCGGGCGAGCTTGTTGATCTGCTCGACCAGGTGGACCGGCAGCCGGATCGTCCGGCCCTGATCGGCCATACCGCGGGTGATGGCCTGCCGGATCCACCAGGTGGCGTAGGTCGAGAACTTGAAGCCCTTGGCGTAGTCGAACTTCTCCATCGCGCGGATCAGACCCAGGTTGCCCTCCTGGATCAGGTCCAGCAGCGGCATGCCGCGGCCGGTGTAGCGCTTGGCCAGTGAGACGACCAGCCGCAGGTTGGCCTCCAGCAGGTGCTGGCGGGCGGACTGGCCCTCACGGACGATGGTGGCGAGCTCACGCTTGCGCACCGCGCCCAGGCGGGGACGGGTCTCGAGCTGGTAACGGGCGTACAGACCGGCCTCGATGCGCTTGGCCAGCTCGACCTCCTCCTCCGCGTTGAGCAGAGGGGTCTTGCCGATGCCGTTGAGGTAGACCCGGACCAGATCGGCCGAGGGGCTCTGGGCGTCCAGGTCTGAGGTGCGGCGGGTGGTGTTGCGGGCGGGGGCGCGAGTTTCCGTGCGAGTCATCGGTTGCCTCCTGGTGTTGGCGTCTCACTAGCTACAACGTTCATCGGGCCGGAGAAAGTTCCCCGGTGCTGATTACTTATGCAACACGGTGGATCTGCGCGCACACCTAGGCGACGCTGAGAACCCGCTGAGAATGCGGGGCAGGTGCTCAGTCGGCGGTCATCGGCACCACCAGACCGTGCCGGATCAGGTCGGTGATCACCCCGGTGACCGCGGTCAGGGTCTGCTGCGGATCCCGGCCGCGGGCGGCGGCCAGCAGGGAGGCGACCGTGGTCACGGTCGCCTGGCCGCGGGCCAGACCGCTGAGCACCGCGATGGTGTCCTCGTCGACCTCGTGCACCCACCGGGGCCCGTCCGCGCGGTGCAGCCGGGCGACGGTCTGCTGGAAGACCGGGGTCTGCGGGTCGGGGTCGGCGACGCCGCCGGGCTGGAGCACCCGCTCGAGCATCACCGAGTCGGCCAGGCGCACGGTCGCCTCGGCCACCGGGTGGGCGGCCAGCCAGTCGCTGCGGGCGAAGTGCGCGGTGACCTCGGCGCCGAGCGGATCGTCGTAGGGCTGGGTCAGCTCCTCGGCGGTGACCGTGGTCGGCCCGTCGATCGCGCGCAGATAGACCACCCCGAAACCGACCGCCTCGACCTCGGCGGCGGCGAGCGCATCGAGCCAGGCGCCGGCCTGCGCGGCCCCGTCCGCGCTGCGCGGATCGACCCCGCCGTCGCGCAGCCAGGTGCCCACATACAGTTCCGGGTCGGCCACATCCCGCTGGACGATCCAGGCCTCGACCCCGTGGTCGGGCAGCCAGGAGGCGACCCGGTCGCGCCAGTGCTCACCGCGTCGGTGCACCCAGGCGGCCAACAGGGTGGCGATCCCGCCCGGGTTCAGATGCTCCGGGGCGGTGGAGACGACCAGCCGGGAGGCGCCGTCGAGATCCAGGCCGGAATCGCGATAGGTGTGCCCGATCCCGCCGGGGCCGACCACGAAGGGCGGATTGGCCACCACCCGGTCGAAACGGCGCCCGGCGACGGGTTCGAACCAGGAGCCGGTGAGCACCTCGACCTCGCGGTCGTTGAGCACGGCACCGGCGCGGGCGAGCACCGTGGCCCGCGGGTTGACGTCGGTGGCGGTGACCGAGTCCGCGTAGTCGGTGGCCTGGAAGGCCTGTATGCCGCCGCCGGTCCCCAGATCGAGCACGGTCGCCACCGGATCGGTGGGGGTGGCGCGCAGCAGCGACACGGTGGCCTGGCCGACCCCGATCACGTGGTCCGGCCCGCTGGGCCTGCCGCGCGCATCGTCGAGATCGGCCAGCACCCAGTGCTCACCGGTACCGAGCAGCACCGGGCGCAGATCCAGCGCCGCCGTCACGTCCTCGCCGGAGCGGGTGAGCAGACCGGCGGCCAGGGCCCGCTCGACGCCGGTGCGCGGCAGAGCGCGCGCCACCTCGTCGATCGGGCAGGGGTCGGCGATCAGGAACAGCGCGATCAGGGTGCCCAGGGGACCCCCGCCGACGATCGCGCGGCGGGCCGGCACCGGTTCGCCGCGATCGAGCGCGGTGTGGGCGGCGGAGCCCAGCATCGCGCCGATCGGCTCGACGCGGTAACGCGCCTCGGTCAGATCGGCGCGCAGGGCGGGCGCGAGCGCCACGAGGTCTTCGGTCAGATCGGCCATGGCCTGATCATCGCACCGAGCGTGCTCAACCCTCGACGGTGGGCGGCTGATCCTCCAGGGCCGGACGCGACCGGGCCTCCAGGCCCCGCCGGTAGTTTTCGGGTTCGTAGCGCCGCAGCCGCTCCTTGCGCTTGGGCGGGCCGTCGTTGGCCATCACCACCGCCATCCACGGCAGCGGGATCGACACCGCGACGATGGCCAGCGCCAGCCACACGCTCTCCCACCGCATGTACACCACCACGGCGATCACCAGCGCCGGGATGCGGAAGGACATCATGATCGCGTAGCGCCGGATGCGGGCGCGCTGCTCCTCCTCGAAGGAGGTCTTGGCTTCGGTGATCACCGGCGGATGCTTGTCCGCGCGCCGCGTGCTGCGCCCGGAATGGGGCGGATCGATGTGCGGGTCGCTCGGACCGGATGCGGTGGCCATGCCTCCACTGTCCCACCGTGATCGTCCGGGCGCACCCTCGGGTTCCGGGCCCGGCCCCGCCGGCGCGTCCGGTACGGCATCATGGAGGGGTGAGTACTCAGACCACCGAGCGCCCCGATGTGCGGACCGATGATCGCACCGGGGACGACGCCCCCGACCTGTTCCACTACGTGTTGAAGGACAAGATCGCCGAATCCGCGGTGATGGGCACCCACGTGGTCGCCCTGTGCGGTGAGGTGTTCCCGGTGACCAAGTCACCGGACCCGAATTCGCCGGTCTGCCAGAAGTGCAAGGAGATCTACGACAGCCTGCCCCCGGGCAACTGATCGGACGGTGCCGTGTGCACCGGTGATCCGTTCTGCTCCGCAGCCCCCGCCCCCGGTGCGGGGGCTGCGGCGTCTGCGCGGCCGGAATCGGCGGCGGCCTCGCCCGCCGGTGAGCCGGTTCCCGGGTCCGTCTCGTCGGCCGGCTCGGTGCCGGCCGGGACGCCGTCTGCCGGGGAAGCCGTGGTCGATCCGCTGCGGCCGAGGGGGAGCAGTCCGCGCCCGCCGGCGATCTCCAAGCCGCGGGTCTGCTCGCTGAACCAGCGCCGCACCTGCCGCATCCGGGTCTCACGTGCCGGCCAGAACTCCTGCACGGTCGCGTTGAACTGGGCGCCGAGCACGATGGCCAGGCCGAGGAAGAACGTGAACAGCAGGAAGGCGATGGGGGTGGCCAGCGCGCCGTAGCTGTAGCCGGTCTTGGTCAGGTTCGCCAGATACACCCGCAGGCCGGCGGAGGCGGCGATGAACACCGCGCCGGCGAGCACCGCCCCGCCGATCAGCCGGTGCCAGGGCAGCGATTTGGGCAGGGCGAGCTTGTAGAGCATGGTCAGCCCGATCAGCAGCAGCAGCCCGACCGCCGGGTAGTACAGGTAGTCCACCAGGCGCACGCCGATCGAATGCCAATGATCGGGCAGCATGTCGCCGATCATCGTCGGGCCCAGCGCCACCAGCGGCAGGGTCACCACGCTCAGCGCCAGGAACAGCAGATACAGCCCGAGCGCGACGATGCGCTGCCAGACCGGATGCCGGTGGTTCTTCTGCCCGTGCGCCTCGACGATGGCGTCGACGAAGCACGAGATCGCCGACGATCCGGCCCAGAACGACAGCACGAAGCCGACCGAGACGATCGAGCCGCGGCCGCGGGCGAGCATGTCGTCGATGGTCGGGGAGATGATCTGTTCGACCACCGAGTCGGAGAACACCTGGTTGCTGGCGGTGATGATCTTGCGCCGCACCACCTCCAGGGTCTGCGGGCCGAACCAGCCCGAGACGTAACCGAGCGCGCCGAGCAGACCCATCAGCAGCGGCGGCAGCGACAGGGTCTGCCAGAACGCGGCCTGGCCGGATCGGCCGACGATGCCCTCGGTCCAGGATTTGACCGCCACCCGTTTGATCAGCAGCCAGGTGGTGACCAGGGCGCCGAGCAGGCGCGACCATCCGGCCCGCAGCGCCGAGGCGGAGCGGCCGTGATCGATCGCCCGCACGCCTGCACCGCGCGCGATGCGGCGGGGCGGGCGCTGAGGCACGTGGTCGGCGGAGTCCATCCCCCATAGCTTGACTGATCCGCCGCGCCGATGCGCGTCACACCCGCCCCGTGTCCGATGCCGACTCGACCATACCGGTTCGGTCGGCCGACCGTGCGCACGTAGGATCGGCACGAGGACCGCGCCCGGAAACCGGGCCGGTCCGGTTTCCGGTGAGGGGAGCTTTCCGAAGGTGGTTGCGACAGGTGGCGACGGCTCGGCGACGGTCGCGGCGAAGGGGACGGGCGGCACGCTGCGGACCTGGCAGCGGCGCGCGCTGACCAAGTACCTGACCAGCAAGCCCCAGGACTTTTTGGCCGTGGCCACCCCGGGTGCGGGCAAGACCACCTTCGGCCTGCGGGTGGCCGGGGAACTGCTGGTCGACCGCACCGTCGACCAGGTCACCGTGGTCGCACCGACCGAACACCTGAAGTACCAGTGGGCCCAGGCCGCAGCCCGGGTGGGCATCGCGCTGGACCCGGACTTCACCAACGCCCAGGGGCAGACCTCCCGGGACTTCGACGGGGTGGTGGTGACCTACGCCCAGGTCGCCGCGAACCCGTACCGGCACCGGGCGCGCACCGAGGCGCGTCGCACCCTGGTGATCCTGGACGAGATCCACCACGGTGGCGACGCCAAGACCTGGGGCGAGAGCATCTTCGAGGCGTTCTCCGACGCCACCCGGCGACTCGCCCTGACCGGAACCCCGTTCCGCAGCGACGACAGCGCGATCCCGTTCGTCACCTACGAGCCGGACGAGAACGGGCTCAAGCGCTCACGCGCCGACCACTCCTACGGTTATGCCGACGCGCTCGCCGACGGGGTCGTGCGCCCGGTGGTGTTCCTGGCCTACTCGGGTGAGGCGCGCTGGCGCACCAACGCCGGTGAAGAGCATTCGGCCCGGCTGGGCGAACCGCTGACGGCCGAGCACACCGCGCGCGCGTGGCGCACCGCGCTCGATGCGAAGGGCGACTGGATCCCTGCGGTGCTGCAGGCCGCCGATCGGCGCTTGGATCAGTTGCGCGCCGGCGGGATGCCCGATGCGGGCGGTCTGGTGATCGCCACCGATCAGAAGAGTGCGCGGGCCTACGCCAAGGTGCTCGAGGCGATCACCGGAACGTCGCCGGTGTTGGTGCTGTCCGACGATCCGACCGCTTCGGACCGGATCGCCGAGTTCACCACCTCGAACGACAAGTGGATGATCGCGGTGCGCATGGTCTCCGAGGGCGTCGACGTGCCGCGCCTGGCGGTCGGTGTCTACGCCACCAGCGCCTCGACTCCGCTGTTCTTCGCCCAGGCCATCGGCCGCTTCGTGCGCTCACGGGCGCAGGGGGAGACGGCGAGCGTGTTCCTGCCGTCGGTGCCGGTGCTGCTCGAACTCGCCGCCCAGCTCGAGGTGCAGCGCGACCATGTCCTGGGTAAGCCGCACCGGGCCGAGGAGGGCTGGGAGGACGGTCTGCTCGAGCAGGCCAACAAGCGGCAGGACGAGCCCGGCGAGGACGATCCGACCTTCGAGTCGCTCGGTGCGGACGCCGAACTCGATCAGGTCATCTACGACGGATCGTCCTTCGGCACCGCGACCTTCGCCGGCAGTGACGAGGAGGCCGACTACCTCGGTCTGCCGGGCCTGCTCGACGCCGAGCAGGTCCGGGACCTGCTGCGCCGGCGCCAGTCCGAACAGCTCGCCGACCGGTCGGCTGCCGCAGCGGCCGGGCCGGCGGGCGGTGCGGCCCCGGCTGCTGCGCCCACGGCGGGCGGTACCGGACAGGACGGCGCCCCGGCCGACACCCGTGCCGCGCTGACCGAACTGCGCCGCGAGCTCAACGCGCTGGTGGCGCTGAACCATCACCGCACCGGGCGCCCGCACGGGGTGATCCACGGGGAGTTGCGCCGGGTGTGCGGGGGACCGCCGACCGCGCTGGCCAGCGCCGATCAGCTGCGGGCCCGCATCGCGCATCTGCGCGCCCACTGACCAGCGCCGCCCCCACGCAGGGGCCGGGCCGGAGAGGACGGTCGGCCCCGACCGGCGGATGGGTGGACAC
This sequence comes from Actinomycetes bacterium, assembly GCA_021793835.1. Taxonomy (GTDB): domain Bacteria; phylum Actinomycetota; class Actinomycetes; order Mycobacteriales; family Mycobacteriaceae; genus Tomitella. Next base: position 25,661 of record JAJYRZ010000008.1, on the reverse strand, counting down.
AGAAGCGGCGCCCCGGATCCCTGAGGGGGATCCGGGGCGCCGCTTTCTGTCTGGTGAAGGCGGGGCCTTGCTGTCAGGCGTCGGCGGTCGCGATCGTGGCGTCGAGCTCGCGCAGTCGATCGCGGTGCTGGTTGCCGTGGTGGCCGCAGAACAGCAGTTCACCACCGGTGGGCAGCGTCACCCGCATACGGGCGGCCGCCCCGCAACGATCGCAACGATCAGCGGCGGTCAACGGGGTGCTGGTCACAGTCGCCGTCATGACTCCTCCGTCCTCGGCTCGAGGTCTCGAGCGGTGCAGGGAATCGGCGGGTGCCGATTCGGGGCGGGCACGAGGCGATCGACCACTGGTGCGATCCCTCGGCCTTCACCATGCCAGACGCTCACGGTCCCCGTGTTGTTCCCGGCGTCGACCGCGTGCCGCGCACCGGGCGGCACACAGCAGCGTCGCTGCAGGTGAACATGCAGGTCAGCCGCTACCGAAGGCGGCTGTTCACCGGTGGCGAACAGTTGAACGACGGTGGTGTGCCGTGTCACAGCACGCGCCGGGGCGCGGGGGCCGGCGGCGGTATCGTCGAGGAATGAATGTCGATGTCACACCGCTGCCGGGTATCGGCGTGCGCAAGGATTTCCAGACCTCCGACGGACGCCGGGTGGGGGTGGTCAGCACCCGGGAGGGCACCTTGGACCTGATCGTGTCCAAGGCCGATGACCCGGACGCCAGCGAGCTGTGCCTGGCGCTGACCCCGAAGGAGGCGGTGACCCTGTCGAGTCTGCTCGGGGCCCCGCAGCTGCTCGCCCAACTGCGCGACGAACTACCCGGGCTGACCATCCGGCAGCTGCCGATGGCCGACACCTCCCCGCTGTCGGGGCGCGAACTGGGGGAGGGCCGGATCCGGGCCCGCACCGGCACCTCGGTGGTGGCGGTGATCCGCAGCGGCGAGATCCTGGCCGCGCCGAAACCGGACCTCGTGCTCGCCGGCGGGGACACCCTCATCGCCGTGGGCACCGCCGAGGGGATCGAGGCCGCGGCCAAGATCCTCCAGCAGGGCTGACCGGCCGTGGACGAGACCACTCTGGCGATCTTCGAGCTGGGGGCGATCTTCTTCGTCCTGGGCCTGCTGGGGCGGTTGGCGAGCCGGATCGGTCTGTCGCCGATCCCGCTGTATCTGCTCGGCGGTCTGGCCTTCGGCAACGGCGGGGTGCTGCCGCTGGCCGAGGTCGGCGAATTCGGTGAGCTCGCCGCCAACGTCGGCGTCGTGCTGCTGCTGTTGCTGCTCGGCCTGGAGTACACCGCACCGGAACTGATGTCGGGACTGCGCCGCTCGTGGGTGGGCGGGGTGGTCGACATCGTGCTCAACGCCACCCCCGGCGCGGTGTTCGCGCTGATCATGGGGTGGGGTCCGGTCGCGGCCCTGGTGCTGGCCGGGGTGACCTACTCCTCGTCGACCGGCATCATCGCCAAGGTGCTCACCGACCTGGGGCGCCTGGGCAACCGGGAGACCCCGGTGGTGCTGTCGGTACTGGTGTTCGAGGACCTGGCGATGGCGGTCTATCTGCCGATCCTCACCGCCGTGCTCGGCGGGGTGTCGATGGTCGGCGGCGCCGAGGCCGTCGGCATCGCCCTGCTCGCGGTCTCCGCGGTGATGTTCGTGGCCATGCGCTACGGGCGGTGGGTCTCGGCGCTGGTCTACAGCCCCGACAAGGAGACCTTCCTGCTCAAGGTGCTCGGTGCGGCACTGCTGGTCGCGGGCGTGGCCCAGGCGCTGCAGGTCTCGGCCGCGGTCGGCGCCTTCCTGCTGGGCATCGCGATCTCCGGATCGACCGCGCAGAGCGCGGCCAAGGTGCTCGAACCGCTGCGCGACCTGTTCGCAGCCGTGTTCTTCGTCACCTTCGGGCTCAACACCGAAATCGCCACGATCCCCCCGGTGCTCGGCGGGGCGATCGTGCTGGCGGTGATCACCACGGTGACCAAGGTGATCACCGGCATCGTCGCGGCCCGGCGTTCCGGGATCGCCCGGCTGGGTCAGTTCCGCGCCGGCACCACCCTGGTTGCGCGCGGCGAGTTCTCGATCGTCATCGCCGGGCTCGCGGTCGCGGCCGGCGCGGTGACCGGGGAACTGGCGGCACTGGCGACGGCCTATGTGCTCATCATGGCCGTGGTCGGACCGGTGGTGGCCCGCCTGGGCGAACCGGTCGGCAAGAAGCTCGGTGAGCTCCAGCGGCGCCGTCGGGGCGCGTCGGAGGAGCGGCAGGAGGCACAGCCCTCATAGAGAGCGGCCCGCCCCGCCCCCGGCAGAGGGGAGCGGGGCGGGCCTGCACAGACGACCGGGGCCGTACCGGGCGGTGTTCCCGCCGGGTACGGCCCCGGTGGCCTTGTCGGCGCCGGCACCGTCGCGGTGCTCTGGCGGCCGATGCGTCCTGCTAGTCCAGGTAGTCGCGCAGGACCTGCGAGCGCGACGGGTGACGCAGCTTCGACATCGTCTTGGACTCGATCTGTCGGATGCGCTCGCGGGTGACCCCGTAGACCTGGCCGATCTCGTCGAGGGTGCGCGGCTGGCCGTCGGTGAGACCGAAGCGCAGACGCACCACGCCGGCCTCGCGCTCGGACAGGGTGTCGAGCACCGACCGCAGCTGATCCTGCAGCAGGGTGAACGAGACCGCGTCCACGGCCACGATCGCCTCGGAGTCCTCGATGAAGTCGCCCAGCTGGCTGTCGCCCTCATCACCGATGGTCTGGTCCAGCGAGATCGGCTCCCGGGCGTACTGCTGGATCTCCAGCACCTTCTCCGGGGTGATGTCCATCTCCTTGGCCAGCTCCTCCGGGGTGGGCTCGCGGCCCAGGTCCTGGAGCAGCTCGCGCTGGATGCGGCCGAGCTTGTTGATGACCTCGACCATGTGCACCGGGATGCGGATGGTGCGGGCCTGGTCGGCCATCGCGCGGGTGATCGCCTGCCGGATCCACCAGGTGGCGTAGGTCGAGAACTTGTAGCCCTTGGTGTAGTCGAACTTCTCCACCGCGCGGATCAGACCCAGGTTGCCCTCCTGGATCAGGTCCAGAAACGCCATGCCGCGGCCGGTGTAGCGCTTGGCCAGCGAGACCACCAGCCGCAGGTTCGCCTCGAGCAGGTGGTTCTTGGCGCGGTTGCCGTCGCGGGAGATCCAGTTCAGATCCCGACGCACCGCCATGGTCGGGCGCTCGCCGCGCTCGGCGTACTGCTGGAGCATGTAGGTCGAGTACAGGCCCGCCTCGATACGCTTGGCCAGCTCCACCTCCTGCTCGGCGTTGAGCAGCGCGACCTTGCCGATCTGCTTGAGGTAGGCGCGCACCGAGTCGGCCGAGGCGGTGAGCTCGGCGTCCTTGCGGGCCTGCCGCAGCGCCTCGGACTCCTCCTCGTCCCAGACGAAGTCGCCGGAGGCCTTGTCCTTCTCGGTGGGCTCCTCGACCTCGGTGTCTTCGACCTCGTCGGTCAGTGCGGCCTCGTCGACCGCCATGTCTTCGAGGTCGGTGGCCTCCTCGTCCTCGGCGGCGGTGTCTTTACCGGCCTTGGCGGTGGCCTTCTTGCCCGCCGTCTTCTTCGCGGTGGTCTTCTTGGCCGCGGTCTTCTTGGCGGTCGTCTTCTTCGCGGTGGTCTTCTTGGCCGCGGTCTTCTTCGCGGTCGTCTTCTTGGCCGCGGTCTTCTTGGCGGTGGTCTTCTTTGCCGCGGTCTTCTTGGCGGTGGTCTTCTTTGCCGTGGTCTTGGCGGCCGCCTTCTTCGCGGTGGTCTTCTTCGCCGCGGTCTTCTTGGCGGTCGTCTTCTTCGCGGCGGCCTTCTTGGCCGCCGTCTTCTTCGCCGGCTCTGCGCCGCCCTCTGCAGAGGAGTCCTGTCCGGATCGGCGAGTTTCGGTGGCTACCACGTACGCCCTTTCGTGACGATGTCGCGCGGCGGTACGCCGGAATCACCGGCGCCGGCGTCGAAGGAGATGTGCGGGAAAATCCCGATCGTGTTCCATTGTAACGACTCGGCGCGGACGGGGCCGCCCGGGAGGGGACCGTCCGGCGCCGGGCGGAGCCCGACCGGTCAGTGCCCGGTACCGGAGGGGCGCAGTGGACCGGCCGCCATCGCCGCACCGACGATGCCCGCGGTGTTCTCGAGCATCGCGGCGACCACCGGGGTGCGGTTGGTCAGCAGCGGCAACCATCGGTCGGCCTCGGCGCTGATGCCGCCGCCGGCCACGATCAGATCCGGCCACAGCAGCCGCTCGTACTCCTTGAGCACCCGGGAGACCTCGGCCGCCCACGCGGGCCACGACATCTGATCGCGGCCCCGCCGCACGGCGGATGCGCGATGTTCGGCCGCGACCCCGTCGACCATCAGATGGCCGAGCTCGGTGTTGGGCACCAGCACCCCGGCAGCCAATAGCGCCGAACCGATGCCGGTGCCGAAAGTGAGCATGAGCACCACGCCGTCGTGACCGGCGGCCGCCCCGAACCTGGCCTCGGCCAGACCGGCGGCGTCGGCGTCGTTGAGCAGGCGCACCGGGCGGTCGTCGAGAGTGCGGGAGAACAGATGCGCCGCGTCGACCCCGAGCCAGGACGGCGCGATGTTCGCCGCGGTGTGCGTGATCCCGGCGCGCACCACCGACGGCAACGTCACCCCCACAGGCCCGGTCCAGCCCGCCCGGTCGACCAGGCCGGCGGCCGCCGCCGCCACCGCCTCGGGGGTCGCCGGCTGCGGGGTGGGCACGGTCAACGGCGCACCGCGGGTCTCCCCGGTGCGCAGATCCACCGGCGCGGCCTTGATGCCGGTTCCGCCGATGTCGATGCCGAATCCGGTGCGGTCGGGAGCGGCGGAGGGGTCGGGACGGACGGACACGGTCGGCACGCACCTTTCACAGGCCGGGCATCTGCGGACGGTGTCGACCCTAACGGGGCGGGCCCGGGACGGCCCGGGGACTCGACCGCAGCGCCCGGGTGTGCTGCTATTGCACTGTGACCGCTGACCTGCCTCCCGCCCTGTCCGCCCACGACTCCTACGGCCCCGGAGCGGCCGCGCCCCATCCGGACGCGCCGGCCCTGGCCGCGGTGGCGATCGAGGTCGCCGAGGCGGCCGCGCAGCAGGTGCGCCGCCGCCGCGCCGAGGTGTTCGGGATCGGCGGCGGGCCCGCGGACGCGGCGACCGCGGTGCAGTCCAAGTCCACGCCGACCGATCCGGTGACGGTCGTGGACACCGAATGCGAGGCCGCCATCCGTGCGCACCTGGCCCGGCTGCGGCCCGACGACACGGTGCTCGGCGAGGAACTCGGCGGCAGCGATGCGGTGCCGGACGGCGCGGTGCAATGGGTGGTCGACCCGATCGACGGCACCGTGAACTTCATGTACGGGGTGCCGGCCTACGCGGTCTCGCTCGCCGCCCAGATCGGCGGGCGCACCGTCGCCGGAGTCGTGGTCGACGTCGCGGGTAGGGAGACCTTCACCGCGATCGCCGGGGCCGGGGCCACTGTCACCGGCCGTGACGGCCACCGGCGCCCGCTCGGCGCCTCCGCCCAGGTCGATCCGGCCCTTGCCCTGGTGGCCACCGGCTTCGCCTATCGCACCGAGCGGCGCGTGCGCCAGGGCGCCCTGATCGCCGAGCTGCTGCCGCAGGTGCGCGACATCCGTCGGGTCGGCGCGGCCGCCCTGGATCTGTGCATGGTGGCCGCCGGCCGGGTCGATGCGCACTTCGAACACGGCCTGAGCCCCTGGGACTGGGCGGCCGGGGCGCTGATCGCGGCCGAGGCCGGAGCCCAGGTCTGGGCCCCGGGCACGGACTCGGGTTCGGACGCCGGCGCGGTCACGGTCGCGGTCGCGCCGGGGCTGGCCGCGCCGCTGATCGCGCTGCTGGACCGGGTGGGCGCACTGGAACCGATCCCGGTCCGGTGACCGGGACCGGTCGGGCCCGGCACACAGCGGCAGCCCGCTGAAGGAGCGCCTCCGGCCGGATCAGCAGCGCAGGTCGCGGGCGCCGTCGAGCAGTGCCCGGTCGACCTCCGGGGCGGGCACATCCGGATCGACCCGCAGCGCCTTGAGCACGGCCTCGGCGTCGGCGTTGGGCGACAGGTCGTTGAACAGCGTGCCCAGCGCCACGTCCACGGTCTCGTCGTCGCGGTCGTCGCGGATCAGCTCCGCGCACGGCAGCAGCAGCGAGACGGTGTTGGCCTGCGCGGTGCCGTTGTCACCGAACCGGATCTGGCCCTGGCACTGCAGGTTCTGCCGGATGTACACCGGATCGTTGGCCACGTGCTCACCCTCGGCCATGCCCAGGCCGAGCTCGGCGAACTGGGCGGCGACCTGCGCGGCCTGCCCGCCCTGACCGTTGGCGTTGTAGACCCGCACCGTGGTGTCCCACAGCGGGGCCGGTGACGATTCGGTGAGCACCGTGCGGTCGGCGGCCCGGCCCAGCGGGGCGGCCGGGTTGCCGTCGGCGTCGGTCAGGCCGTCCGCGGGCCGGTTGCACACGATCGCGGTGTCGGTGGTCGCGGTGCGGGTACCGGTGACGATCCACACGATCACCACCGCCATCGCCAGCACGATCCCGGTGATGATCAGCGGCAGCCGGTTGCGCCGCCGGAACGGCCGACCGCGATGGTCGGTGGAGTATCCGTTGGCGATCAACGCGACCACAGGTGGGCTCCCTCGTCCTACGACCGGTCCGCCGCCGGTGGCGGGGTTGCCGGCGCCCCGGTCGGGGCGTCGGGATCACCCTAATGGGTCGGGCGGCGGACCCGGGTGCGCCGCACCGAACGGACCCGCGGATGCACCGCGGTGGACGGTCGGCTAACCTTGCGCCGCCCGACCCCGGGAACGTGGTGTCAGACGGTCCGAGGACCCGCCCGGCGGGCCGGACGGACCACGCGGGTGGGCGAGATCACGCGGACCGGATGCGGTGGTGGGCACAAAACCGGGCGATGTGGTGTTGTGCCGGGCGAGGTACCCGTGTACCGCCTGGTCACCCGCCTCGCGGCGGGTGGTGGACGCAACGGCGAAGAGGAGCAGGGAAGGGAAGATGGCAACCGACTACGACGCCCCGAGGCGCAATGAGAGTGATGGGGTCGCCGAAGACTCCATCGAGGAGCTGAAGTCGCGTCGCACCGAGGCCCAGTCGGGGGCGGTGGACGTCGACGAGGTCGAGACCGCGGAATCGTTCGAGCTGCCCGGCGCGGACCTGTCCGGCGAGGAACTGTCGGTGCGGGTGGTGCCGAAGAAACAGGACGAGTTCACCTGCGCACTGTGCTTCCTGGTGCACCATCGCAACCGGCTGGCCGAGACCACGGCCGACGGACAGATGTACTGCACCGACTGCATGGGCTGATCGGCACCTGAACCGGCGCACGATGCGCCACGGCCGGGCAGACGACGAGACGACGCGACGACCGCGGCCCGGACCCCTCCATCACGGAAGGGTTCCGGGCCGCGGTCGTGGCGTATCGGGCGGCTACGGGGCCGGCGGCTGGTCGATCTGCTCGGCCCGGGCGGCGCCGAGCGCGGCGAGCACCTGCTCCGGGTTGCGGGTGGCCAGCAGCCAGTAGGGGGTCGGGTCGTCCGGATCGTCGAGCACGATCAGCACCAGCGGACGGATCCAGCCGTGCTGGGCGACGAAGGCCTCCGGGTCCAGCTGGCGCCCGAGCGCGGCCTGCCGGGCCGAGACCGGCACGGCGACGGTGTGCGCGACGACCGACAGCGGCAGGTGCGCCCGGCCGATCACGTGCACGGTGCCCTCGGGCGCCTCGGGGTCGGTGCCCGGGCGGTGGGTGATCACCAGCTGCTTACGCCCGATCCACAGGCCCACCAGGATCGTGATCGGCAGCACGGCCAGCCCGAGGATCCAGGCCGACACCGAGCGGATGGCCAGTCCGAGTTCGTAGCCGAACAGCGCCGTCAGGGCCAGGGCGATCGGCCACCACCACCAGGGGATCCACATCCGCTCGCGGTAGACGACCTGCTCGCCGTCGATCTGCTGCGGCGTGCGCACACGAGTAACCACGCCCCCAGAGTAGTCTGGTCGCTCGTGAGCATCGACAGGGCGGCTGCGGCCCAGACGCAGGACGAGATCGGTTCCGGCCCGGTGGGCCGGGTCGCGCTGCAGCGGTTGGATACAGATCTGCCGCTGCCCACCCGCGCCCACCCCGGTGATGCGGGGGTGGATCTGCAGGCCACGGCGGACGTCACGCTCGCGCCGGGGGAGCGCGCGGTGGTCGGGACCGGGGTCGCTATCGCCCTGCCGATCGGTACGGTCGGTCTGGTCCATCCCCGTTCGGGCCTGGCGGCACGGGCGGGGCTGAGCGTGGTCAACACCCCCGGCACCATCGACGCCGGATACCGTGGCGAGATCAAGGTGTGCCTGATCAACCATGATCCGCGCGAGCCCATCGTGATCCGCCGGGGCGACCGGATCGCCCAGCTGCTGGTGCAGCGGGTCGAGCTGGTCGAGTTCGTCGAGACCGACGAGCTGGGCGAGACCGCCCGCGGCGGTTCGGGCTACGGCTCCAGCGGCGGCCACGCCCGCCTGGGCCGGGTCGACCCGACCGACGTGCAGGCCGACGAGAAGGAGTAGGTGACCGTGTTCGGACGCAGACGTAGAAGGGCAGCCGCGGAGCAGCAGGCCGATCAGGCCGCGGCCGCGACGCCGGAGGATGCGGGCGACGGGCTCGAGGCCGCCGACGGCGCGCCGGTGACCGGCGCGGACGACACGGCCGGTGCCGACGCCGCGACCGGCGCCGAGGCGCCCGCCGACGACGGTCCCGCCGATCCGGTGCACGACGGCTCGGACGGCCCGTTCGACGAGGACGCGGTCGACAACCTCGACGAACTGCTCGCCGACGAGACCTTCTTGAACCTGGGCAGTGTGCTGGTGCCGATCCCGGACGGCGGTCAGGTGCAGGTCGAACTCGCCCAGACCGGTGCGGTCAACAACGTGTTCATCGCGGTGGCCGGCGGCCGGATCGCGATCAACGCCTTCGCCGCCCCGCGCTCGCCCGGCCAGTGGCGGACGGTGGTCACCGAACTGTCGGAGTCGCTGCGCGGCGAGGGCGCCCAGGTCGCCGTCGAGCAGGGCCCGTGGGGCCGCGAGGTGCACGGCCGCGCCAAGACCGGTGATCTGCGGTTCATCGGGGTGGACGGCCCGCGCTGGATGGTGCGCTGCGTCGTGGTCGGCAAGGCCGACACGGTCGGCGCCGACACCGACCTGGTGGCGGTGGCCCGCGAGGTGCTGCGCGGCACGGTGGTCCGCCGCGGCGGCGAGCCGATGCCGGTGCGCACCCCGCTGAAGGTCACCCTGCCCAAGTCGCTGGCCGACAAGCTCGCCGGCGCCCAGCAGGAGGCGGCCGCCAAGCATCAGCGCGCCCAGCAGGAGAACGCGATGCGCCAGCTGGCCGCCCGCCAGGCCCAGATGCGTCAGGCGCTCGGCGCCACCGGTGAGCGGACCTCGGACGCCGAGCGTGCGGCCGCCGGTGCCGCCGCGGCCGAGCCCACGCCTGCGCAGCAGGCCGAGGAGGCGCCGGCCCCGCAGCAGCAGACCCCGGCACAGCAGGCCCCGGGCGGGGCCGATCCGGCCGGTGGGCAGGGCGAGGCGCCCGCCGCGCTGCGCCGCAATCCGCAGGGCTCGGCCCTGCAGCAGCTCGGTAAGCGTCAGCAGGACAAGAAGACGGACTGATCCGCCCGCTGCGCCGTCACCGTGCGGGGTGGTCGGCGATGACCCGGTGCCAGGCCCGGGCGCCGCGGTCGGACAGCACGGCCGGATCAGCGCCGAGCTCGTCGAGGGTGAAGGTGGCCAGCCGCGCCCGCGGCAGATGCGCGGCCCACGCCCGGCCGACCGTGAGCGGATGCAGCGGATCGTCGGTCGCCGAGACGACCACCGTCGGTGCCGTGATCCCGGCGAGCTCGTGCGCCTCGATCGCGTGGTGGGCGCCGGCCTCGCGCATCGTTGCGGCCAGTCCGTCGCCGAGCGCGGTCCAGGAGCGGGCCAGCTCGTCGGCCAGCCACGGCGGCGATCCGGCCCGCATCGCGGCGATGGTGGCCGGCAGCCCGGTGTGGTCGAGCAGATGCGCGGTGTGGCGGGCACTGGCCGCGGCCGGGGCCGGTTCGGGGTCCCCGCACCAGGCCGGCATCGCGGCGATCAGACCGGTGAGCGACTCGGGCCGCTCGCGTGCCCAGCGGGCGCCGATCATCGCCCCGATCGACACCCCGGCCACCAGCACCGGGCCGTCGGCCGCGGCCTCGTCGAGGGCGCGCCGATACGACTCGGTCAGACGGCCGTGCTCGGCCTGGACGGCGACGACACGGGTCGCGATCCACGCGGCCAGGGGGCCGAGCGCACGGGAGACGAAATCGGCGTCCGAACCGGTGCCGGGCAGCAGCACCGCGGTGGTGTCCGCAGCAGGCCGGGGGAGCGGGGGAGTCGGATCGGTCACGTGGTCGATCGTGCCCGAGCGCGCGGGCGCGCGCACGCGCAGGCCGGGTTCCCCGCGCCCGGTATGCGCGCCTACCATCGAGACCTCGCGTCGTCGGCGGTCCGCCGGGCGGTGCGCCGATGATCGACGGGGAAGGGGCCTTGTGCGATGGTGCCCAGACCGCGCCTGCGCCGACTGACCCGCGGGCTGACCGCACAGGTCAGCGAACTCGACGCCGATGAGATCGCGGCCGCGGTGCGCGCCGAACACGGGTGGGCGGCCGCCGAACTGGTGCCGGGCACGATGGTCACGGTCACCGGCCGGATCCGGGTGCTCGAGACCGCACCCAGGCCGCTGCCCGCGGTGCTCACGGCCGAACTGTGGGACGGCACCGAGGCCGTGGACGTGCTCTGGCTCGGACGGCGCGCGGTGCCGGGCATCGAACCGGGCCGGTGGCTGACCGTGCGCGGCCGACTCGGGCTGCGGGCGGGCCGGAAGGTGCTCTACAACCCCGACTACGCGCTCGGCGACCACTGACCGGCCGCGCGCCGGGCGATGTGGCACCCTCGTGGGGTGAGCCAACAGCAGCAGGAGAGCCTGTTAGAGCAGGTCGGCGGGATCTCGGGCCTGATCTACTCCACCGTCCCCATCCTGGTGTTCGTGCCGGTCAACGCCGTGTTCGGGTTGACCGTCGCGCTGTGGAGCGCACTGGGCGCGGCGACCGTGATCCTGCTGTGGCGCCTGCTCACCGGCGCGAAGCTGCAGCCGGCGATCACCGGGTTCTTCGGGGTAGGCATCTCGGCGTTCATCGCCTACCGCACCGGGGACGCCAAGGGCTATTTCCTGTTCGGCATCTACACCTCGCTGCTCTACGGCGGGGTGTTCGCCCTGTCGATCCTCATCCGGCGCCCGCTGGTCGGGGTGATCTGGGGCGCACTCAACGGCACGGGCGGCAAGTGGCGCGATGCGGCCCGCGCGCGCACCGCCTACGACCTGGCGACCGTGGCGTGGACGGCCGTCTTCGTCGGCCGCTACCTGGTGCAGAACCAGCTCTACGACTCCGATCGCACCGGCTGGTTGGCGGTGGCGCGGATCGCGATGGGCTGGCCGCTGGCGGTGGTGGCGATGGCCGTGACCGTGTGGGCGATCCGCCGGGCCGATGCGGCCGTCATCGCCGCCACCGACCCGGGACCGCAGGCCGAAGACCCCACCGACCGGGCCGGAGGCGCGGTGCCGCCCGGCGCGGAAGCACCCGATGCGGCCGCGACGCCGCCGGAGGCGGCAGAGCAGGCGGGCGAGCCGGCGCCGCCGACGCCCGGCGCGGACGGCGCAGCGGTGGGCGAGACCGGCCCGGGCCGGTCAGCCCTGCCCGGTGACGGGCAGACGCAGCGCGAGCCGTAGCGCATCACGCACATCGGCCGCGGTGACGAACAACAGTTCGTCGCCGCCCTCGAGCGGATCGTCGGGCTGCGGGGCCAGCACCCGGCCCTCCCGCAGGATCGCGGTGAGCACCGCATCGCGCGGCAGCTCGAGTCGGCGCACCGGTTTGCCCGCCAGCGCCGTGTCCTCCGGCAGGGTCACCTCCACCAGATCGGCCGCGCCCTGACGCAGGCTCATCAGGTGCACCAGGTCGCCGACGTTGACGGCCTCCTCGATCAGCGCCGAGATCATCTGCGGGGCCGAGACCGCCACATCGACGCCCCAGGTGGCGTCGAACAGCCACTCTTCGGCCGGGTCGTTGACCCGGGCCACCACCTTGCCGACCGCGAACTCGACCTTGGCCAGCAGGCTCAGCACCAGGTTCGCCCGATCGTCACCGGTGGCGGCGACCACCACGTCGGCGGTGTGCAGTTCGATGCGTTCGAGCAGATCGAGCTCGCAGGCGTCCCCGCGCAGCCAGCGCGCCGCCGGCACCGCGTCGGGGGCGATGCGGGCTGCGTCCCGGTCGATCAGCAGCACCCGGTGGCCGCTTTCGGTCAGCTCGGTGGCGATGGCCCGGCCGACCGCGCCGGCCCCGGCGATCACCACCTGCAGGCGGCCGCTGCCGGCCGCGGTCATAGGTGCAGGCATGTCTACGGCTCCCTCGGCGTCGGGGGCGCGGCCGCCAGTGCCAGCACCTCGGCGACCCGCTCGCGCGGGGCGGCGACGTAGACGGTGTCCTCGTCCTGGATACGGGTCCGCGCGGCGGGGAGCACGCCGGCGCCGAACCGGATCACGAACGCGGCCCGCACCTGCAGGCCCGCCTCGAGGTCGGCCAGCGGCCGGCCCACCCAGTCGCTGTGCGGGGTCAGCGCCAGCACCGTCACCGAACCGGTCGGGTCCTCCCACTGCTCGGGCGCGGTGTCGCCGAGCAGCGCGTGGCGCAGCCGCTCGGTGGTCCACGGCACCGTCGCCACCGTGGGCACACCGAGGCGTTCGTACACCCGGGCCCGTTTGGCGTCGTAGATCCGGGCGACCACCTTCGGCACCGCGAACACCTCGTCGGCGATGCGGGCGGCGATGATGTTGGAGTTGTCGCCGCTGGTGACCGCGGCGAAGGCGCCGGCCCGCTCGATCCCGGCCTCGATGAGCACCTCGCGGCGGTAGCCGTGGCCGACCACCGTGGTGCAGCCCGAGTCCTCGGGCAGCCGGTCGAAGGCCTGCGGGTCGCGGTCGATCACCGTCACCCGGTGGCCGTCGGCGCGCATCGCCGTGGCCAGTGCGGCACCGACCCGGCCGCAGCCCATCACCACCACCTGCATCCTGGCCTCGCTCACGGTTCGGGTTCCTGTGCCGGATCTGCGCTCACCGGTCCTCGCACGGTACAACGCGGGTCCGGGCTTCATCTCACGGCCCGACAGGCCTACCCTGGGCGGGGTGTCCACGCTGCCCACCGCCGTCAAACGGCTGCTGCTGGGGCGTCCTTACCGCTCCGACGCCGAACCGCGCGCTCTGCTGCGCAAACGCGTCGCGCTGCCGGTGCTGGCCTCCGATGCGATCTCCTCGACCGCGTATGCGCCCGAGGAGATCTTCCTGGTGCTGTCGGTGGCCGGGCTCTCGGCCTACACCTTCACCCTGTGGGTGGGGATCGCGGTGGCGATCGTGCTGGCCGTGGTGGTGGCCGGTTATCGGCAGAACGTGCGCGCCTATCCGTCCGGCGGCGGCGACTACGAGGTGGCCGCGACCAATCTGGGCCCGCGCGCCGGGCTGCTGGTGGCCGCGGCGCTGATGGTCGACTACGTGCTCACCGTCGCGGTGTCGGTGGCGGCCGCGGTATCGAACATCGGGGCGGCCGTACCGGTGATCGACCGGCACCGGGTGCTGTTCGCGGTGCTCGCGGTCGCGGTGATCGCCGCGATCAACCTGCGCGGGGTGCGCGAGGCGGGTGCGGTGTTCGCGGTACCGACCTACCTGTTCGTCATCACCCTGGCCGGGATGCTGGTGTGGGGACTGTTCGAGGTGTTCGTCCGCGGCACCGAACTGCGCGCCGAATCGGCCGACTTCGGGCTGGTGGGCACCGGCGGCGATCTGACCGGGCTCGCCCTGGTGCTGGTGCTCGCGCGGGCCTTCGCCTCCGGTTCCTCGGCGCTGACCGGGGTGGAGGCGATCGGCAACGCGGTGCCGAGCCTGCGCCCACCCAAGGCGCGCAACGCCGCGACCACCCTGACCGCGCTCGCGGTGGTGACGATCTCGCTGCTGCTGTCGATGATCGTGCTCGCCGACCGGGCCGGGGTGAAGATCGCCGCGGACCCGGCCACCCAGCTGGTCGGCGCGCCCGAGGGCTACCGGCAGCAGACCATGGTCGCCCAGCTCGCCCAGGCGGTGTTCGCCGACTTCCCGCCCGGTTTCTACCTGGTGGTGTCGGTGACCGCGCTGATCCTGCTGTTCGCCGCCAACAGCGCCTTCAACGGCTTCCCCGTGCTCGCCTCGGTGCTGGCCGAGCGTGGCTATCTGCCCGCCCAGCTGCACACCCGGGGCGGGCGGCTGGCGCTGAGCAACGGCATCGTCGCGCTCGCGGTCGCCGCAGCGCTTCTGATCATCGGTGCCAAGGCCTCGGTGACGGGGCTGATCCAGCTGTACATCGTCGGGGTGTTCTTCGCCTTCACCGCCGGACAGATCGGCATGGTCCGGCACTGGAACCGGGCGCTGACCACGGTCACGGTCGGGGAGCGGCGGCGCATGCGGCGCGCACGCGCGGTCAACGCGCTCGGCGCGGTGGTCACCGGCCTGGTGCTGGCGATCGTGTTGATCACCAAGTTCACCGCCGGGGCCTGGGTGGTGCTGGTGCTCATGGCGGCGTTGATGACGATCATGGAGGCGATCCGCCGGCACTACCGGGCGATCGCCGCGCAGCTCGACCCGGCCGGATTCAGCCCCGTGCTGCCCAGCCGCATCCACACCGTGGTGCTGGTCTCCCGCCTGCACAAACCCACCCTGCGCGCCCTGGCCTATGCGCGCGCCATCCGGCCCGACCGGCTCGAGGCCGTCACCGTCGACGTCGATCAGCGCGAGACCGCGGCGCTGCGCAAGGCCTGGGAGGACGGCGAGATGGCGCTGCCGCTGAAGGTGCTCGAATCGCCGTATCGGCTCATCGCCCCGCCGGTGGGCGAATACGTGCGCCGACTGCGGGCCGCGGCGCCGCGCGATGTGGTGATGGTGGTCATCCCCGAGTACGTGGTCGGCCGGTGGTGGGAGCAGGTGCTGCACAATCAGAGCGCGCTGCGCATCAAATCCCGCCTGCTGTTCCAACGCGGGGTGATGGTCACCTCGGTGCCCTGGCAGCTCGCCCCGACCGGGCGGCGCGGAGCCCGCGCGGCGCGGCCCGGCGGCGCAGACGGTGACGGATACGACGACGGCGCCGAAGACGACGGCGGACGATAGTCCCAGGCACGGGAGGCGGATCGGTGAGCATCGACACGGACGCGGGCACAGGGGCGGTGCTCGAACTCGAGATCGCCTCGATCGGCCACGGCGGGGTGTTCATCGCCCGGCACGACGGCCGGGTGGTGCTGGTGCGCCACGCCCTGCCCGGGGAACGGGTGCGCGCACAGATCACCGAGGACAAGGGCGGATCCTTCGCCCGGGCCGAGACGATCGAGGTGCTGCGCGCCTCCCCGGACCGGATCGATCCGCTGTGCCCGCACGGCGGCGTGGGCGGGGCGGGCTGCTGCGACCTGTCCCACGCGAGCCCCGAGGCTCAACGGCGACTGAAGACCGAGGTGCTGCGCGGTCAGCTCGCGCACCTGGCCGGGATCGACGAGCCGGTGGAGGTCGCGCCGCTCGGTGACGGCGCGGTGACCGGTTGGCGCACCCGCGCCCGGCTCGCCGTCGACGCCCGCGGGCGCCTGGGCCGGCGCGGCTACCGCAGCACCCGTGTCGTCCCGGGCACCGAATGCGCCCAGTTCGCCACCGGCCTGGTCGACGGACTGGGGCGGTATGAGTTCACCCCCGGGGCCGAGGTGCTGGTGGTCTTAGATGACGACGGCGACCGGCACGTGGTCGAACTGGCCCCGGCCCGGCCGCGCCGCGGCGGCCGGGGCGGATCCCGGCGGGCCACCGCTGCGCGCCGGGCGGCCGCGGCCGGGCCGCGCCGGGCCCGCACGATCGAGGGCGACGGGCAGGTGGTGCGCCGGGTCGCAGGGCGCACCTGGTCGCTCGATCCACGCGGCTTCTGGCAGGCCCACCGCGACGCCCCGGCCGCCTACCGCACGCAGGTCGCCGACTGGGCACCCCCGACTCCGGGCGGGACGGCCTGGGACCTGTACGGCGGGGCCGGGGTGCTGGCCGTGCCGCTGGCGGGCGCGGTCGGCGGGGCCGGACAGGTCACGGTGGTCGAATCCGCCCCGCAGTCACTGGACGCGGGCCGGGCGGCGCTGACCGATCAGCCGCAGATCGGGTTCGTCGCCGCCCGGGTGGAACGGTTCCTGGCCGACCACGGCTCGGACGGGGCCGAGCTGATCGTGCTCGATCCGCCGCGCTCCGGCGCCGGCGCCGAGGTGGCCCGCGCGGTCGCGGCGGCCGCGCGCGGACCGGTGATCCACATCGGTTGTGATCCGGCGGCCTTCGCCCGCGACCTGGGGTTGTACCGTCGAGAGGGGATGGCGGTGCAGGGCCTGCGCGCGTTCGACGCGTTCCCGCTCACGCACCACTTCGAGGCGTTGGCGCTGCTCACACCGTGAGCGGATCGGGCGGCGCCGCGCCCCGGGAGGCGGCCGAGGAGCGGCCGCACCCGTAGACTGTGACGACACGACCCGGTGAGCCAAGGGAGGGACGGCACTGATGAACGTGCTCGACCGCGTTCAGAGCCCGGCGGATCTGCGCGGACTGACCTCGGATGAGATGGTCGCCCTCGCTGCGGAGATCCGTCAGTTTCTGATCGACAAGGTGGCGGCCACCGGTGGGCATCTGGGCCCGAACCTCGGTGTGGTCGAACTGACCCTCGCCCTGCACCGGGTGTTCGACTCGCCCACCGAACCGATCGTCTTCGACACCGGCCACCAGAGCTATGTGCACAAGATCGTCACCGGCCGCAAGGACGGATTCGATCAGTTGCGCCAGGAGGGCGGGCTGTCCGGCTACCCGTGCCGGGCCGAGTCCGCGCACGACTGGGCCGAGTCCTCGCACGCCTCTGCCGCCCTGTCGTACGCCGACGGGTTGGCCAAGGCCCATCAGCTCACCGGCCGGTCCGAACGGTCCGTGGTCGCCGTGGTCGGTGACGGCGCGCTGACCGGCGGCATGTGTTGGGAGGCGCTGAACAACATCGCCGACGGCGCCGACCGCTCCCTGGTGGTGGTGGTCAACGACAACGGACGGTCCTATGCGCCCACCATCGGCGGGGTCGCCCAGCATCTGGCGGGGCTGCGGCTGCAGCCCGGCTACGAGCGGGCCCTGGAGTCGGGCCGCAAGGTGGTGCGCTCCACCCCGGTGGTCGGGGAGGCCGCCTACAAGGTGCTGCACGGGGTCAAGGCCGGGTTCAAGGACATGATCAACCCGCAGGTGCTGTTCACCGACCTGGGGCTGAAGTACTTCGGGCCGATCGACGGCCACGACCTGCCGGCGATGGAGGACGCGCTGCGCCGGGCCAAGGAGTTCGGCGGCCCGGTCATCGTGCACGCGGTCACCCGCAAGGGCATGGGCTATGCGCCGGCCGAGAACGACGAGGCCGACCAGATGCACGCCACCGGGGTGATCGATCCGGTCACCGGTAAGCCGAAGTCGGCACCCAAACCGGACTGGACCTCGGTGTTCTCCGACCATCTGATCGCCCGCGCCGCCGAGCGCGAGGACATCGTGGCGATCACCGCGGCCATGCCCGGACCGACCGGGCTGACCCCGTTCGCCCAGCGCTTCCCGGACCGGTTCTTCGACGTCGGCATCGCCGAACAGCATGCGGTGGCCTCGGCCGCCGGGCTCGCCCTCGGCGGACTCAAGCCGGTCGTCGCGGTCTACTCGACGTTTCTGAACCGGGCCTTCGACCAGCTGCTGATGGACGCGGCCCTGCTCGACCAGCCCGTCACACTCGTGCTCGACCGCTCCGGTGTCACCGGCACCGACGGGGCCTCGCACAACGGCGTGTGGGACATGTCGCTGATGGGCATCGTGCCGGGCATGCGCATCGCCGCCCCGCGTGATGCCGACACCCTGACCGAGGAGCTCGACGAGTCGCTGGCGATCACCGACGGACCGTCGGCGATCCGGTTCCCCAAGGGCGCGGTGCCCGCCGCGGTGCCGGCCCTGCGCCGCCAGGGCACGGTCGACGTGCTCGCCGAACCCGACGACGTCGGCCCGGCGGACGTGCTGATCGTGACCATCGGCAGTTTCGCCGCGCGCGGGCTCGCCGCGGCCGAGCAGCTCACCCGCCAGGGCCTGCGGGTGACCGTGATCGACCCGCGCTGGGTGCTGCCCGTGCCCGCCGAGGTCACCGATGCGGCCCGCCGCCACCGCCTGGTGGTCACCGTCGAGGACGGTGGGGTGCACGGGGGGATCGGCTCCTCGATCTCGGCCGCCCTGCAGGACGCGGAGGTCGACGTGCCGGTGCTGGTGCGCGGGGTGCCGCAGGAGTTCCTCGACCACGCCGATCGCGGTGCCATCCTCGAACGCCTCGGCCTGACCGGTGACGGGCTCGCCCGCGACATCGCGGGCCGATTCGCCCGGATCGATCAGACCGGCGCCCTCGAGGCTGCGCTCAGCAGCGCCGAGATCGCGTAGCACTCACCGCGCCGGGGCGGGGCGGGAGGCAGACGGCAGATACGTGACGACCGCGGGGCGCGACCGCCCCGCGGCCCACGTATGCGGTGAGTCCGGGGCTTAGGTGACGGAGTCCAGCGCCGCGGCCAACGGTGCGGCGGTCAGCGCGCGCTGCCACGGCCGGGCACCGGCCTCGGCGAGCATCCGGTCGAGCCGATCGACCGGGTCCTCTCCGCCGCCGGCCACCGGGGCGGGCAGGCCCTCCCAGCCCAATCGGCGCACCAGGCGCGGGGCCAACAGATTCTCCGGCGGCACCGTCACCTCGTCGCCGACCCGCTCGAGTTCGGCGCGCACCACCGTCAACCGCTCCGCGGCCTCGGGCGAGGACCGCTTCCAGCGGTTCGGCGGCGGAGGACCGGACGGGGCCGCCTCTTTGCGCGGCAGCTCCGATTCGGGCAGGGCCCGGGCCCGGGCCAGCGCAGCCGACCACACCGGTGCCCGGCGCCGCTGGCGCGGACCGCTGAACACCGGCAGTTCGGTCAGCTCCTCGACCGTGAGCGGATCGCGCACGGCCGCGTCGATGATCGCCGAATCGGGCAGCACCCGGCCCGGCGCGCGGTCGAGCTCGCGGGCCAGATCGTCACGGGCGTGCCACAGTTCGCGCACCGCAGCCAGCTTCCGGGCCCCGCGCACGGTGTGCAGCTTCGAGGTCCGACGCCACCGGTCGGTCTGCGGGGCCGGGGGAGGGGCCGTGCGCACGTACTCGAACTCCTGGGCCGCCCACTCCATCTTGCCCTCGGCGGCGAGCCGTTTGATCTGCGCTTCGCGCAGCTCGATGAGCAGCTCGACGTCGAGCGCCGCGTAGTTCAGCCAGTCGGCCGGTAAGGGACGTTTGGACCAGTCTGCGGCGCCGTGGCCCTTGGCCAGTCCGTAACCGAGTTCGGCGGCGATCAGGGCCGCCAGGTTCACCCGCTCGTAGCCGAGGAGGCGACCGGCCAGTTCGGTGTCGAACAACCAGTCCGGGGCCATGCCGAGTTCGGCGAGCGCCGGCAGGTCCTGATCGGCGGCGTGCAGGATCCACTCCAGCCCGCCGAGCAGATCGGCCAGCGCGGACACGTCGTCGACGGCGACGGGGTCGAGCAGCACGGTGCCCGAACCGGCCCGCCGCAGCTGCACCAGATAGGCGCGCTGGTGGTAGCGGAAGCCCGAGGCGCGTTCGGTGTCCACGGCCACCGGTCCGGTGCCGGCGGCCAGCCGGTCGACCGCGGCCGCGAGTTCACGGTCGGTGGACACCACTGCCGGCACGCCCTCGCGGGGTGCCGGCAGTGGTGTGACGTCCGGGGTCAACCGCTGATCTGGTCTGCGGTCTCGGCCGCATCGGCGGCGGCGACCAGGTCGCCCAGCGCCTCGACCATCGACTCGACCAGGTTCCACAGGTCCGGGGCCAGTTCCTTGGCCGCGATGAGCCCGACGTTGAGCTTGCCGTCGAGCGACATCACCGTGACGTTGAGTCCCGCCCCGTGGAAGACCGGGCCGAGCGGGTACATCGCGGTGATCTTCGCGCCCAGGAAGTACAGCGGGAACGGCGGGCCCGGCACGTTGGAGATGCCCAGGTTGTGCACCACCGGGTGCCGGTCGGGCAGGCGCAGCCGGGCGTAGGCGCGCATGGCCAGACCGAAGGTGTTGGGGCTGGCGAAGGTGGCCCAGTCCTGCATCAGCGAGGCGCTGATGGCGTCCTTGTGCTCCTTGGCGATGTCGGTGTGATCGGCGATGTAGCGCAGCCGGGCGACCGGATCGTCGATGTTGGTGGCCAGGTCGGTGAACATGCCGGTGACCTGGTTGGTGCCGGGCCGATCGGACTGGCCGTGCACCGAGACCGGGATCATGCCCACCAGCGGGGTCTCGGGCAGCTCGTCGTGGGATTCGAGGTACTTGCGCAGGCCGCCTGCGACCATGGCCAGCACCACGTCGTTGACCTTGGTGCCGAAGACGTTCTTGACCTTCTTCACATCGTCGAGCGAGACCTGGTCGTAGGCGATCGAGCGGGCCGCGGTGATGGTCGCGTTGAACCGGGTGCGCGGGGCGCTGAACGGGGTCGGCATCGCCCGGCCGCGGCGGGCCCGGCCGATCCAGCGCGGCACCACGGCCACGGTCTCGGGCAGGATCTGCAGCAGCCTCAGCGGACGGCGGGCGAAGTTGAACACCCCTTCGGCGGCGAGCGAGACCGTGTTGGCCCCGCCCGAGCCCTGGGCGACCAGCTCGGGATCGTTGGGCGGCGCCTCCGGGGTCAGCCCGCACAGTTGCGACATCATGTTCGCGCCGGTGATGCCGTCCACGGTGGCGTGGTGCATCTTCGACATGATCGCGATGTTGCCGTCGGCCAGGTTCTCGATCACCCACATCTCCCACAGCGGGCGGGTGCGGTTGAGCGGCTTGCCGGCGATGTCCGCGGCCATACGCGACAGTTCGGCGTCGTCACCGGGGGCGGGCACGGCGACCCGGTGGAAGTGGTGGTCGATGTTGAAGTCGTCGGCATCGACCCACACGGGGTGGTCCAGGTTCAAAAACGAGTCCTGCAGCTTGCGCCGGAAGCCGGGCATCGCGGCCATCCGCCGTGCGAGCTCGGCTTTCATCTTGTCGAAGGTGTAGCCGCCCTCGACGGTGTCGGGGTCGACCTTGATCAACCCACAGACATGCAGCAACTGTGACGAGGTCTCCAGATACAGGAAACTGGCATCCAGACCACTGAGGCGTTCCATGGTGTGGATCGTAACCCGCGCGCGGATCGGCGGGTCCACCGAATCGGTAATGCCGCGCGGGGGTCGAGTCGCCGGAGACCTCGAATCGCACCGCGGTTCCGGTTACCGTCGAGGCATGCCCGACCGATACCTCCTCCGCCAGGCCGCGCTCGCGGCAGTGACCGCCAACGTGCTGCGCCCGCTACCGGGCATGCCGCTGTCGCCGGTGAGCTTCTTCTCCGGCTGGCTGGCCGGTGAGCTCGCCCCGCAGCTGATGGCGGCCGCGGCCGTGGACAACACCGTCCACCTGGCCCGTCACGGCCTGACCGACCGCAGGTCCAGGATCGGCCTGGCGCTCGGTGCCGGCTCGCTGGTCGGGCTCGGGGCGGCGCTGCGCATCGCGCGCACGGCGGCCGAGACGATGGACCGGGCGCTGGCCGAGGGGCTCGGCGCGCAGGCCGTGGCCGACCTGGACGATCGGCTCGGGCCGGTGGATCGGGCGGTGCCCTGGCGCCGACTGGTCAACCCGTTCCGGATGACCCTGCCGGGGGTGACGCGGATCGGGAACCGGCAGTACGCACCGGGTGGGCGCCGCACCACCTTGGACGTCTACCGCAGCGCCGACACCCCGCCGGGCGCGCCGGTGCTGCTGCAGATCCACGGCGGCGGCTGGGTGATCGGCGACAAGCGGCAGCAGGGGCTGCCGCTGATGCAGCATCTGGCCTCGCGCGGCTGGGTGTGCGTGGCGATCAACTATCCGCTCTCGCCCAAGGCCGTGTGGCCCGAGCATCTGATCGCGGTCAAGCGCGCCATCGCCTGGATCCGGGAGAACGCGGAGGAGATCGGGGCGGACCCGTCGTTTCTGGCCGTCACCGGCGGTTCGGCCGGCGGACACCTGACCGCGATGACGGCGCTGACCGCGAACGATCCGCAGTATCAGCCCGGTTTCGAAGACGTCGACACCTCGGTGCAGGCCGCGGTGCCCTTCTACGGGGTCTACGACTTCGAAGGCGAGACGAAGATCCCCAACACCGTCGCCCGGGTGCGTTCGGCGCTGTCGAAGCTGGTGCTCGGCAAAGGCGCCCGCTACCCGGAGGACTACCGGGCCGCGTCCCCGCTGGCGCGGCTGCGCGCCGACGCCCCGCCGATGCTGGTGGTGCACGGGAAGTTCGATTCGCTGGTCCCGGTGGCCGAGGCACGCGAGTTCGTCCGGCGACTGCGCGAAGTGTCCCAGGCGCCGGTCTGCTACGCCGAGCTCGCCGGCGCCCAGCACGCCTTCGAGGTGTTCCTGTCCTCGCGCACGATCCCCGTCGTCGCCTACACCGAGCGGTTCCTGGCCGCGGTGCGCGAGCAGGCGGGGCGGGTGGCGGAGGGGGTCAGCCCAGCGCGGTGACCCCGACCGGCGGCAACCCGGAGGCCGAGGCCAACAGGTCGGCGAACGCCTCGACGTGCGCGGTCAGGTCGGTCTCCAGCGCCGTCCACGAGGCCCGCAGCTCGAGCTGGTGCGCCCGCTCGGGACCGCCGATGTCACCGAACCGCATCGACCCGGTCGCGGTGACGGTGCCGCCGAGCGCATCGCGGGCGGTCCGGCGCGCCTCGAGGGCCTCGGTCAGCCAACTCCAGGCGACCTCGGGCAGCAGCGGGTCGACGGCCTGCGCGGATTCGACCTCGGTCTGGATGTAGGCGACCAGGCGGAACGTCCCGCCCCAGCCCTCACCGCCGTCCGGATCGTGCAGCAGGATCAGCCGGCCGAACGCGCTGGTGACGGTGCGTTCGGGATCGCCGGGTTCGGCCGCGCTGACCTCCGCGCCGAGGGCGTGACTGTAGGGGGCCAGGCGCCCGGGCGGCCGGATCGGCCCGACGACGATCTCGGGCCGGACGCGGGCGGCGTCCATCGAGGCGACGGCGTCACGAAAAGCGGCGGGCTGTGCCGAAGGCTCGGAAGTGGTCACAAACGGGACGCTAGACCGGTGGGTCGGCCGAGGTGGGGAGGCGCGCCGGTCGCGGCCCCGGAAATCTGGCTACCCTTGGCGGCCGTCGCCGACCGAGCGGCGAAGGTGCGTGTCCCGACGGCGGTGCGGGAGGAGCGGACCGGACCGATGCGCACCGCCGTTTTCAAGGAGACCGATCGATGACCGAGATCCCCGCTGCGCTGGGCGCCGAGGTCCGCCGTGACCTGACCGACGCCCCGTTCCTGGCCGCCGCGCGCGGCGCCACCCCCAGCCGCACCCCGGTGTGGTTCATGCGTCAGGCCGGACGCTCGCTGCCGGAGTACCGCGAGATCCGGGCCGGCACGAACATGCTGGAGTCGTGCTTCGATCCGGCACTGGTGTGCGAGGTCACCGCCCAGCCGGTCCGGCGCCACGACGTGGACGCGGCGATCCTGTTCTCCGACATCGTCGTGCCGCTCAAGGCGGCCGGGGTCGGCCTGGACATCGTCCCCGGGGTCGGCCCGGTGGTCGACGAGCCGGTGCGCAGCGCCGCACAGGTCGACGCGCTGCCGGCCCTGGACGCCGACCAGGTCGCCCCGGTCTCCGAGGCGATCGGCCTGCTGCTGACCGAACTGGGCACCACCCCGCTGATCGGTTTCGCCGGAGCCCCGTTCACCCTGGCCTCCTACCTGGTCGAGGGCGGACCGAGCCGTAACCACGAGCGCACCAAGGCGATGATGTTCGGCGCCCCCGAGATCTGGCACCGGCTGATGGACCGGCTGACCATCGACACGATCACCTCCCTGCGCGCCCAGCTGGCGGCCGGGGTGGACGCGGTGCAGCTGTTCGACTCCTGGGCCGGCACCCTGACCCTGGCCGACTACCGGGAGTTCGTGCGCCCCTACACCGAGCGGGTGTTCGCCGCGGTCGCCGATGCGGGCGTGCCGCGCATCCACTTCGGGGTCGGTACCGGGGAGCTGCTGGCCGACATGGCCTCGGTGGGCACCGAGGTGATCGGGGTGGACTGGCGCATCCCGCTCGACGACGCCGCCCGCCGGGTGGGTCCGGGCATGGTGCTGCAGGGCAACCTGGATCCGGCGACCCTGTTCGCCGATGCGCAGACGGTGGCAGACCGCGCCGATCTGGTGCTGGCCGCGGCGGATCGGGCCCGTGAGCTCGGCGCGACCGGCCACATCTTCAACCTCGGCCACGGGGTGCTGCCCGACACCGACGCCGATGCGATCACCCGCCTGGTCGCGCACGTGCACGACCGGTGAGCGGGCCCGGCCCCCGCATCACGGTCGTCGGCGGTGGGATCAGCGGCCTGGCCGCCGCCCACCGGGTACGCCGGACGTTCGGGCCCGGCGCGCAGATCACGATCGTGGAGGCCTCGCGCCGACTCGGCGGGGTGCTGCGCACGGTGGACCTGGCGGGCCGGGCGTTCGACGTCGGTGCGGAAGCCTTCGTCGCGCGCCGGCCCGAGATGCCGGCGCTGCTGGCCGAACTGGGCCTGAGCGCGCAGGTGGTCACGCCCGGGGACTTCCGGCCGCTGATCCGGCTGCGCGGACGGCAGGTGCCGCTGCCCGGCGGGACCGTGATGGGACTGCCCGCCTCCGGTGACGGCCTGGCGGGGCTGCTCACCGTGGCCGAGCGCGACCGCATCGACGCCGAACGGTCCCGAGCGCTCGATTGGGCCCCGGGCGCCGATCCGTCGATCGGGGCGCTGGTGGCCGACCGCTTCGGCCCGGCCGTGGTCCACGCCCTGGTCGAACCGCTCCTCGGCGGGGTCTACTCCGGACCGGCCGACGGCATCGGGCTGCGCGCCGCGCTGCCGCAGCTCGCAGCGGCGCTCGACGGCGGGGCGCCGAGCCTGTCCGCGGCCGTGGCCGCGCATCGGCCCGCCGCGGGCGGGGCGCCGGTGTTCGGCGCGCTGCGCGGCGGCTACCGCACGCTCATCGAGGCGCTGATCCGCGCGGCCGGGGCCCGGGTGATCACCGATACCGCGGTCACCGCGCTCACCCGCACAGGTCGTGGCTGGCGGGTCGACCCGGTCGGCGAGACCGACGCGGTGGTGCTGGCCGTGCCCGCACCGCAGGCCGCGGCACTGCTGGCCGGTCCGGCCGCAGGCGCGGCCGCCGAGGCCGCCCGCATCCCGGTCGCCTCGGTGGCGCTGGTGGCGCTCGCCGTGGAAGGGGCCGATACGTTGCCCGCGGCCTCCGGGGTGCTCGCCGCGACGACCGGCCAGGACCTGGCCGCCAAGGCCTGCACCCTGTCGAGCCGGAAATGGCCGCACCTCGCCGCCGCGCCGGGCGGCGGGATCGATCGGCAGGCGCCCGGACTGCTGCGCCTGTCCTACGGCCGCCACGGCGGACCGGAGGTGCCCGGCGACGGCGACGACGACGCGCTGCTGGAGGTGGCGCGC
>JAJYRZ010000007.1 GCA_021793835.1 Actinomycetes bacterium | reverse complement strand
GGTCACAGCGCGGTGGGACGGTCGGCGGCGCGGGGACGGTGTCGCCGCGCAGCCTGTCGGCCACGGCCGCCACCGCCTCCCGCGTCTGCGCCGGGTCGGGCGCCTGACCGCGTGCCACCGTCTAGTCGAACAGCGCCGGCAGGGTCTTTTCGTGCCGGTCGCGCAGCTCGTCGAGCGAAACGGTGAACTGGCCCTGCACCTCGAGCTCGGTCGAGCCCTGATCCACCACGCCGATGCGCACCGCAGGCAGGCCGCGCGCCTCGCACATCGCGGTGAAGCGCGGCTCCTCGGTGCGCGGCACCGCGACCAGGGCGCGCCCGGTCGATTCGGAGAAGAGCATGGTGAACGGGTCGGAGCCCTCGGGCAGCACCAGGCGCACCCCGGTCTGTCCGGCCAGCGCCGCCTCGACCACCGCCTGGGCCAGGCCGCCCTCGGACAGGTCGTGGGCCGCGGAGACCATGCCGTCGCGGCTGCCCGCGATCAGCACCTGGGAGAGCAGCTTCTCGCACGCCAGATCGACCTGCGGGGCGGTGCCGCCGAGGTGGTCGTGGGCGATCTGCGCCCACATCGACCCGTCGAACTCGTCGCGGGTCTCCCCCAGCAGGATCAGCGATTCGCCCGGCTCGGTGCCCAGCCCCACCGGGGTCGAGCGCGCCACGTCGTCGAGCACCCCGAGCACACCGACCAGCGGGGTCGGCAGGATCGCCGTGTCGCCGGTCTGGTTGTAGAACGAGACGTTGCCGCCGGTGACCGGGATGCCGAGCTCGGCGCAGCCGTCGGCCAGCCCGCGCACGGCCTGCGCGAACTGCCACATCACCTCCGGATCCTCCGGAGAACCGAAGTTCAGGCAGTTGGTCACCGCCGCCGGCTCCGCGCCGGTGGCCGAGACGTTGCGGTAGGCCTCGGCCAGTGCCAGCTGCGCCCCGCGGTACGGGTCGAGCTGGGTGTAGCGGCCCGAGGCGTCCGCGGAGACGGCGATGCCGCGCCCGGTCTCCTCGTCCACGCGCACCACCCCGGCGTCGGCGCCCTCGGCCTGCACGGTGTTTCCGCGCGCATACCGGTCGAACTGGTCGACGATCCACTTGCGCGAGGCCAGCTGCGGCGCGGAGATCATCGTCAGCAGCGTCTCGCGCAGCTTCTCGCCCCCGGCCGGGCGGGCCAGCGCGGCGGTGGTGTCGGCGTTCAGCGCGTCGAGGTAGGCCGGGCGGGTCATGGGGCGCTCGTAGACCGGGCCGTCGTCGGCGATGGTGCGGGCCGGGGCGTCGAGCACGATCTGCCCGTGCCACTCCACCACCAGGGTCTTCCCGTCGGTGACCTCACCGATGTCGGTGGCCTCCACGCCCCACTTGTCGCAGATCGCCAGGAACGCGTCCAGGTTCTCCGGCGCGACGACCGCGCACATGCGCTCCTGGGTCTCGGCGCACAGCACCTCGGCGTCGGTCATGTTCTCGGCGCTGACCGGCACCCGGTCGAGCACGATGTGCATCCCGCCCGAACCGGCCGCGGCCAGTTCCGAGGTCGCGCACGCCAGGCCCGCACCGCCCAGGTCCTGGATGCCGACCACCAGATCCGCGGCGAACGCCTCCAGCGAGGCCTCGATCACCAGCTTCTCCAGCGCCGGGTCGCCCTTCTGGATCTCGGGCACCTCGTCCGGATCCTCGTCGAAGGACTCCGAGGCCAGCACCGACACCCCGCCGATGCCGTCGCGGCCGGTGCGCTTGCCGAACAGCACGATCCGGTTGCCCACGCCCGAGGCGAAGGCCAGATGCAGGTCCTCGGCGCGCATCGCACCGACGCACAGCGCGTTGACCAGCGGGTTGCCGGCGTACGAGGCGTCGAAGACGGTCTCGCCGCCGATGTTGGGCACCCCGAGGGTGTTGCCGTAGTCGGCGATGCCGGCGACCGCGCCGCGCAGCACCCGCCGGGTGTCTTCCGCCTCGGCCGGCCCCATGCGCAGCTGGTCCATCACCGCGATCGGGCGGGCGCCCATGGCGATGATGTCGCGCACGATCCCGCCGACGCCGGTGGCCGCACCCTGATACGGGTCGATGTAGGACGGGCTGTTGTGGCTCTCGGCCTTGAACGTCACCGCCCAGCCGTCGCCGATGTCGACCACCCCGGCGTTCTCGCCGATGCCGGCGAGCATCTTCTCGCCCATCTCCTTCGTGGTGGTCTCACCGAAGTAGCGCAGGTGCACCTTGGAGGACTTGTAGGAGCAGTGCTCGCTCCACATGACCGAGTAGACGGCCAATTCGGACTCGGTCGGACGGCGCCCGAGGATCTCGCGGATCCGGGCGTACTCGTCGTCTTTGAGTCCGAGCTGCAGGTACGGCTGCTCCTGATCCGGCGTCGCCGCGGCGTTGTCGACGGTGTCGGGCACGGCGGGGGATGCGGAGGAGTCTGCAGATGACACGGGGTGGTGTCCCTTCCGTTCGCGGGTGGTGCGCAGCGCGGCGGCTGCGCCGCCACCGCGGCCGACACCGGGGGCCGGGTGCCTCGGTGCGCCGAGACGCCCGAGAAGCCGGTGCGGTGGCACCCGTCAGTTTAGCGGTGCCCGGCCCGTCGCTCGCACCTCACCGCGGCGGTGTGCTCACCGCTACACCAGCACCGCCGCCAGTGATGCGGCGTACATCGGCACGTCCGCGGCCGCCATCAGCTCGCGCGCCGAGTGCATCGCCAGCTGCGGGGCGCCGACGTCGACGGTGACGATGCCGGTGCGCGAGGCCGCGATCGGCCCGATCGTCGATCCGCACGGCAGGTCGGCCCGGTGCACGTAGCGCTGCAGCGGCACCCCGGCCTTGTCGCAGGCCGCCGCGTATGCGGCCGCGCCGGTGGCGTCGGAGGCGTACCGCAGGTTCTGGTTGACCTTGAGCACCGGTCCGCCGCCGGCGACGATCCGGTGCGCCGGTTCGTGCCGTTCGGCGTGGTTGGGGTGGGTGGCGTGCGCCATGTCGCCGGAGACCGTGAGCGAGCCGGCCAGGGCCCGCAGATAGTCCTCCCGGTCCCCGTCGCGGGCGAGCACGGTGCGTTCCAGGGTGGAGGTGAGCAGGTCGGAGAAGGCGCCGCGCTCGGACATCGAGCCGACCTCCTCGTGGTCGAACAGCACCAGCACCGGATCCGCCGTCGTCTCCCCGGCCGCGGCCCGGTCGGCGGCCGACAGGAAGGCTTCGAGCCCGGCGTAGCAGGTGGCCAGGTTGTCCAGCCGCGGGGCGGAGACCAGTTCGCCCGACACCCCGGTGACCGCACTGGGGGTCAGATCGTGGGTCATCACCTCCCAGCCGAGCACCGCGGACTCGGCCACCCCGGCCTGCGCGGCCAGGTGACCGATGAAGGACTCGGGGGCTGCGCCCAGGCCCCACACGGCGTCCAGGTGCCGCTGCGGATCGAGCTTGAACTGTCCGCGCTCCTCGGCCAGGTGGATGGCCAGCTGCGGCACCCGCAGCACCGGGTCATCGATGCGCACCAGACGGTGCTCGACACCTGCGTCGGTGCGCACGGCCAGCCGGCCCGAGACCCCCAGGTCGCGGTCGAGCCAGGTGGCCACCAGCGCCCCGCCGTAGGGCTCCAGGCCGACCATCTGCCAGCCGGCCCGCTCGGCGTCCGGATGCTGCTTGATGCGCAGGTTCGGGCTGTCGGTGTGCGCGCCGATCACCCGGAAGGGCCGGGTCGGGTCGTCGCCGGCCGACACCCAGGCCACCAGGGATCCGGCGCGGCGCAGCAGGTAGCGCCCCGGCTCGCGCGGCCACGGATCGGTCTCGACGATCTCGGTGAACCCGGCGGCGGTCAGCCGCGCGGCCACGGTGGCGCAGGCGTGGAACGGCGACGGGGAGGCGTCGATGAACTCGCACAGCCCCGCGGCGTCGGCGCCGGTGTCGAAATCCGTGTCGATGAGGAAGGAATCGGTGCCCATGGCCCCATCATGGCACCGCCGCCTGTGACCGGACCGTCCTGCGGCCCCGGTCGGGTCGGACAGAGGTCACACCCGGCCGTGTACCGGCGGCGATACGATGAGGGTGTGGGGGGCACGGTCTGCTCCCCTCGTGACGATGCGACCGCCGATCGAAGGAGTGCGTTCATGGCCGGTGCCACCGATTCCGTCCCCGCCCCGCAGGCGGTGACCTCCCCGCTCACGCCCGCCGCGATCTTCCTGGTGCTGACCGTGGAGGCCGACGGCGAGCAGCGGGTGCGCGACGCGCTCGGTGAGATCGCCGGACTGCGCCGTTCGCTGACCTTCCGGCGCCCCGACGCCGCCCCCGAGGTGGTGATCGGCTTCGGTGCGGCGGTGTGGTCGCGGCTGTTCGACGCCCCCGCGCCCGGTGAGCTCCATCCGTTCATCGCCCTCGACGGCGGCCGCCACCAGGCGCCGTCCACCCCGGGCGATGTGCTGCTGCACGTCCAGGCGCGCGACGCCGGGGTGTGCTTCGAGCTCGCCGACAAGGTCATGGGGTTGTTCGGCGATGCCGTGGTCACCGTCGACGAGGTGCACGGCTTCCAGTACTTCGACCGGCGCAACCTGCTCGGCTTCGTCGACGGCACCGAGAACCCCGAGGGCGACGACATCGCGGCCGCCACGGTGATCGAGGCCGACGACCACACCGCCGGCGGCAGCTATGTGATCGTGCAGAAGTACCTGCACGACCTCGACGCCTGGGCGAAGATCTCGGTCGAGGAGCAGGAGCGGGTGATCGGCCGGACCAAGCTCGACGACGTCGAACTCGGCGAGGACGAGATGCCCACCAACTCGCACGTCGCGCTGACCGACATCGACGGCGCCGACGGCGAGGAGCTCGACATCTACCGGGCGAACATGCCGTTCGGCTCGGCCGGCGGTGAGCGCGGCACCTACTTCATCGGCTACGCGAACCGCGCCGAGGTGCTCGAGGAGATGCTGCGCAACATGTTCCTCGGCGACCCGCCGGGCAACTACGACCGACTGCTGGACTTCTCCACCGCGGTGACCGGCAACCTGTTCTTCGTCCCCTCCCAGGACTTCCTCGACGACCCGCCCGCCGCCGGACCCGGCGGCGACATCACCGCCGCCGACGACACCGTGACCGATCCGCCCGAGACCACCGAACCGGAACCGACCGGCGCCCCCGACGGGTCGCTGGGTATCGGCGCCCTGAAGTAAGGAGACCGCTAGAGATGAACAATCTGCATCGCGAACTGGCCCCGATCACCCCGGCCGCCTGGGCGGAGATCGAGGAGGAGGCCACCCGCACCTTCAAACGCAACATCGCCGGGCGCCGCGTGGTCGACGTCGTCGGCCCGTCCGGGCTCGGCCTGGCCGCGGTGGGCACCGGCCACACCGCGGGCATCGACTCCCCGGCCGACGGGGTGACCGCCCGGCTGCGCACCGCGCTGCCGGTGGTCGAGCTGCGCGTGCCGTTCACCGTCACCCGCGCCGCGGTCGACGATGTGGCCCGCGGCTCGCAGGACTCGGACTGGGATCCGGTCAAGCAGGCGGCGACCACCATCGCCATGGCCGAGGACCGCGCGATCTTCGAGGGCTACCAGGCCGCGCAGATCACCGGCATCAAGCAGGCCTCCTCGCATCCGGTGGCCGCGCTGCCGGCCGACCCGCTGGCCGCTCCGGCCGCACTGTCGGAGGCGCTGAGCACGCTGCGCCTGGACGGTGTGGACGGGCCGTACTCGGTGCTGATGGACGCCGAGACCTACACCGCGGTCTCCGAGACCAGCGACCACGGCTACCCGGTGCGCGAGCACCTGCGCCGGATCATCGACGGCGACATCATCTGGGCCCCGGGCCTGGACGGTGCGGTGGTGCTGACCACCCGCGGCGGGGACTTCGCCCTGCACATCGGCCAGGACCTGTCGATCGGCTACCACAGCCACGACGCCGAGACGATCGAGCTGTACCTGGAGGAGTCGTTCACCTTCGTCGTCTACTCCGACGAGGCGGCGGTCGCGCTCACCCGCTGACCGTCCGGCCGCACCAGACATACGACGGCGCCCGGCCCCTCTTCGGTAGAGGGACCGGGCGCCGTCGCATTCGATGTGGATCCGACCGACCGATCTGCCGGGCCGGGCGGCGAGAAGGTCTGCTCAGGCCTCGAGCACGTAGCGCAGGGTCTCGACCACCTGGTCGGTGGTGGTGCACCAGGCCTGCGCCTCGGCGTCGACCTCCTTGAGCGGGTGCACGATGTCCTCGTCGTGCAGGGTGATGTACGGCTTGCCCAGCGCCGCGGCGTAGCCGGCGTCGAAGGCGGCGTTCCACTGCTTGTACTTGTCGCCGAAGCGCACCACCACCAGGTCGGCCTTGCCGATCAGGTGCCGGGTGCGGATCGCGTTGACCTTCGCGGACTGGTGGTCACGCCAGAAACCGCTGTCGTTGGCGCCCAGGTGGTCGCCGGCGGCGTCGCTGGCCGGGTGGTCGGTCACCGGGGCGGTGAACTCCACGTCCAGCCCGGCCTCCTTCGCGCCGCGGGCGATCTCGTCGCGCCAATCGGTGTGGATCTCACCGGACAGGTAGACGGAGAAACTCATCGTGTGGACCTCCTCGATCGAAGCGTGCGGGCAGATCGGATCTGCCGCTTCCGGCCCTCCACCCTAATGATCGGCCCGCCGCTCGGCCCGTCGCAGCCGCTCCGGGAGGTGACCGGTCCCCCACCGTCAGGGGGCGGTGTGCGCGTCGGTCAGCCGGCCGCGGCGGCCGTATCGAGCATCGAGTAGAACACCCCGAGCCCGTCGTCGCTGGGACCGGTGAGCGGTCCGATCGCGTATTCGGGGGCCACGGTCATCCCGACCACCCGCCCGTCCGCAGAGCTGACGCCGGCGATCGCACCGGTCGAGCCGGTCGGATCGTCCCCGGCGTAGCGGGCGACGACCCGGCCCGCGCCGGTGAGCCGTTCCTCGGTCGCGGCGTCGACGTGGTACCGCCCGGCCGCCGTGCGCAGCGGGATCAGCACCTCGGCCCCGGTGTCGAACCGTGAGGTCCACGCGGTGTCGCCGCGCTCGATGCGTACCCACTGGTCCACGCACACCGAGCGCCCCGAGGCGTTGGCGGAGAACTCGCCGGGCAGCAGCCCGAGCGCGCACAGGATGTGGAAGCCGTTGCCGATGCCCAGCACCGACAGCCCCTGGCCGGCCGCGGCGACGATCGCCGCGCCGACCGGCGCGGCGGCCGCGCGCAGCCCCGGCGTGGGCTTGTCGCCGTAGGAGCGTCCGTCGGGCAGGATCAGCGCTTCGAGCCCCGACAGATCCGTCTCGGCGGCGGTCACGGCCACCGCCTCGGCGCCGACCGTGCGCACCGCGCGCGCCACATCGCCCTCGCCGAGAGTGCCCGGAAAGGTCACCACCCCGATCCGCGTGTCCATCCCGCGCAACCTCGCTTCCGCCGTCGGCCCCGTGCCCACCGGGCTTTCTCGGAGCCGATGTTACCGGCCCCCGCCGGCGGGCCCGGGGCGCATACTCGGGTGTATGCGCCTGACAAGTTTCGCCCATTCCTGCCTGCTCGCCGAGATCGACGGGGTCCGCATCCTGTTCGATCCGGGCGTGTTCTCCCACGGTTTCGAATCGCTGACCGACCTGGACGCGATCGTGGTGACCCATCAGCATCCCGATCACGCCGATCCCGCCCGCCTCGGCCCGCTGCTCGCGGCCAACCCGCAGGCGGCCGGCTACTGCGATCCGCAGAGCCCGCAGGTGTGGGCCGACCGGCCGTGGGCCGGCCGGTTCACCGCCTGCCGCACCGGTGACCGATTCACCGTCGGCCCCGTCGAGGCCGAGGTGGTCGGCGGCCGGCATGCGGTGATCCATCCGGACATCCCGGCGATCGACAACGCCGGTTTCCTGCTCGGCACCGCCGACCGGCCCGGTCTGCTGCTGCATCCGGGCGACGAACTGTCCCCGCCGGGGGTCCCGGTGCAGGTGCTCGCCCTGCCGGCGACCGCGCCGTGGTCCAAGCTCGAGGAGACCATCGACTACTACCGCGCGGTCGCGCCGGAGGTGGCGGTGCCGATCCACGACGCGATCGTCTCCGACGCCGGCCGCGGCCTGTACTTCGGGCAGTTGACCGCGCACGGCCCGGCCGGGTCCCGGTTCCTGCCGCTGGCCCACGGCGAACCGGTCGATCCGCTGAGCTGACCGGGCCCCACACACGGCCGCGCCCCGTCCCCTGCACCGGCCGAGATCGGCGGCGCGGGGACGGGGCGCGGTGGTCGTGTGCGGCGCCGGGCCTACGCCAGGGCGTTGTCGATCGCGGAGACCAGTTCGGCGGCGCCCGGCTCGGTGCGCGGACGGAAACGGCCCAGAACCTCGCCGTCGGCGGAGACCAGGAACTTCTCGAAGTTCCACTGGATGTCCCCGGCCTCGCCGTCGGCGTCGGCGGTCTGCGTCAGCTGCTGGTAGATCGGGTGCCGGTCCTCACCGTTGACCTCGATCTTCTCGGTCATGGGGAAGCTGATGCCGTAGGTGGTCGAGCAGAACTCGGCGATCTCCTCGGCCGAGCCGGGCTCCTGGCCCATGAACTGGTTGCACGGGAACCCCACCACGGTCAGCCCGGCGTCGGACTTGTCGCGCGCGAGCTGTTCGAGACCGGCGTACTGCGGGGTCAGCCCGCAGCGCGAGGCGACGTTGACCAGCAGGTAGGCCTTCCCGCCCAGGTCGCGCAGCGTGGTGGCGGTCCCGTCGAGGCGGGCGATCGGCAGATCCAGGATGTCGGTACTCATGCCTCGACGCTACCGCTCCGGGCCGGGGCGCGCGGCCGCTAATCTGGATGCCATGACCATGCGCTCGCCCCTGGGCATCGTGGCCGCTGCGGCCCGTGCCGCGGTGCTGGGGCTTAGCGTCGCCGGCTGCGGTGCGGGCGGGGATCCGGACGATCTGACCGTCTTCGCCGCCGCCTCCCTGCACGAGGTGTTCGCGGAGCTGGCCGCCGACTACGAGGCCGCACATCCCGGTGCGACGGTGACACTCAACCTGGCCGGGTCGAACGCACTCGCCGAGCAGGTGATCGCCGGGGCGCGGGCCGATGTGCTGGCCACCGCCGACACCGCGACCATGGCCCGGGCGGCCGGCGCCGGGCTCACCGCCGCCGACCCGGAGGTCTTCGCCGCCAACGATCTGGTGGTCGTCACCCCGGCGGATGATCCGGCCGGGATCTCGGAGGCGGCGGATCTGGCGGATCCGGACCTGCGGCTGGTGGTGTGCGCCCCGGCGGTGCCGTGCGGGGCGGCCACCGCCAGGCTGGCCGGACACGCGGGCCTGGACCTGCATCCGGTCTCCGAGGAGGACGCGGTCACCGACGTGCTCGCCAAGGTCGTCAGCGGTCAGGCCGATGCGGGCCTGGTCTACCGCACCGACGCCTACTCGGCCGGGGACGCGGTGCGCATGATCGTCCCCGCGGCCGAGGTCGCGGCGGTCAACGACTATCCGATCGCACCGCTGGCCGAGGCCCGCAACCCGGGCGGCGCCGCCGAGTTCGTCGAGCTGGTGTGCTCCGAACGCGGCCGCGAGGCGCTGCGCGCGGCCGGCTTCCGCTGACCCGCCCCGGTCCCGGCGGACAGACGACACGGCCTGCTCCCCCCGCTGCGAGGTGGGAAGCGGGCCGTGTGTGCCGGCGCAGCGCGAAGGCGCCGCCTGCGCTAGTCCAGTCCGAGAGTGCCCAGGATCCAGGCGTACTCGAACGCGGTCTCGCGCCACTTGTCGTAGCGGCCCGACACCCCGCCGTGTCCGGCGTGCATCTCGGTCTTGAGCAGGATCTCCGACGAGTCGATCTCGGCCGCGCCGAGCACCTCGCGCAGCCGGGCCACCCACTTGGCAGGTTCGACGTACAGCACGCGGGTGTCGTGCAGGCTCGTCACCGCCAGGATCGCCGGATACTCGGTCGCCCGGATGTTCTCGTAGGGGCTGTAGCCCTGCATGTACCGGTAGACCTCGGCGTCGTGCAGCGGATCGCCCCACTCGTCCCATTCGATCACCGTCAGCGGCAGCGACGGATCCAGGATCGAGGTCAGCGGGTCGACGAACGGCACCGCCGCCAGGATCCCGGTGAACAGTTCCGGGGCGAGGTTGGCGACCGCGCCCATGAGCATCCCGCCGGCCGAGCCGCCCTCGGCGACCAGCCGGTCGGGGGCGGTGACCCCGGTGTCGATCAGGTGGCGGGCGCAGTCGACGAAGTCGGTGAAGGTGTTGCGCTTGGTCAGCGTCTTACCGCTCTCGTACCAGTGCCGGCCCATCTCGCCGCCGCCGCGCACGTGCGCGACCGCGAACACCACCCCGCGGTCGAGCAGGGACAGCCGGGCGATGGAGAATGCCGGGTCGATGCTGATCTCATACGAGCCGTAGCCGTAGAGCAGCGTGGGGGCCGGACCGTCGGCCGGTACCGCGTCGGTGCGGTAGACCAGCGAGATCGGTACACGGGTGCCGTCGGCGGCGCTCGCCCATTCACGGCGCTGGGTGTAGCGGGCCGGATCGAAGTCGCCGAGCACCGGCTGGCTGCGTCGCAGCGCCAGCGCGCCGGCGGCCACGTCGTAGTCGTAGACCCGGGTGGGGGTGACGAAGGAGGCCTGGCCCAGGCGCAGCAGCGGGGCGTCCCACTCGGGGTTCACCCCGATCGCCGCGGTGTACAGCTCCTCGTCGAAGCCGATCTCGGTCAGCGCGCCCAGGCCGTTGCCCGTCACCGGTAGCACGCCCACCCGCGGGATCGCACCGGACCGGTAGCCCACCGCCACGAATCCGGCGAAGGCCTCGGCCTCTTCGATCCGCACGTCGTCGCGGTGCGCAAGCACCGTGGTCCGCGCCGTCGAATCACTCACCGGGGCGATGTCGAGCTGGAAGTTCTCGGCGCCGTCGTTGTGCAGGATCAGCAGCCGGTCCTCACCTCCCACGACGACGTGGTCGATCTCGTATTCCACGCCTTCGCGCCGCGGCAGCACCGGGGTGAACTCGCCGGTCGGCTCGTCGCCGGGCAGTAGCAGCACCTCGGAGGTGATCTTCGAGCCGACCTCGATCATCAGGTAGCGCCCGCTGCGGGTACTGCCCACGCCCACCCAGTAGCGCTCGTCCGGTTCGGTGAACACCGCGACGTCCGACTCCGCGCCGGTGCCCAGTTCGTGGCGCCAGATGGTGTCGGGGCGCCAGGACTCGTCGACGGTCGGATAGAACACGTACCGCCCGTCGGGTGAGAACAGCGCGCCCGGGAAGGTGTTCTCCACCCGGTCGGGCAGCAGCTCACCGGTGCGCAGGTCCTTGATGCGCAGCTCGTAGCGTTCGTCTCCGGTGGTGTCGACCGCGTAGGCGAGCAGGTCGCCGTCGGCCGAGACGTCGAAGCTGCCGAGCGCGAAGAAGGCGTGGCCCTGCGCTTCGACGTTGCCGTCGAGCAGGATCTGCTCGCCCGGCACGGCCACGCCCGGCTCGAGCACCGGCGGGGTCCACTGCCCCGGCTCGGCCGCGGCCCGGCACTGCAGCGGGTACTGGCTGCCCTCGACGGTGCGGGCGTAGTACCACCAGTGGCCGCGGCGCACCGGCACCGACAGGTCGGTCTGCAGGGTGCGCGCATCGATCTCGTCGTAGATCGCCCGGCGCAGCGGGGCGAGGTGGTCGGTGCGCGCGGTCGTGTAGGCGTTCTCCGCCTCCAGGTGCGCGATGACCTCGGCGTCGTCTTTGGCGCGCAGCCACTCGTAGTCGTCGACGAAGGTGTCGCCGTGGTGGACGCGCGGGGCCGGGCGGCGCGCGGCGATCGGCGGGCGGGCGGTCATGCGTCGCCGCCCGGCCAGTCGTCGAAGGACTGCTGGGAGATCATCTCGTAGGCCTCGATGTAGCGGCGACGGGTCGCCTCCACCACGTGCTCGGGCAGCGGCGGGGGCGGGGTGCCCGAGTCCCGCGACCAGCCGGACTCGGGCCCGGTGAGCCAGTCGCGCACGTACTGCTTGTCGAAGCTGGGCTGGGTGCGCCCCTCCTGGTAGCCCTCGGCGGGCCAGAAGCGCGAGGAGTCGGGGGTGAGCACCTCGTCGGCGAGCACCAGGTTGCCGGCCGGGTCCAGGCCGAACTCGAACTTGGTGTCGGCCAGCAGCACCCCGCGGTCGGCGACCAGCATCGAGGCGCGCGAATAGATGTCGATGGTGTCGTCGCGCAGCTTGACGGCCAGATCCCGGCCGACCACGTCGATCATCGCCTCGAAGGAGATGTTCTCGTCGTGATCGCCGACCGCGGCCTTGCGGGCGGGGGTGAAGATCGGTTCGGCCAGCCTGCTCGATTCGACCAGGCCCTCGGGCAGTTCGACCCCGCACACCGCGCCGGTGGCCTGATAGTCGGCCAGGCCCGAGCCGGTGAGGAATCCGCGGGCCACGCACTCGACCGGCACCATGTCCAGCTTGTGCACCACCAGGGCGCGGCCGAGCACCTCCTCGGGGATCCGCTCGTCGACCGCGTCCCCGGCGAGCTGGTTGGGCAGCGCCAGGTGGTCGAAGAAGAACACGCTCATCGCCGTGAGGATCCGGCCCTTGTCCGGGATCGGGGTGGCGAGCACGTGGTCGTAGGCGGAGATCCGATCCGAGGCGACCATGAGCAGGGTCTTCTCGTCGATCTCGTAGAGCTCCCGGACCTTGCCGGCGCTCAGATGCTGGTAATCAGACAGTGATGGACGCACGCGCCCCAGCATATCGCTCAGCGGCCGTCCGGGGTGGCGCGCGGTGGGACCGAAACCGGTCCCCGCGCGGCGGGGTGGGCCCGGGTCCACCCGCCCGCCCCGCCGCGCGGAACCGTCACAGGATGGCGCCCGGGTGGTAGGCGGCGGCCTCGGGGTACCGCTCGAGCACCTCGGTGGCGGCCGCGATCACCGCGGCGGTCTGGGCGCCGGCCGCGCCGACGAAGGCGTGCTCGTCGGCCAGCGCGGCCTCGAGCGCTGCGGCGTCGAGCGGCAGCCGGTCGTCGGCGGCGAGCCGGTCGAGCAGGTCCGGTTCGCGGCCCTGCTCGCGCATGTCCAGGGCGACCGCCACCGCGTGCTCCTTGATCACCTCGTGGGCCGCCTCCCGGCCCATCCCGGCGCGCACCGCGGCCATCAGGATCTTCGTGGTACCCAGGAAGGGCAGGTAGCGGGCGAGTTCCTTGGCGATCACCGCCGGGAAGGCGCCGAACTCGTCGAGCACGGTCAGGAAGGTCTCGATCTGGCCGTCGGCGGCGAAGAAGGCGTCGGGCAGTGCGACCCGGCGCACCACCGAGCAGAACACGTCGCCCTCGTTCCACTGCGCCCCGGCCAGTTCGGCGGCCATCGACGCGTAGCCGCGCAGCACCACCTGCAGGCCGTCCACCCGCTCGCACGACCGGGCGTTCATCTTGTGCGGCATCGCCGACGAACCCACCTGGCCGGGGGCGAAGCCCTCGGTGACCAGCTCGTTGCCGGCCATCAGCCGGATGGTCTGGGCGAGCGAGGACTGGGCGGCGCCGATCTGCACGAGCGCGGAGAGCACGTCGTGGTCGAGCGAGCGCGGATAGATCTGCCCCACCGAGTCGAGCACCCGGGTGAAACCGAGGTGTTCGGCGACCCGCGATTCGAGGTCGGCGAGCTTGTCGGCGTCGCCGCCGAGCAGGTCGAGCATGTCCTGGGCGGTGCCCATCGGCCCCTTGATCCCGCGCAGCGGGTAGCGCGCCAGCAGTTCCTCGACCCGTTCGATCGCCAGCAGCAGCTCCTGCGCGGCGGAGGCGAAGCGCTTGCCGAGCGTAGTGGCCTGGGCGGCGACGTTGTGGCTGCGGCCGGCCATGACCAGCTCCTGATACTGCGCGGCCCGCTCGGTCAGCCGGGCCAGCACCGCCACGGCCCGGTCGCGCACCAGGCGCAGCGACTCGAGGATCTGCAGCTGCTCGACGTTCTCGGTCAAATCGCGGCTGGTCATGCCCTTGTGCACGTGCTCGTGGCCGGCCAGGGCGTTGAACTCTTCGATGCGGGCCTTGACGTCGTGGCGGGTCACCCGCTCCCGATCGGCGATCGAGTCCAGGTCCACCTTTTCCAGCACCGCCTCGTAGTCGGCGAGCGCGTCGGCGGGCACCTCGATGCCGAGGGTCGACTGGGCGCGCAGCACCGCCAGCCACAGGCGACGCTCGAGGACGATCTTGTTCTCCGGCGACCACAGCCGGGCCAGTTCGGCGCTGGCGTAACGGGTGGCCAGGACATTGGGCACGGGCTTCTTGTTAGCAGGCACGGATCCCATTATGGCCCGCGCGGCCCACCGCCGCCCCCGCCCGGTCCCCCGCAGCGCCGGGGCGGGCTATTCGTCGTCGCCGGCCGCGGGGGCGAGCACGTCGATCAGTTCGAGCAGCGCGGCCCGGATGGTCACCCGCGGATCGATGTCCTCGTACAGCATCGCCGTCATCACCCAGCCGTTGACCAGGGCGGCGAAGCTGCCCACCGACAGCGACGAGATGGTCCGGCCGGACTTGCGCAGCGCGTCTTTGACCAGCCGGGTGTAGTCCGGCGCCAGCTCCTGATGGACCGCGCGCAGCGACGGGATGCGCGCGGCCGCCGACATCCGTTCGGCCCGCGCCATGAGCATGGTGCGATCGAGCTCGCCGGGCCCGGCCACGACCAGTTCGACCAGCAGGTCCGCGGTCGCCTCGGCGCCGCGTTTGCGCACCGCGATCCGGTCGACCCGGTCCTGCATCGCCCGGTGTTCCTGCAGGGTGCTCTCCTGGACCACGACCGACCACAGGTCGTCGATGGAGGAGAAGTAATAGGTCGTCGCCGACAGCGGGACCCCCGCGCGCTTGGCCACGGCGCGATGCCGCACCGCCGCCAACCCCTGCTCTCGGAACAGCTCTACCGCAGCATCGGTGATCTTCCTGCGGCGCTGTTCCCCTTTAGCCGTCGTTCCCGTCGCCATGGCCTGATCTTCACACATCGGGCCGTCACTTCGCGTGAGGAGTTCATTTCAGTGCAGCATCGAGCCTGGTCAGAGCCTGTGTGATGTCGGCCCCTGCTCCGGCGAAACTCAATCGGACGGTCTGTCCGCCGCGGGCGGTGTCGAAATCCACGCCCGGGATCATCGCCACTCCGGTGCGTGCGAGCATCTCGGTGCACCAGCGCAGCGAGTCGTCGGTCAGATGCCCGATGTCGGCGTAGACGTAGAAGGCGCCGTCGGCCGGGGCGAGCCGGTCGATGCCGATCCGCGGCAGGCCGTCGAGCAACAGTCGCCGGTTGGCCGCGTAGCGGTCGACGTGCCCGTCGAGTTCGGCGCGCGAGTCCGGTCCGAAGGCGGCGATCGCGGCGTGCTGGGCGGGGGCCGGCGGACAGATCGTCATGTTGCCGGTCAGCCGGTCGACCGCGTCGCGCAGCGTCTCGGGCACCAGCATCCAGCCCAGGCGCCACCCGGTCATCGAGAAGTACTTCGACACCGAGCCGATCACCGCCGCATCCCGTGAGGTCTGCCAGGCGCTGGCCACGTGCTGATCACCGAAGGCGATGCCGTGGTAGATCTCGTCGGAGATCAGCAGGGTGCCGTTCTCTGCGCACCAGCGCGCCAACGCCGCGAGCTCGTCCGGGTCGATGATGGTGCCGGTCGGATTGGCGGGGCTGGCCACGATGAGCCCGGCCGGCGGACGGTCCAGGGCTTCGAGCATCGCCACCGTCGGCTGATAACGGGTCTCGGGCCCGCAGTCGAGTTCACGGACGCGCACCCCCAGGGCGGCGAGGGTGTTGCGGTAGCCGGGGTAGCCGGGCCGGGCCATCACCACGGTGTCGCCGACGTCGAAGGCCGCCAGGAACAGCAGCGTGAACGCACCCGAGGAACCGGTGGTGACCACCACGTCGTCGGCCGTGACGTCGATGTCGTATTCGCGGGCGTGGTGGTCGGCGATCGTGGCCCGCAACTCGGCGATGCCCAGCGCCTCGGTGTAGCCGAGCAGTTCGGTGTCCAGCGCTGCGCGCGCGACCGCCAGCACCGGCGCGGGCGCCGGGGTGGACGGTTGACCGGCGGCCAGCGACACCAGGTCGCCGTGGGTGCGGCGCCGCTGCTCGGCCGCCGCGAGCACCTCCATGACGTGGAAGGGCTCGATCGTGGAACGCCGGGACGGCGTGATCGCAGGCACCGGGTCCGCCGCTAGATGCGGATCTCGCCGTCGGCGGCCTTGCCGCCGATGTCGGTGCGGTGGTGGGCGCCGGGCAGCGAGATCTTCCCGATCCGGTCGTAGGCGGCGGCGCGCGCGGCCGCGAGGTCCGGCCCGACGCCGACGACGTTGAGCACCCGGCCGCCGGCGGAGACCAGGCGGCCCTGCCCGTCGCGGGCGGTGCCGGCGTGCAGCACCACCGAGGAGGATCCGGCCACCGGTCCGGGCTGCTCCCCGGTCAGCTCCCCGGTGATCTCGTCACCGGTGCGCGGGGTGTCCGGGTAGTGCTCGGCGGCCAGCACCACGGTCACCGCGGCGTCGTCGTTCCACTCCAGCACGGTCCGATCGCTGAGCGAACCGTCGGCGGCCGCCTTGAGCAGTCCGCCCAGCGGGGTCTTGAGCAGCGGCAGGACGACCTGAGTCTCGGGATCGCCGAAGCGACAGTTGAACTCGATCACCGCCGGGCCCTCGGCGTCGACGGCCAGGCCCGCGTACAGCAGACCGGTGTACGGCACCCCGCGCGCGACCATCTCCTTCGCCACGGGGCGGGCGACCTCGTCGACGATGCGCTGGGCGGTGGCCGCGGGCAGCCAGGGCAGCGGCGCGTAGGCACCCATGCCGCCGGTGTTCGGCCCGGTCTCGTCGTCACCGACGCGCTTGTGGTCCTGGGCCGGGGCGAGCGGCACCACGGTCTCGCCGTGCACCAGGCAGAACAGCGACACCTCGGGGCCGGACAGGAAGCTCTCCAGCAGCACCGGGTGCCCGTCCTCGAGCAGGGCGGCGGCGTGCGCGCGGGCCTCGGCGCGGTCGGTGGTGACCACCACGCCCTTGCCCGCGGCCAGACCGTCGTCCTTGACCACCCAGGTCGGACCGAACCGGTCCAGCCCGGCGTCGAGCTCGGCCGGGTTGTCGATGATCTCGGCGTGCGCGGTGCGCACCCCGGCGGCCGCCATGACGTCCTTGGCGAAGGCCTTCGAGCCCTCGATCTGCGCGGCCGCGGCCGACGGGCCGAAGCAGTCGATGCCGGCCTCGCGCACCGCCTCGGCCACACCGAGCACCAGCGGCACCTCGGGGCCGACGACGACCAGGTCGGCCTCGACCTCGCGGGCCAGGGCGGTCACGGCCTCCGGGGAGGCGGCGTCGACCGGACGGTTCTCCGCGACCGCGGCGGTGCCGGCGTTGCCGGGGCCGCAGAAGACGGAGGTGACGGCGGGATCGCGTCGCAGAGCGACGGCCAGGGCGTGTTCACGGGCCCCGGAACCGATGACGAGTACGCGCACGACTCCACCCTAGAGTGTCGGCACTGGCGCCCGCGCACCGTATCGACGATGCTGCAAGGCATGGCTTCCGTGTTCACAAAGATCATCGCCGGCGAACTGCCGGGCCGCTTCGTCTGGGCCGACGACGAGGTCGTGGCGTTTTTGACCATCGCGCCGGTCGCCCCCGGCCACACCCTGGTGGTGCCGCGGGCCGAGGTGGACCACTGGCAGGCGGTCGAATCGGGCCTGTTCACCCGGTGCGCCGCCGTCGCTCAGCACATCGGGCGCGCGGTCACCGCAGCGTTCGACGCCCCGCGCGCCGGGATGCTGATCGCCGGTTTCGAGGTCCCGCACCTGCATCTGCACGTCTTCCCCGCGGCCGACATGTCCGGCTTCGACCTGTCGATCGCGGACCCGAACGCCCCGGCCGAGGTGATGGACGACGCGGCGGCGCGCATCCGCGCCGCCCTGCGCGAGCAGGGCCACGGCGCCACCGTCGCCGACGCCTGATCCGCAGCCGGGCCGGGCCCGGTGGGACGGTCGCCGATCGGCTCTCGCCCGACCGGTTCCGGGGCCGGGCGAGACAGGCTAACCTCACTGCCATGGGGTTCACCGACGTGTTGACGCTGCCGTACCGGCTCTCGGTCGCCGCCACCCGAGCGACCCTGGAGATCGGTCAGCTCGCGGCGCCGAGCGGGCCGATCCGACGGCCGGGCGGCTATGCCGACCAGTTCGCCGCGCTCGTGGGCCCGGGCGGGCTGGCCGAGCAGATCACCAAGCTGCTGTCCGACCCCAACGGGCCCGTCGCACTGCTCCAGCGTCTGGCCGCGGTGACCGCCGACGACCGTCCGCTCGGCCAGGCGATGGCCCCGGGCGGCGCCCTGGACCACATGCTCGACCAGGACGGGGTGGCCGGCCGGCTCACCGAGCCCGGCGGGCCGATCGACCGGCTGCTCGACGAGGGCGGGATGCTCGAGACGCTCATCGCCCCGGGCGGACCGCTGGAGCGACTGCTGTCCGAGGGCGGGGCCTTCGACCGGATCACCGCCGAGGCCGGCCCGCTGGACCGCATGCTCTCCGAGGACGGGGCGCTGGACCGGCTCACCGAACCGGGCGGGCCGATCGACCGGCTGCTGACCGAGG
This sequence comes from Actinomycetes bacterium, assembly GCA_021793835.1. Lineage (GTDB taxonomy): Bacteria > Actinomycetota > Actinomycetes > Mycobacteriales > Mycobacteriaceae > Tomitella. The sequence continues at coordinate 13,720 of JAJYRZ010000007.1, read as the reverse complement.
GCGGGCTGGCCGAGACCCTGCTGGCCGAGGGCGGCTTTCTGGAGAAGCTCACCGCCGAAGGCGGCACCCTGGATCAGCTGGTCGCACTCGGCGACACCATCGATCGCCTCCAAGACGCGGTGCAGGTGCTCAACGCGGCCGTGGTGCCGCTGTCGGACCTGGCCGGGCGCATCCCCGGCACCCGCGCCCGGCGACGCCCGATCCGCGGCAGTGAGGTCTACACCCAGATCGACGACGAGGACTGGCCGCCACGCGATCGCCACACGCGCCACTGAGGTGAGACGAAAATCACATAGGCAAGCCTATTGCACTAATGGGTTTGGGCAGCCTAACCTTTAGCTACCGCCGCCGTTCGGCGCCAGTGCATCGGACGGCGGGCACCCCTGGAGCTGGAGGTCCCCTGACGTGTATGCCTGCATCTGCCGCGGCGTGACCGTCGACGAGATCGTCGAGCACGTGCGCGACGGCGCCCGATCGGTCAATGAGGTCGGTCGGGCCTGCGGGGCGGGCACCGACTGCGGCCGCTGCGTGCACCGGATCAAGGCCATCGTGCTGAGCACTCCGGTCGACGATGGCACGATGGAGTTGCCGATCGCCGGCTGACCCTTCCGGCCACGCGTGAGGCACCTAGACACCGTCGGCACACAGGAGGCGTCATGCAGGGCGACAAGAAGGTCATCGAGTTCCTCAACGAGCAGCTCACCGCCGAGCTCACGGCGATCAACCAGTACTTCCTGCATTCGAAGATGCAGCAGGACCGCGGCTGGGCCAAGCTCGCCGCCTACACCCGCAGCGAGTCGATCGACGAGATGCGGCACGCCGAGACCCTCACCGAGCGGATCCTGTTCCTCGAGGGACTGCCGAACTACCAGCGCCTGGGCACCATCGCGATCGGGCAGACGATCGTGGAGATGCTGCAGGCCGACATGGAGATCGAGGTCGCGGCGGTCGATCGACTGCGCCGGGGCATCGAGCACATGCGCACGGTCGGCGACATCACCTCCGCCCGGATCTTCGAGGAGATCCTCGCCGATGAGGAGGAGCACATCGACTACATCGAGACCCAGCTCCAGCTCATCGAGAACCTGGGCGAGGAGCGCTACCTGGCGCAGCAGATCGAGGCCTGACCGCAGGCCGGACGCTCGAGCGAGACGCCTGCGGCCGGCCGGACCCGTCGACGGGTCCGGCCGGCCGCAGGCGTCTTCCTGTCGACCCGGCTGCGCTCAGGCGGGCGCCTCGGCGACGGCGAGCTCGCGCTTCCACACCCGGAAGCCCTCCTCGGTGCGTCCGCGGCGCCAGTAGCCGGAGATCGAGGCGTCGGCGGCCGGCACCGCGCGCTCGCGCCGGATGTAGGGCCGCACACCCTTCATCACCGCCTCGGCTTCGCCGTGCACGAACACCTGGACGCGTCCGCCCCACCAGGGCGCCTCGCGCACCGCTGACACCAGCGGCGCCTGCCGGCCGGCCCGATCCTCCGGCGCGTCGGCGGCCGCGTGGCCGCGGTGCAGCCAGGTCACCTCCACCCCGGCGGGTGCGGGCAGCGCGATCTCACCTTCGGGACCGGAGACCTCGACGAAGACCTGACCGCGCGCATCGGCGCCGAGCGCCTCGAGCGCAGCGCCGATCGCGGGCAGCGCCGACTCGTCGCCGGCCAGCAGATGCCAGTCGGCGTCCGGGTCGGGCCGGTAGGCCCCGCCGGGGCCGCGCAGCACCAGGGTCTGCCCTTCGCGCGCCTCACGCGCCCAGGGACCGGCCACGCCGGCGTCGCCGTGGACGACGAAGTCGATCGCCAGCTCGCCGGCCTGCGGGTCGTAGGAGCGCACGGTGTAGGTGCGCAGCACCGGATCCTCGCCGTCCGCGCCCGGGAAGGCGAGCTTGACGTACGCATCGGTGAAACCGTTGGGCTGGAAGTCCGCCAGCCCCGGACCGCCGAGATGGACCCGGACCAGATCCGGCGAGAGCCGCTCGGTACGCAGGACGACCAGCGTCGTTTCAGCACGTGCCACAGATGACCTCCATCGGTAAGTTAGCCTTACCTAATACTGTAGCCGTTCTGTGGGGCCCGGGCGACGCGCGGTCCCGCCCGTGCCCCGGCTACGATGTGCACGGCTTGTCGGCCCACAAGGCCGGCGGCCGCGCTGGAGTGGCGCAATTGGTAGCGCACCCCACTTGTAATGGGACGGTTGCGAGTTCGAGTCTCGTCTCCAGCTCCACGACCCCGACCACGCTCTCGGCGCCGGTCGGCCATGCGACTGGCCCGCACCGCCTGCGATCGGCACCGCAGGCGCGCGGGCCCATCCAACGTGCCCCGCCACGGCCCCGAACGGGGCCGACCCATACACTGGAAACCACGCCGCTGGAACCGGTGGCGCGGGGGCATCATCGGACCGTCTGACCTGGGGCGAAACGGGCCGTACGTGAGAGCAGGGCATCGATCGGCGTCGAGGCCGCCCATCGGGGCGCGCCCGAGCGCCCACGGGCCTTTCCCCACCCGTCGCCGCGCACACGGTGTCGGCGATAGATTCGTACCCATGAGTTCTTCGGGAGGTGCCCGTGGCTGAGGCCGACGACCAGGCACCCGGCCTGATCGAGCGCATCCGGCAGGGCTGGAGCACCCGGCGCTTCGCCCGGGCGACGGTGGACCGGGTCGCCCCGCCGCCGTCGCCGCTGCAGCCGATCGACCTGGCGGACGACGCCGCGGTGACCGAGGTGCTGCGCGTCGCCCTGTGGATCGGTGAGGTGCTGCTGGCCTCCGGCACCGCCGCGATCGACACCGAGACCCAGGTCGGACAGATCGCCGCCGCCTACGGCCTGTACAACACCGACGTCAACACGACCTACGATTCGATCGCGATCAGTGCGCTGCGCGGCGAGAACCTGCCGCCGATCGGTGCGATCCGCATCGTCAAGTCCCGCGCACACGACTTCACGCGCATCTCCCAGGCCGACAGGTTGGTGCGCACGATCCTGCGCGGCGGCATCGACCCGGCCGAGGCGCTGGATCAGATCGGACGGATCAGCGAGAGCCCCCACGCCTACCCGCGATGGGTGGCGACCCTGGGCTGGGCGGGGCTCGCCGGGGCCATCGCGGCGCTGCTCGGCGCGGGCGCCCTGGTCACCCTGGTGGCGTTCGCGACCACCGTGGTGATCGACCGGGTCAACATCTTCCTCGGCCGCATCGGCCTGCCCGCGTTCTTCCAGCAGGTCGTGGGCGGATTCATCGCCACGGTCCCGGCCGCGGTGCTGTACGCGCTGCGCAGCCAACTCGACATCTCGGTCCGGCCCTCGCTGATCATCGCGGCCGGGGTGATCGTGCTGCTGTCGGGACTGTCGCTGGTCGGTTCGGTGCAGGACGCGATCACCGGCGCCCCGATCACCGGCGTGGGCCGATTCTTCGAACTGCTGGTGATGACCGGCGGCATCATCGCCGGCGTGGCGCTGGGACTGCGCGCCGCGGCCGCACTGGGCTATCCCCTGCCCGCGATCGCCCCCGCGCAGTACACCGGGGACCTGACGGCCCTGCCGATCCAGGTGACCGCCGGGGCCGTCGCGGCCACCGCCTACGCGGTGGCCTGCTACGCCCAGACCCGCGCCCTGCTGGTCTCCGCCCTGGCCGGGGCCGTGGGCATCACCATCTTCGTCGTCGCCGGCTATCTCGGCGCCGGGGTGGTCGTCGCGGCCGGGGCCGCGGCCGCGGTGGTCGGTCTGGCCGGTGGTCTGCTCGCCCGCCTGGCACTGACCCCGCCGATGATCGTCGACATGTCCGGCATCACCCCGCTGTTGCCCGGTCTGGCGATCTACCGGGGTCTGTACGCGATGCTCAACGAGGATCCGGTGACCGGCATGAGCCACATGGGCTCGGCGCTGACCATCGGTGCGGCCCTGGCGTCGGGAGTGGTCTTGGGCGAATGGGTCGCCCGGTTGCTGCGCCGCCCGCGGATGCTCTCGGGCGCCCCGATCCCCATCCGCATCCCGGCGCTGCCCACCCGGCGCCCGCGCCTGCCCCACCTGCGCCCGCCGCGGCCCCCGCAGGGCCCCACCACGCCGCCGGCCACGCCGACGCCGCCCGCCTGACCCGGCGGGGTACCCGATCTCACACCGGCCGCCCTGGCGCCGGGCGCGCGCCATGTTTAGAGTCGGCTTGTCTTTCGCGGGCACCGCCCCCCTTACGGCGCCGATGCCCGCGACGCCCGGACCGTCCGCCCGGAAGCGATGATCTTCCGGCGCCGCCACGAGGAGCCCACCATGACCGAGACCGCCGACATCACCGACGACGACCTGAACGATCTGGGCGACGACACCGCTCGCCAGGCCCAGCGCGTGGTCGCCGCGTTCTCCGAGGACGCCGAGGACTGCCGCATGCTTCTGGACATGCTCGGCATCGGCCCCGCCACCGACGAGGACTGACCTGGCAGAATAGGCCCCGACCGGCCTGCGCGACCGCGCCGGCCGGATCATCTGAAGGAGGGGCCGTGACGCAGGCGAGCACTGCGGACTTCGTCGTGGTGGCCAATCGGCTGCCGGTCGACCTGGAGACGGCCCCCGACGGGTCCACCCGGTGGCGCCGCTCCCCCGGCGGCCTGGTCACCGCACTCGAGCCGATCCTGCGCCACAACGCCGGCGCCTGGGTCGGCTGGCCGGGGATCAGCGACATCGAGGTCGATCCGCTGGTCGAGGACGGGCTGCAGCTGCACCCGGTGACCCTCGACGCCGACGATTTCGAGGGCTACTACGAGGGATTCTCCAACGCGACCCTGTGGCCGCTGTATCACGACCTGGTGGTCAAACCGGCCTACCACCGGCACTGGTGGCAGTCCTACCAGGAGGTCAACCGCAAGTTCGCCGAGGCCACCGCGGCGGTCGCCGCGCCCGGGGCGACCGTGTGGGTGCAGGACTATCAGCTCCAGCTCGTCCCGGCGCTGCTGCGCAGCCTGCGCCCCGATCTGACGATCGGGCTGTTCCTGCACATCCCCTTCCCCCCGGCCGAGCTGTTCATGCAGCTGCCGTGGCGCCGCTCGCTGGTCGAGGGGATGCTCGGCGCCGACCTGATCGGCTTCCAGCTGCCCGGCGGGGCCGACAACTTCCGGGTCCTGGTGCGCGACCTGCTGGGCCTGCCGGTCAGCCGGCGCGCGATCCGGCCGGGCAACCGCACCGGCACCATCGAGTTCGACTCGCGCACCGTGCACGTGGGCGCCTTCCCCATCTCCACCGACTCGGCCACCTTGGACCGCTCGGCGCGCAGCCGCGCGGTCCAGCGCCGCGCCGCCGAGCTGCGCGCGGACCTGGGTGCCCCGCAGACCCTGCTGCTGGGGGTGGACCGGCTCGACTACACCAAGGGCATCGACGTCCGGCTGCGCGCACTCGAGGAACTGCTGGCCGAGGGTCGGATCGACCCGCATCAGGTCTGCCTGGTGCAGATCGCCACCCCGAGCCGGGAGCGGGTGGACCACTACGACGTCCAGCGCCGCTCGATCGAGCAGCAGGTCAGCCGGATCAACGGCGAGTTCTCCACGTTCAGCCGGCCCCTTGTGCACTACATCCACCGCTCGGTGGGCAAGTCGACCCTGGCCGCGCTGTATGCGGCCAGCGACGTCATGCTGGTCACCCCGCTGCGCGACGGCATGAACCTGGTGGCCAAGGAGTACGTGGCCTGCCGGACGAAGGTCGACGGGGCGCTGGTGCTCAGCGAGTTCGCCGGCGCCGCCAAGGAGCTGCGGCAGTCGTATCTGGTCAACCCACACGATCTGGATCAGGTCAAGGACGCGATCGTCGCCGCCATCGAGCAGAGCCCGGCCGAGGCCCGCCGCCGCATGCTGCCGATGCGCCGTCAGGTGCTCACCCACGATGTGGCGCGCTGGGCGCGGACCTTCCTCACCGCGCTCGGCCGGGCCGCCGGCCGCCCGGTGATGGCCGAATAGTCGGGCGCCGAGGCGCTCACCCCGCCGTTCCGGCGTCCCGTACCCGGCACGGACCCCGCAGGTTCAGCTGCGCGGGGCGGGGTCTACACCGTGTCGATGCCGCCGACCAGCCAGCGGCCGTCGACCTTCTCGAGATCGACCACGGCGCGGCTGCGCCAGGTCACCGCGGCGGTCTGCTCGTTGGTGTTGCTGACCTGCTTGAGGAACACCAGCACCTGCGCGGAGTCGCCCGAGACCTCCATCGGGGCGATGTCCAGGGTGGTCACCCGCACCGTGGCCTGGGTCTCGAGCACGTCGTCGATCAGCCCGCCGCGCAGCACCTGCTCATACTCCTCGGCGAACTCGGGCGTCAGCCCGCCGAGCACCGAATCCATGTCGTCTTCGATGTCGCGATGGTCGTAGCCGAACATCCGCTTCATCTGCGCGTGGGTGGCGTCGACGACCTCGGCGCGGCGCTCCTGGACCTGCGAGCTGCCCTCATCGGGTGCATCGCGCCCGTCCAGGTAGGCGACCGTCTGCCAGGCCAGCAGGCCCACGGCGATCGCCAGCACGGCGCCTGCGATCAGCAGGGTGCGGGTGAGCAGCGTGCGCCGCTGGGCGAGCGCCGCCTCGGCCGCGGCCGCAGCGGCCGCCGGGTCGGGCCCGTTGTGGGCGCCGGTGTCCTGCTCCGCCGACTCGGCGCCGGGTCCGGTCTGGTGGTCGTCTTCGCTCATCGGTTGGCGTAGTCCATGTTCGTCACCGTGAAGCCGTCGCCGTCGCGTTCGACGAGCATCCGCAGCGTGAAGTACCCCTCGTGCGGCACCGGCTCCTCCTTGTTGCTGACCATCGCCCGCCCCAGCACCAGCACCATGGCCTGGTCCCGGTCGAAGTCCTGGACCCCGGAGTAGAGCACCTCGCCCTCGGAGACCGTCTCCATCAGGTGTACCAGTTCGGTCCACTGGTCGCGGGACTCGACGAACCGGTCGTGTGCGATGCCGGAGACGTTGTCGGCGATGGCCTGGACGTCCTCGTCCATCGTCAGATACGAGAAGTCGAGATAGTCCTCGGCCACCTGCGCGCCCATCTGTCGGAAGTCCTCGATCAGTGCCAGATCCCGCTCGTTGCGATCCCCGGTGATCCGGTCCTGCCGGAGGTTGAGGATCGCCATCGTGAGCAGCGCGACGACCGCCACCAGGGCGAGCGCCGAGACCACGACCATCGCGATCAGCAGGGGACGCTGCGGATCACCGGAACCCGGTGCGTCCGGCTGCGCGGGCCCGGCCGAGGCGTCGGCTGCGGGCCCCGTCACCGGGTCGGCCCGGTGAGCATGCCCTGCCACCCCTCCGCGGGCGCGTCATGGACCAGGCTCTGGTCCTGGTAGGAGTTGCCGTCGGGCCCGACGTAGGTGCCCGAGGCCGGATCGTAGGCGGCGGTGTCCATCTCCCCCAGACGCTCCTGGTAGATCGACGGCACCTCGCCCTCGACCTCCGGCTGCGGCGGACCGAACGGGGTGGGCTGGTCGCCCTTGGGCACGAAGCCCTCCGGGTCCTCACACAGGGCGGGCGTCGGCGCCCGCTTACCGGGCTGGCCCGGGCAGGGCGCGTTGCGCGCACCGCGGACCGACAGCGGCGAGTCCTGCGGCAACTGGCAGTAGATGCCGTCCGGGGTCACCGGGATCTCCACGTCGTTCGGTGGGCGTCGCTGATCCGGGGCGAGATAGCCGACCGAACAGGCCGGCGGCGCGTTGAGCTGCAGGTGGAAGTCCAGCGGCAGCTTGTTGTCGTCTCGCTCCGCGCGCTGGGTCAGCGTCTGCAGCGACCCCATCAGCGCCGGGTAGACCACCAGCATCTGCTGGATCGAATCGTTGTAGGTCAGCGCCACCTGGCCCAGGCTCAAGGTGTTGGCCATCATCACCGGCATCGTCGGGCTGATGTCGTCGAACAGCAGGGTCGCCTGGTCCAGAGTGGCCGGCGCGTTGGCCAGCACCGAGCGCACCTGCGGATCGTTGGCGTTGACCTGGCCGACGAAGTCCGCGAGGTTCCCCACCCACGCCCGCAGGTCGTCGGCCGAGATGACCTGGGTGTCGAGCAGGGGGCCGAGCTGACGGATCAGCTCCATCGTCGGATCCACATCGGCCTGGGCGCGCTGGAGCACCTCCTTGGTCGACACGATCAGCTGCCGCAGGTCGGCCGCGGAATCGTCGAAGGCCAGGAAGGTCTCGTCCACCACCAGGTCGAGCTTGTCCTGCGGCACCATCTGCAGCATCGCGTTGGCCTCGTCGAGGATCGGCCCGATCGCGGTCGGCATGTCGATCTGCCCGGTGGGCACGCGGAAGCCGTTGTCGATGTAGGGGCCGCCGTCGGACTGCGGCACGAACTCGGCGTACTGCTCACCGATCGCCGACACCGAGCGGATCTCCACCCGGGTGTCCTCCGGGATCTTCACCCCCGAGTCGACCGACAGCTTGGCCTCCACCCCGTGCGGGGTCAGCGAGACCGAGGTGACCTTGCCGACCTCCTTGCCGCGGTACGTGACGTTGCCGTGCCGGTAGAGCCCGCCGGTGGAGTCCATCTGCAGGGTCACGGTGTTGCGGCCGATGCCCATCATCGCGGGCAGCTGCACGTATTTGATCGCCATGACCAGCACGCCGACGATCGACAGCACCAGAAAGATCGCCAGCTGGATGCGGACGAAACGGGTGAGCATCATGAGCCCGCTCCCTTCGACTGCGGCCCGTAGAGTTCATCGGCCGGCGGCTGATCGCCGCGCAGCGGCGGCGCGAAGGGATCGCCCTTCTGCCCCGTGGGGCCGGCGTACATGCCCATCGCACCCTCCGGTCCGGACATCATGTTGTCGGCCTGCGCGTTCAAATCGAAGTTCGCCCCCTCGTGGCCGAGGAACAGCGAGCCCGCCAGCCGGTCGTAGGTCAGGTCGACCTCGTCGAACAGGTTGGTGTAGTCACCGCGCATCGCGTTCAGCGTGGTCTCCATCGGGAACGGGAAGGTGAACAGCAGCGTCAACGACTCGGTCAGCGCGTTGCCCGAATCCGCCACGGCCTGCAGGATCGGGCCGATCGAATCGATCGTGGTGCGCAGATCGCCCCCGGCCTCGGTGAGGATCCGGTCGGCGACCTCGGAGAACGAGCCGAGGGAGAGCACCGCGTCGAGCAGTTCCTCGCGCTGGTCGGCGAGTACCTCCATCGCCGGGTCCAGCCCGGTGAAGGCCGCCTCGAGCACGTCGGTCTGATCGCGCACCGTCCGGCCGAGGGTGTTCATGCCCTCCATCGCGGTGACGATGTCGCCACGCTGGGAGTCCAGCGTCCCCATCAGCTGTTCGAGCTCGGGCAGCAGGTCCGCGACGTTGTCGCCGTCCTCGAAGGCCGCGCTGGTCTCGGTGATGATGTCGTTGAGCTGGGCGATGCCGCCGCCCGAGAGCACCACCGACAGCGAGGACAGGGTCTTCTCGGTGTTCGGGTAGTGCCCGCCGTCCGACAGCGGGATCGTCTCGCCCGGTTCCAGGATGCGCGCCTGCGCCAGCTCCTCGCCCTCCGGCGGGATCAGCTCGAGGTACTCCGAGCCCAGCAGTGAGACCTGGCCGACGTTGGCGGCGGTGCCGAAGGGCAGCTCGGTGCCCTCGTTCAGGCCGATCTTGATCTCCGCCGTCCAGTCCGGCTGCACCGAGATCTTGCGGATCGAGCCGACCGTGACCTCATCGATCATCACCGGCGAGTTCGCGGTCAGCGTGCCCGCGTTGGGCACCTGCACCGTCATCTCGTACGCACTCGAGCCGGTGCCCTGTGCACCGGGCAGCGGCAGGGAGTTCAGTCCGTTCCACGTGCAGCCCGACAGCAATGCGCCCGACAGCGCCAGGCCGGTGACCGCGGTGGCGGTGCGCCTTCTGCGCCGCACCGCGGGCGGGGCCTGCGGGGTCGAATCGTCAACGGTCATCAGTTACCTCCACCGCCGGGACGCAGCAGGCCCTCGAGTCCGTCCGCCGGCGCGCCGTTGTCGGGCGCGGGCTCGGAGTCCATCCGCACATCGGCGTCCCACAGCGGCGTGGTGCCCGGTTCCGGCTTCTGCGGCGGGATGCCCGGCACGTCGTGCATGGACGGGTCGGTGTACAGCACCTGATCCGGGTAGGCGGTCACACCGGTGATCGGGTTGGCGCCGATCGGCGGATAGTTCATCGCGAACTGGCTCAGCAGCGGTCCGAGCATGTCCACGCACTGGTTGACCGTGCGCAACTCGCCGACCCCGTCGATACCGCCCATCGCGCCGCACACCACGTCGGTCATGTTGGAGAAGTTGTCCAGACCGATGTTGCCGGTGAACGTGCCCTGGGCGGGCTGATAGATGTTGAAGAAGTTGACCAGCCCGGTCGGCCCGACGTGCAGCAGCTCGCCGAAGCGGTCGCGCTTCTCGGCCAGGGTCTGCACCACCTCGGAGACCTCGTGGATCGTCTCACCGGTGCGTTCGCGGTGATCGGTCAGGAACCGTTCGATCTCGCGCACCGCAACGTCCAGGCTCTGCATCGACGAGTCGAGTTCGGCCGTGGAGTTGGCCAGCACGTCCGACACCCGAGCCATATGGCCGGAGACCGAGACGATCTGCTCGTTGCTGTCGGACAGGGCGTTGACGAACACGTGCAGGTTCCGCACCGTGGAGAACAGGTCCTCGCTGCCGTCGGACAGGGTGTTCATCGCCGCCGACAGCTCGCGCAGGGTGTCGCGCACCCGCTGGCCGTTGCCGTCGAGGTTCTCCGCCGCGACGTCGAGGAAGCGGTTGAGCGAACCGACCTCGTCTTCGTCGTCGGGGCCGAGCGCGGTGGTGAGCTTGCCCAGTTCGGTCTTGATCTGGTCCCACTCGATCGGCACCGCGGTGCGCTCGAGCGGGATCTCGTCGCCGTCCTTCAAGGTCGGGCCGTCACCGGTGTGCACCGGGGTGAGCTGGACGAACCGTGAGGTCACCAGCGACTGGGCGACGATGATCGCATCGGCTTCGGCCGGGATCTCCACGCCCTCGTCGATCCGCATCGACACCGTGGTGAAGGTGCCCTGCGGTTCGATGGAGGTGATGCGGCCGACCGGCACGCCGAGCACCGCGACCTCATCGCCCTCGTAGATGCCGACGGCGCTGGTGAACTGCCCCTTAACCGTGTAGCCGTTGGTCCCGGGCCAGGCCTGGAAACCGGCGACGATCAGCATCACCGCGAGCACGGCGGCCAATCCGCCGCGCAGGAGTTTGGACTGACGCATCAGTTCTCACCGCCTTGTCCGTCGGCGCCCGAATCGAGGCCGAGCAGCCCTTCGATGCCGGCGGCCGGGTCGTCGAGCATCCCGGCCAGCGGGCCGTCCGGATCGTCCAGATCGGGCATGGCCGGGGCGCCGGCCACGATCCGCTCGAACCCGGTGCCGGGCTCGGTGTTCGCAGCCAGGTAGTCCAGCACCGAGGTGATGACGTCGGAGGTGTTAAACAGCGGCGACAGGTTCAGGAAGTTCTGGATGTAGGCCGTGAAGTACGGGCCGTTACTCACCGAGTCGCCGAGCGCGTACATGTAGCGCGACACCCCGTCCAGGGCGAGTTGGATGTTCTCCTGGTTGCGGATCAGGATGTCGAGCACCCCGTCGAGCTGGTCGAGCGAGTTGCCGAACTCGGTGTCGTTGTCGCGGATGAAGTCGGTCAGCGCCGTGGACACCGCGCCGATGTTGACGATCAGGTCGCCGAGCATCTGGCGACGTTCGTCCAGCTGCGCGAACAGCGCATCGGAGTCGAGCACCAGCTGGTTGAGCTGGTCGCTGCGTTCGGCGAGCACATCGGTGATCGAGTCGGCGTTCGTGAGCAGATCGCGCAACTCGGTGTCGCGCGAACTGATCGTCTCCGACAGCCGCGAGACCGCGTCGAGGGTCTCGGCCAGCTCCGGCGGCGTCTCCTCCAGGGCCCCCGCGAAGGCGCCGATGGCATCGCCGAGCACCTCGGTCTCGGTCTCCTCGAGTTTGCCCCCGATGTCGTCGAGGGCGTCGGTGAGCGCATACGGGGTGGTGGTGCGGCTGAGCGGGATGACCCCGTTCTTACCCAGGTCGCGTTCCCCGGCCGGACGCACGGTCAGTCCGCGCTTGCCCAGCAGCGACTCGGTCTTGATGTCGGCACCGGTCTTGTCGCCGACGTGCACCGACTTCTTCACCGTGAAGGTCACCAGCACGTGATCGTCTTCCAGACCGATCTTCTCGACCTTGCCGACCTCCAGGCCGGCCACGCGGACGTCGTCGCCCACGCGCAGCCCGGCGGCATCGGAGACCTGGGCCTTATAGGTCTGCTGCTGGTTGATCACCGGCACCTTGTCGTACTGCAGCGCCACCAACACCACCAGCGCGGTGAGCACGATGCCCACTATCGCGATCGGCAGCGGGTTCATGTCCCGGAAACGCGGGATCGAGCGGATTCTAGTAAGCATCGACCGGCGCACACCTTCCGTCTCGCTGATCCTGGAACGGGATCCGGATGGGGTTGCCACCGGGGCCGTCGAGCTTGAAGACCAGTCCGCAGATGTAGAAGTTGAAGAACGCGCCGTAGGTGCCCACGCGCACCAGCTGGGCGAACACCGGCGGCATGTTCTCCATCACCCACTCGAGGCGTTCGCTGGTCTCCTCCTCGTCCAACAGTTCGGAGAGCCGGTCGAGCTCGACCATGTCCTTGTGCAGTTCGCCGCGCTTCTCGGTGAGCAGACCGGCCATCTCGCCGGCCGCACCGTCGAGGCTGCCGATCGCGTCGACCACGGCCACGCTGTTGCCGCCGAGCTCCTCGACGACCTTCTCCACGTTGTCAACGATCGACGAGAACTCGTCGCGGTGATCGTCCATCGTGGCCAGCACGGCGTTGAGGTTGTCGATCACCTCGCCGACCAGCGCGTCACGGTCGGCGATCGTGGTGGCGAACGAGCTCGACGAGCTCAGCAGCGAGACCAGGGTCTGACTCTGGCCCTGGAAGCTGTCGAGCAGCGAGGCCGCGAGAACGTTGACCTCGTCGGGGTCGAGGTTGCGGAACAGCGGCTTGAACCCGCCGAGCAGGATGTCCAGGTCCAGGGCCGGCTCGGTGCGATCGACGGGGATCAGATCACCCGGTTCGATCGGGGTCGTCTCCCCCTCCCCCTCGACGATCTCGAGGAAGCGGTTGCCGACCAGGTCCTCGTAGCGCACGTTGACGTGCGTGTTGTGCCGCAGCGTCTGGTCGTCGTCGACGTTGAACTTGACCTGGGCGAGCGAGTCGTCGGTGATCCTCACCTCGTCGACGGCGCCGACCACGACCCCTGCGATGCGCACCTTGTCGCCGGTCTCCAGGCCGGAGGCGTCGGTGAACACCGCCTTGTAGTCCTCGGTCGATCCGGTGCGGTACTGGCTGAACACCACAACCAGGCCGGCGAAGATCAGGGCCATCACGACCGTGAACACCAGCAGCTTGACCGAGGTCAGCGCGAAGGAAGTCTTCTTCATCTCACATCACCACGAGAATCCGGGCGGGGGCGGGCCGATCAGGAAGGCCCACAGCGAGGTGTCGGTCATGCGCATCTCCCCGGTGAAGGACGGGTTCACACCCGAGTCGGTGACCACGTACGGGGCCCAGGTGCTCTCGTCCCGCCAGGGCAGGCCGTAGCAGTTGGGCGCGTTCTTGGCGTTGACCTTCGGCAGGTTCTCCGGGTAGCTGTACGCCGGTGCACCCGGCAGGAAGGTCGAGGACAGGTTCAGTCCCGGCTGGCCGCCGCCGAAGGCCGCCTCACCGGACTCCTTGGCGTTGGACACACCGACGATGAAGCAGGTGAGCACGTCGATA
>JAJYRZ010000181.1 GCA_021793835.1 Actinomycetes bacterium | reverse complement strand
CCCGGAACTGTTGCCCGCCAGCGTGCCCGGAGCCGACGCCCCGGCCCCCGATCCGGCGCCGCACGGCACCACGATCGTCGCGTTGACCCACACGCGCGGGGTGCTCATCGCCGGTGACCGCCGGGCGACGATGGGCAACCTGATCGCCAGCCGCGACATCGACAAGGTGTTTCTCACCGACGACCATTCGGCGATCGGCATCGCCGGCACCGCGGGCATCGCGGTCGAACTGGCGCGGCTGTTCACCGTCGAACTCGAGCACTACGAGAAGATCGAGGGTGTGCCGCTGACCCTGGACGGCAAGGCCAATCGGCTGGCCGGGATGGTGCGCGCCAACCTCGGCGCCGCACTGCAGGGGCTGGCCGCGGTGCCGCTGCTGGTCGGTTACGACACGTCCGTCGCCGACCCGGCCCGGGCGGGCCGCATCGTCTCCTTCGACCTCACCGGTGGTCGCTACGGCGAACACGCCGGCTACCACGCCGTCGGCTCGGGCGCGCTGTTCGCCCGCGCCGCGCTCAAACGGCTGCACGACCCCGACGCCGACGGCGCCGCAGCGCTGGCCGCGGCCGTGGAGGCGCTCTACGACGCGGCCGACGACGACACCGCCACCGGCGGTCCGGACACCGCACGCGGGATCTATCCCACGGCCGTGGATCTGACCGTCGAAGGTGCCCGGGTGCTCGCCCGCGACGAGATCGCGGCGGCCTGCGACGCGCTGATCGCCCGACGCACCGCCGCCGGCGGCCGCGCGGTGCCCGGCCCCGCGGCAGGCGACGCCGGGAACGGCGCAGGGCAGGAGCCGGTCCGATGACCATGCCCCCGTACTACGCCTCGGCCGAGCAGGTGATGCGCGACCGCTCCGAACTCGCTCGCAAAGGCATCGCGCGCGGGCGCAGCGTCATCGCCCTGATCTGCGCCGAGGGCGTGCTGCTGGTGGCGGAGAACCGCTCACAGGCACTGCACAAGCTCTCGGAGATCTACGACCGGATCGGTTTCGCCGCGGTCGGCAAATACAACGAGTTCGAGAATCTGCGCCGCGCCGGCATCACCCACGCCGACATGCGCGGCTACACCTACGACCGCCGTGACGTGACCGGCCGGTCGCTGGCCAACGCCTACGCCCAGACGCTCGGCACCATCTTCACCGACCAGGCCAAGCCGTATGAGGTGGAACTGTGTGTGGCCGAGGTGCCGCGCCCGGACGACGACGGCGCCACCGCCGCGCTCTACCGGATCGGTTACGACGGGTCGATCGTCGACGAACCGGACTTCGTGGTGATGGGCGGGGCCACCGAACCGATCGTCTCCGCCCTGCGAGCGAGCTACCGGCCCGGGCTGGACTTCGGCGCCGCGCTGCGCATCGCGGTCGATGCGCTGCAGGCCTCCGCCGAAGACGCGGCGACCGAGCAGAATCCGGCGCCGCCGCAGCGCCGCCGGGTCGGGGTGGAGGCCCTGGAGGTGGCGGCGTTGGAGACCGCGCGAACGCGGCGGGCGTTCCGCCGGCTGACCACCGCGCAGGTGCGCGTGCTGCTGGACGAGTCGGCCGGGCAGCACGAGCAGGGCCCGGCCGCCGGCCGGGCCGAGGACTAGGAGAGGACCACCGGTGCGACGTCGGATCATGGGGCTGGAGACCGAGTTCGGGGTCACCTGCACCCTGCAGGGGCAGCGGCGACTGAACCCGGACGAGGTGGCGCGGTACCTGTTCCGACCCATCGTGGCCTGGGGGCGCAGCTCGAACGTGTTTCTGCGCAACGGCTCCCGGCTCTACCTCGACGTCGGCTCCCACCCGGAGTACGCGACCGCCGAATGCGACGGGCTGAACCAGCTGGTCGTGCACGACCGCGCGGGTGAGCTGATCCTGGAGGAGATGCTCATCGACGCCGAGGAGCGCCTGGCCGCCGAGGGCATCGGCGGGGACGTGTACCTGTTCAAGAACAACACCGACTCGGCCGGCAACTCCTACGGCTGCCACGAGAACCTGCTGGTCGCCCGCGGCGGCGAATTCGGCCGGGTCACCTCGGTGCTGCTGCCGTTCCTGGTCACCCGGCAGCTGATCACCGGGGCCGGCAAGGTGCACGCCTCGGCCAAAGGCCCGGAGTTCGTGCTCAGCCAGCGCGCCGAACACATGTGGGAGGGCGTGTCGTCGGCGACCACCCGGTCGCGGCCGATCATCAACACCCGCGACGAACCGCACGCCGATGCGGAGAAGTATCGGCGCCTGCACGTGATCGTGGGCGATTCGAACATGTCCGAGACCACCACCCGGCTCAAGGTCGGTACCGCGGCGCTGGTGCTGGAGATGATCGAGGCCGGGGTGCGGTTCGACGACTTCACCCTGGAGAACCCGATCCGGGCGATCCGCGAGATCAGCCGCGACGTCACCGGCCGGGTGACCGTGCCGCTGGCGCGCGGCGGACGGGCCAGCGCCCTGGACGTCCAGCGCCACTATTACGAGAAGGCGGTCGCCCACCTGGCGGTCCATGAACCCGACGCCGAGATCGCGGCCGTGGTCGACCTGTGGGGCCGGGCGCTGGAGGCGATCGAGACCGGCGATCTGTCCGGGGTCGAGACCGAGATCGACTGGATGATCAAACGCCGTCTGCTGCGCCGCTACGAGGAGCGTCTGGGCGTCGGCCTGGACGATCCGAAGATCGCCCAGCTGGATCTGACCTATCACGACATCCGGCGCGGGCGCGGGATCTTCTCCATCCTCGAAGACCGCGGGCTGGCCGCCCGGATCAGCGACCCGGCGGAAGTCGCGGCCGCGGTGACCACCCCGCCGCAGACCACCCGGGCGCGGCTGCGCGGGGAGTTCATCGCCGCCGCCCAGGACGCCGAGCGTGACTTCACGGTCGACTGGGTGCACCTGAAACTCAACGACTCGCCGCCGCGCACCATCTTGTGCAAGGACCCGTTCCGCGCGGTCGACGAACGGGTCGCGGGGCTGATCGCCCAGTTCTCCGGCGCCTGATCCGCCGCGCACCCGCTCGGGCGCGGCGCCCGCGCGGGGAGGCGCCGGTGGCCTAGGGTGGCGGCGTGAGTACGCACGTGGGCAAGTCCGAACGACTGGTCAACCTGGTCATCGCGCTGCTGTCGACCCGGCAGTACCTGCCGGTGGCCACGATCCGGGCCACCGTGCTCGGCTACGACCGCTCCGGCAGCGACGAGGCGTTCGGGCGGATGTTCGAACGCGATAAGACCACCCTGCGCGATCTGGGGATCCCGCTGGAATACGGGCAGGTCTCCGATCTGGCCGAAACCCAGGGCTACCGCATCTCCCGGGCCGCCTACGAGCTGCCCGACATCGACTTCACCGCCGACGAGCGCACCGCACTGGCGGTCGCCCGGCGGCTGTGGCAGGACCCTGCGGTGGCCGCGGCCACGACCGGGGCGCTGGGCAAACTGCGCTCGGCAGGGATCGACGTCGACGCCGATCAGGTGTTGACCGAGATCGAACAGGGCACCACGCCGCTGGCCGGCGGCGACTCGGCCGCCCTGGCCACCCTGGTGTACGCGATCGACGCCGGGCGCCGCGTGGAGTTCACCCACCGCCCGCCCGGCCGGGCCGAGGGCACGGTGCGCCGGGTACGTCCCTGGGCGGTGGTGACCCACCGCGGCCGCTGGTATCTGGTCGGCCACGACTTCGACCGGGACGCGGTGCGCACCTTCCGCATCTCGCGGATCGTCGGCAAGGTCGAGGTGAAGGCCGGCGGGGCCGAGGCCGACCCGCCCGCCGACCTGGACGCGGCCGCCGTGGTCGCCGAGACCCTCAGCGCGGTGCGCACCGCGGTCACCGCGCAGGTGTGGGTGGCCGACGGGCGCGGGCATGAACTGCGCCGGGCCGCGAGCTCGGCGCGTGCGGCCGACCGCGGCGGCCGGGCCGGCACCACCCTGGAGATCACCGTCGACTCCTGGGATCAGGCGGTGCGCACCATCGCCTCCCACGGCGCCGATGCGATCGCTCTCGATCCTCCCGAACTGCGCGCCGACGTGGTGGCGGCGCTGACCGCGGTCGCGACCGACGGCGTGCTCGAGGCCGCCGACCCGATGCCGAGTGACAAGGAGGGGCGATGAGCGGAGTTGCCTCCCAACGTCAGCTGTCCCGACTGCTGACCCTGCTGCCGTATCTGCGGGCCCACGAGGGCGCGAGCCCGGCCGAGATCGCCGCCGAGTTCGGCATCAGCGAAAGTCAGGTGCTCAAGGACCTGAACCTGCTGTGGATGTGCGGGCTGCCCGGCGGAGCGGGCGGCGACCTGATCGACCTGTCGATCAGTGAAGACGCGGTGAGCGTGATCGACAGCGTCGGGATGGATCGGGCGCTGCGGCTGACCGCGGGCGAGGCGATGGTGCTGGCGCTGGCTCTGCAGATGCTGGTCGACCAGCCGTCCACGGTCGACCCGGACGCCGCCCGCAGCGCGATCGCCAAGATCGAGCAGGCCACCGGCGTGGCGGTCGGCGGCCGCACCCCCGCCGACACCGACACCGACGGCGGCGGTGCGCAGACTAAGGCCCGGGCCGCGGACGATCGGCGCCGGGCCGAGGCGGCCGCGCCGATCGTGCGCGATGCGGTGCGCGACGGCCGCGCCCTGGAACTGCGCTACCACTCCGCATCGCGTGACGCGGTGTCCGAGCGGGTGGTCGATCCGGTGCGGATCCGCCTGATCGACGGCCACAGCTACCTGCAGGCCTGGTGCCGCAGCGCGGAGGGGATGCGGATGTTCCGCTTCGACCGCATCGATGCGGCGACCCCGGTCGGCGTCGGCGCCGTGCCCGAGGCCGTGCCCGAGGACGCGGCCGTGGACCTGTTCCGCGGCGGCGCCGACACCCCCTCGGTGGCGGTGACCATCGCACCCGAGGTGGCCTGGATGGTCGAGTACTTCCCGCTCGAGGACGTCGAGTACCGCGCGGACGGCGGGGTCGATGCGCGCCTGCTGTACGGCTCGCCCGGCTGGCTGGCCCGCCAACTGGTCGGGTTCGGCGGCGCGGTGCGCCTGCGCGACGACGGCGCCGGCGGTGGCGGCGCCGACGGCACGGCGGCGCAGATCGCCGAAGACGCCCGCCGGCAGGCCCGGGCCGGGCTCGAGGCCTACGGGGAGCCGGCGGCGGCGCAGTGACCGGTGTGCGGGCGCGCCGCGCCCGTCTCGGCCGTGCTGTCCCCGGAGCGGGGCGGACCGGTACGATGAAGCCGACCCGATCTTGGAGGATGTCTTATGGGTGCCATGGCCCCGTGGCACTGGGCGATCGTGCTGATCGTGCTGGTGCTGCTCTTCGGTTCGAAGCGACTGCCCGACGCGGCACGCGGGGTGGGCCGCTCGCTGCGCATCTTCAAGTCCGAGATGAAGCAGATGGGCGACGAGGGCGGCGGGGCGGAGAGCTCGGCCGCCGAGGCGCCGGCCGCGGAGCCGGCCACGCCGATCGAGCAGGCTCCGGCCGCGCAGCCGGTCGTCGATCCGCCCGCCGCGCAGCCGGCCCAACCCACGGCGGAGACCCCGGGCACGGGCTCCTGACCGGTCGCATCACCCCGACCGCCGACCACGGCGGTCGGGGATCGTCCGTGTCCGTAGACCTGGCCGCGATGGGGGACTAGAGCGTGCGCATACCGTTGGATCCGCGACGTCGGCGCAGCCGGGTCAACCCCGAGGGCACGATGACGCTCGTGGAGCACCTGCGCGAGCTGCGTACGCGTCTGCTCCTGTCGCTGGCGGCCGTGCTGGTGACCACGGCCTTCGGTTTCTTCTGGTACTCGACGCGGATCTTCGGGATCGAATCGCTCGGCGAGGTGCTGCGCGGTCCCTACTGTGAACTGCCCGAGACCGCGCGCGCCTCGATCTCCGAATCGGGGGAGTGCCGGCTGCTGGCCACCGGGCCCTTCGAACAGTTCCTGCTGCGTTTCAAGGTCGCCTTCACCGCCGGGATCGTGCTGGCCTGCCCGGTGTGGCTGTACCAGCTGTGGGCCTTCGTCACCCCGGGGCTGCGTAAGACCGAACGTCGCTTCGCCGTCGGTTTCGTCACCGCGGCCTCGGTGCTGTTCCTCGCCGGTGCGGTGCTGGCCTACCTGGTGGTGGCCACCGCGCTGCGTTTCCTCCTCACCATCGGCGACAACGTCCAGATCACCGCGTTGTCGGGCAGCGAATACTTCAGCTTCATCAAGATC
>JAJYRZ010000180.1 GCA_021793835.1 Actinomycetes bacterium | reverse complement strand
GCGCGGGCTCGATCCGCGGCCCGACGGGCGAGGCGCCCGAGATCTGGTGCGCGCCGCCGAGCACGACATGTTCCGGCTCGGGGTGGACGAGGCGCGCGCCGAGGCGCTGCTGCTGCGCCGCTCGGTGCGCGAGTTCACCGCCGACCCGGTGGACCCGGATCTGCTGCGGGCCGCGGTCGACGACGCACTGACCGCCCCGGCCCCGCACGGCACCGCCCCGGTGCACTTCGTCTGGCTGCGCGATCCGGCCCGCCGGCGCGCCCTGCTCGATGCCATGGCCCACGACTGGCGCACCGATCTGGCCGGCGACGGGATGGATCCGGCACGGATCGACCGGCGGGTGGCGCGCGGCCGGATCCTCTACGACGCCCCCGAGGTGTTGATCCCGGTGTGCACCGACGCCGGCGCCCACCACTATCGCGACGCCCGGCGCACGGCGGCCGAGGAGACGATGTTCACCGTGGCCACCGGCGCGGCCGTCCAGGCTCTGCTGGTGGCGCTCGCGGTGCGCGGGATCGGCTCGTGCTGGATCGGTTCGACCATCTTCGCTCCCGACACGGTGCGCCGAGAGCTCGACCTGCCCGGCGGTCACCGTCCGCTCGGCGCGGTGGCGATCGGCCGTCCGGCGGAGCCGCTGACCGCGCGCACCCCGCGCCCGGCGGGCGATCGGCTGGTGGAGCGGTGACCGCGTTCGAGACCGGCGACGAGGGCGCCCACCTGCACGCCTCCGCCGTGGCCACGCTCACCGACTGGGCGGCCCCCGACGACGCGCAGGACGCGCTGCGCCACACCATGCTCGCCTTCCTCGCCGCCACCGAGCCCGACGGCTGTCTGCGACGCTGCGCGGCCGGGCACGTCACCGCCTCCACCCTGGTGCTCGACCACACCGGCACCCGCGTACTGCTGACCCTGCATCCGCGGGTGGGCCGGTGGATCCAACTCGGCGGGCACTGCGAACCCGGGGACTCCTCGGTCCGCGCGGCCGCGCTGCGCGAGGCCCGCGAGGAGTCCGGGATCGACGAGCTGTGGTTGGACACGGCACCGCTGGCCCTACACACCCACCCGATCACCTGCTCGCTGGGGGTGCCCACCCGGCATCTGGACGTGCGCTATCTGGCGATCGCCCCGGCCGGTTCCCGGGAGGTGCGCTCCGCCGAATCGGAGGATCTGCGGTGGTTCCCGCTGACCGCGCTGCCCGATGGCGCCGAGCACGAGACGATCGACCAGCTGGCCCGGCTGGCGCATCGGCGCCTGGCCGCGCTCGGCCCGCGGTCTCCGGTCAGCAGTCCGCGCGGCTGATGAACCGGGCGGGGTCGGAGACCTCGTCGAGCAGCTTGCCGTAGGCGTCGTCGGACCGGCCCGCCAGCGCCGCGCACGCATCGGCCCGGCCGTGGCCGACCTCGCGGTAGACCGCGTAGATCACGTCGCCGTCGTCGTCGCGGTCGCGCAGCGATCCGCACGACCGGTCGGTGCGCAGATACGACGCACCCGGATGGGCCTCGAGCAGCGCGGCCACGTCGCGCTCGTAGCTGCCCGGGGTGACCGCGTTGCCCAGGATCAGCACCGCCCGTCCGTCACAGGCCGGGCTGCTGATCGGCACCGACAGCCCCAGGTCCGCGTCGTTGGAGCCCGGGCACGGCGCGAAGCCCGGCACCAGATCGGCCGGCACCCCGTCCGCGGCCGCCTCATCGCGGCAGATCCGGGCGGGGAAGGAACTGTAGTGCTGCCAGCGCCCGGCCTCGCGGCGGGCCAGATAGGTGGTGTCGCCGAAGTCACCGCCGTTGTCGAGCAGCGCCCAGTCGCCGTCGCACCGGATGACCGCCGTCTGCGCGTCCGGCCGGCCCAGGTCCGCGGCGATGTCGCGTTCGACGCAGCCGTCCCGGTCGGCCTCGGCGTCGTCGGTGGTCGTCTGCGCCGTCGACGTGGGCTCGGCGGTGCTTGAAGTCGCGGTCCGGGTCTCGGTCTCTGCGGCCCCGGTCGCGGTGCCCGGAACCTGGCTCGCGCAGCCGGCGAGCAACAGTGCTCCGCCGCCGATCAGCGCGGCCGCGGCGCGCCGCACGGCGCCTGTGTGCGCGTAGGTCATGACATCACCGGGACGGTGAAGTCGGGATGTTTGGCCGTCACCCCGTCGCCGGAGGAGGCGCCGCGGAGCCGCCGGCCGAGCCACGGCACCAGGAAGGTGCGCACCCAGCGCAGGTCGTCGCGGCGCTGCGCGGCAGCGGTGACCTGCGGGGCCGGGCCCGGGTCGGGGCGGACCAGACCGTGGTCGACACCGAGCACGTCGAGCACCTCGGCCGCCATCCGGGCGTGCCCGAGATCCGACATGTGCAGCCGGTCGGTGTCCCACATCCGCACGTCGTCGAAGCCGGGCATGCGCCAGTAGTCGACCAGGGTCGCCCCGGTGCGGTCGACGGCCGCGCGCAGCAGCTCGTTGTAGATCGCGGTGCGGCCGCGCAGCCGCCGGAACACCGGCGCCCACCCGGCGTCGTAGGCGGTGAACACCAGCACCCGGGCCCCGGATCCGGTGAGCCTGGCCAGGGCGGCCTCGTAGCGGTCGATCAGCCCGTCGATGTCCGCCGACGGGCGCATCAGGTCGTTGCCGCCGGCGTAGATCGTCACCAGGTCCGGGCCGAGCGCCAGCGCCGCGTCGAGCTGCTCATCGAGCACCTGGTCGAGCAGGCGGCCGCGCACGGCCAGGTTGGCGTAGGCGAAGTCGCCGCCGGCCAGCCGGGCGAGCTCCTCGGCCACCCGGTCCGCCCAGCCGCGCAGCCCGTTGGCACGGGCCGGGTCCGGATCGCCCACCCCCTCGGTGAACGAGTCGCCGAGGGCGACGTAGCGGCGCGGCAGCGTGTCCGGGGTGCCCATGGTGTGCGCGGAGGTCCTCTCGTGTGTCAGACGTCGGTGGAGAAGCGGATGCCGCCGTCGGGGATGGTCACGCCCGGCCACACCCGGGCCCCGCGCAGCAGTTCGCAGCGCGCCCCCACGGTCGCCCCGTCGCCGATGACCCCGTCGCGCACCAGTGCCCGCGGCCCGATCCGCGCGCCGAAGCCGACGATGGAACGCTCCACCACGGCGCCGGCCTCGATCTCGGCGCCGTCGAAGACCACGGCCCCGTCCAGGCGCGCCCCGGCGCCGATCACCGCGCCGCGGCCCACCACGGTCCCGCCGATCAACACCGCGCCCGGGGCCACCGAGGCCCCGTCGTGCACGAGCGATTCGCCGGCGGTGCCGCGCAGCATCGGCGAGGGCGCGATGCCGCGCACCAGGTCGGCCGAGCCGCGGACGAAGTCCTCGGGGGTGCCCATGTCGCGCCAGTAGGACGAGTCGACGTAGCCGTAGACCGCGGCGCCGTCGGTGAGCAGCCCGGGGAACACCTCGCGTTCGACCGAGACGGGTCGGCCCTCGGGGATCGCGCCGATCACCTCGCGGCGGAACACGTAGCAGCCGGCGTTGATCTGGTCGGTGGGCGGGTCCTGGGTCTTCTCCAGGAACTCGGTGACGCGGCCGTCGTCGTCGGTGGGCACGCAGCCGAAGGCGCGCGGATCGCCGACCCGCACCAGGTGCATGGTCACGTCGGCCTCGCGTTCGATGTGGCTGGCCAGAAGCGCACCCAGGTCGGCCCCGCCGAGCACGTCGCCGTTGAACACCATCACGTGGTCGGCGCGCAGCCGGTCGTAGACGTTGCGGATCCCGCCGCCGGTGCCCAGCGGCTCGTCCTCGGTCACGTACTCCAGGTCGAGCCCGATCTCGCTGCCGTCGCCGAAGTGCTCCTCGAACACCTCCGCCTTGAACGAGGTCGACAGCACCACCCGGGTGATGCCGGCATCGCGGATGCGGGCCAGCAGGTGGGTCAGGAACGGCAGGCCCGCGGTCGGCAGCATCGGTTTGGGCGCCGACAGGGTCAGCGGTCGCAGGCGTGTGCCCTTTCCTCCGACCAGCACCACGGCCTCGGCGGCCGACGACCGGCCGGCATCACCATCACTCATCTCCCCGCGCCTTCCTCAGACTGTCGTTCGGCGGCCAGTCGCCGCCGGGCCGCGGCCACCGCGACCTTCGATCGGACCGTGAGCCCGAGCCACAACGCCCCGCGCAGCGGCGCCTGCCACCGGTGTGGATGCCGGTCGGCCTGGAACCGGTAGGCGCTGCGGTGATGCGCCGGCAGCATCGTCTCCGGATGCCGGCCTGCCGCATGCCCCTTGTCGTGGATCACCCGGGCGGACGGGACGAAGACGTTGAGCCAGCCGGCCCGGCCCAGCCGGTCGCCCAGGTCCACGTCCTCCATGTACATGAAGTAGCGCGAATCGAAGCCGTCGACCGCGTCGAAGGCGGTGCGCCGCAACAGCAGGCACGAGCCCGACAACCAGCCCACGGGCCGTTCGCTGGGCGCCTGGTCGTCCTGCCGGTAACGCAGGGTCCAGGGGTTGCGCGGCCACACCTTGCCCAGCAGGGCGTGCCCGGCCCCGTCGGCCAGGCCCGGCACCGCGCGCGCCGAGGGGTAGACGGTGCCGTCGAGTTCGGTGACCATCGGCCCGAGGGCGCCGGCGCGCGGCCAGCGGGCCGCGGCCGCGAGCAGTTCGTCGATCGAGCCGGGGGTCCACTCCACGTCCGGGTTCGCGACCAGCACGAACTCCGCTTCGGGGTCGGCCTGGGCGATCGCCATGTTGATCGCGCCGCCGTAGCCGATGTTGCCGCCGGTGCGCAGCAGCCGGGCGCCGTCGAACTCGCGCTCGGCGGCCTCGGGCGCCCCGTCGACCGACCCGTTGTCGGCCATGATCACCTGTACCGGACGGTCGGTGGCGGTCTGCAGCGTCTGGAAGAAACGCCGCAGATGCTCCCCCGGTGAATAGGTCACCGTCACCACGGTCAACGTCGGACTCACGCCGGTCAGCGTAACCGCACCGGCCCGCCCGGTCGCGACTCAGGGGCGCGGCGGCGTGGCCCGGATCTCGGCGGCGACCGCCTCGTCCCACGGGCGCAGCGGCGTCAGCCCGGCCCCGGTCCAGGAATCGGTGGACAGCACCGACCAGCGCGGCCGCGGTGCCGGACGGGGGAAGCGGTCGGTGGTGCACGGCCGGATCTTCGCCGGATCCAACCCGGCCGCGGCCACCACGGCGCGCGCCAGGTCGTACCAGCTGGCCCGGCCGGCCCCCACGGCGTGCAGCACCCGGCCGGTGATCGGCGGGTCGGCGGTGACCAGCTGCCACAGCCCGCGCGCCAGGTCGGGGGCGTAGGTGGGGCTGCCGACCTGGTCGTCGACCACCTCGACGACGTCGCGTTCGGCGGCCAGGCGCAGCATGGTGCCCGCGAAGTCGCCGGCCTCGCCGGTGAACACCCAGGCGGTGCGCACCACGACCGCGCCCGGATGTGCGGCGCGCACCGCGGCCTCCCCGTCGGCCTTGGTGAGCCCGTAGACGGTGCGCGGGGCGATCGGGGCGGAGGTCTGCAGTGCCCGGTCGTCCTCGCCGGAGAAGACGTAGTCGGTGGACAGGTGGATCAGCCCGATGCCGCGGGCCGCGGTCTGTTCCGCGAGGATCCCGGGCGCATCGGTGTTGAGTGCGGCGGCCGCCTCTGCGTCGGTCTCGGCGGCGTCGACCGCGGTGTAGGCGGCGCAGTTGATCACCGCGTCGGGCCGCGTGGTGTCCAGCATCGCCGCGATCGCGGCCGGGTCGGTGACATCGGTCTGGGCCCGGGTGCGGGCGATCATCGTCACCCCGGCCGGGACGGTCACCGCCAGTGCACGGCCGAGCTGCCCGCCCGCCCCGGTCACCACCACTCGCATCGCTTCCGGCACCTTCCGTTCCCCGTGCCGGGCCCGGCACGCGTCGACAGCCGAGTGTGGCACGTCTGGCACCGTGTCGACACCGGCCCACCGACGCCCGGCGCACTACCCTGGTCGGGCAGCGGTGCGCCGTCCGGCGGCCGGGGATCGGAAAGGGGACAGGCGTGGGCTTTGACGACGACCCGCGGCCGCGCCGACCGCGTCGCCCCCGCCCCGACGACCCGCGACCAGGTGATCCGCGCCGCGGCCCGGCCCCGCGCGGCGGCGAGCCGGCCCGCGGCCGCGCACCCCGATCCGGCGACGGACCGGCCCGCAGACCCCGTCCCCGCGGAGACGGGCGGCCGCCCCCCGGCGAGGACCCGCGCAGGCGGGACCCGCAGGGACCGGCCCCGCGACGTCGGCGCCCCGAGGAGCCGCGGCCGCGCCGGGCA
>JAJYRZ010000006.1 GCA_021793835.1 Actinomycetes bacterium | reverse complement strand
ATCTGACCTCCCCCGCCCCGCCGGTCACCGCAGACGGATCAGTTCCCGGGCGTCTGTGCACCGCCCTGACCGTCCAGGCCCTCCAGCCCTTCAAGCCCTTCCAGGCCCTCGAGCCCTTCCATGCCTCCCATGCCGCCGGCCTGCATGCTGGCCAGGTACTCCTCGAGCTCGGCGCGGTGCTCCGGCTCCAGAGCGTCGAAAGCCTGGTCGACCAGGGCCTCCTGCTCGGCCGGGTCGTCGCCGCCGAGGGTGGCCAGGTACTCCGCCATCTCCTCGTCGTCGAACTCGGCGAACTCGGCCAGCTCGTCATCGTCGAGCGACAGCAGCGGGGCGATCGACATCAGCAGATCCGCCCGCTGAGCCGGCACGCCCATGGCCTGTTCCTGCAGCATCTTCTCGCCGTCGCCGTCCTTGTAGCGCTGGGCGAACCAGGCGAGGGTCTCGGCCTGGCTGGACACCTCGCTGAACTCGACCGAGGAGGGCTTGTCGAAGACCTCGTCCGAGCCGTCGTAGACGCTGCACTCGTCGAACACCGCACCGGCCTGGCCGAGCTGCATGACGATGCCCTGGCTGATCTGGTCGGCGAGCTCACCCTTGGCGGTCAGACCCTCGGTGGCGCCCTCGCTCCACTGGTGCACCTGGTCGCCGTCGATCAGGGTCGAGGCGGTCAGGTCGTCCATGGTGGTCTCGAAGTGGATGCGGTCCTCACCGTCGATGTGCGCGATGGTCGATGCGCCGGGGTCCTCCCCCACGCACTCGACGACCTCGTCGCCGTCCAGGCCCTGGGCGATGATGTCGGCGAACTCGCCCTCCGGCTCCGGATCCTGACCGTTCATCAGTTCCTCGGCCGATGCGGCAGTGTCGTCGTCACCGGAGTCTCCCCCGTCGCTGGACCCGCAACCGACCAGCAACACGCCGGCGGTCACCACCGATCCGAGCATCCACCACGGTTTCATCGTCTTCGCCACAGATCTCCTCCTCGTCGTCATAGGCAGCCTCCCAGGCCTACCCGAAACCGGGACGCGGCGAAAGCGCAGAGCGGTGACCTGCTGCGGGGACGGCCCCGCCACGCCTGCGACCCGGCCGGAGCCCGCCCCGGCGCGGGTTCCTAACCGAACAGCAGCTCGACCAGTCGCGGCGACGATTCCCGCAACTCGACCACGTCGGCGCTCGCGTCCACCGTGACGAAGTCGATCTCGTCGGGAGCCTGGAACACCTCGTCACCACCGGTGTAGACCCCGCACTCGTCCATCACGTCCAGTTCCGAGGAGGCCAGGTCCACGATCTTGTGGTCGGCCGTGAGCCACTCGAACATCTCGCGCCCCGCACCGGAGGTCGTGACCCCGGTGTCTTCGCCGGGGACCCACACGTACTCCCGGTCGTCGGCGGACAGCACCGACGGGGCGTAGTCGTTCTCGTCGATGTCGAAGCGGAACCGGTCCTGCGCCGCGATGTAGAACTCGCCGTCGACCTCGCCGTCGCCGCCGACGCACATGATCGTCTCTTCACCGGCCAGGCCTTGCTCGATCAGCGCCCGCATCCCCGCCTCATCGGTGGCCACATCCACCATCTCGCTCGATGAACCGCACGCGACCAGCAGAGCACCGGCTGCCATCCCTGCCGCGACACCGATCACCGTCTTCCGCGTCACCACCACATACCCCTTTCTCTCGATCACCACGTCCCGGTCTCGGCCCGGCCGAGCCGGAGTCGACGAATGCGGATCGTGTCCGGCCATCGCGGGCCCGACCGATCAGCTGAACATCAGATCGACCAGGTTCGGCGCCGACTCCTCCAGTTCGGCGAAGTCCGCCTCGGACTCGATGGTCACGAAGCCCACATCGCGGGGCGGTGCGAACACACCGACCCCGGTGTAGGTCCGGCACTCGTCGATCTCGCCGGTGTCCGAGGCGCTCAGCTCACCGAAGATCTCTTCGATCATCGTGTCCTGGAACATCTGCACCTCGGCCCGCGGAATGCCGATCCCGGTGTCCTCGCCCTCGACCCAGACGAACACGTCCGTTCCGGTGGACACGACCGAGGGGATGTCGCTACCGCCGGTGAGGTCGAATCGGAACATCCGGTCCGAGGCCAGGTAGAACCGGCCGGCGCCGTCATCCCCGCTGACCACGCACGTGATCGTCTCCTCGCCCGACAGGCCCTGCTCGATCAGCGCCCACATCTCGGCCGACTCGGTGGCGGTGACCGGCGCGGCCGTGGTCGTCGTCGGCCGGTCACCGCCCAGGCCCGGCGAACCGGGCCGGGCGGGCCCGGGTGACGCCTGCCCGCCCGCGGCTCCGTCTCCCGAGCCGCAAGCGGCGAGCACGGCCGCTGCCAGAAGCATCACTCCGACCCCCGTCCACGACCCGGCCTTGCGCACCGCTGATCCCTTCACATCGAATCCCACCGCGTCATCATCCCCCCGGGCGCGCACCTTCTCCACACAAGCGGGCCGGGGCCGGCCGATACCGGTCATACCACCGGCACCGACCGCCCCGGCCCGTGCGCATCTGTTCACCGGCTCCCCCACACGGGGGAGCCGGCGGCCGGTCAGTCGAACATCAGATCGACCAGCCTGGGCGCCGAGTCCTCGAGCTCGGCGAAGTCCGCATCGGACTCGATGGTCAGAAAATCGACCTTGTCGGGCTTGGAGAACACCCCGTCGCCGCCGGTGTAGACACCGCACTCGTCGATGTCGCCGGCGTCCGAGGCGCTCAGCTCACCGAAGATCTCGTCGACCATCATCGCCTGGAACAGCGGCACCTCGGCGCCCGAGAGGCTGGCCCCGGTGTCCTCGCCGTCGACCCAGATGAACACCTCGTCACCGGTGGAGACCATCGACGGCGACTCCCCGTCGACCTCGCCGTCGAAGCGGAACTGCTCCTCGGAGGCGAGGTAGACCGTGCCCTCGTCGGTCCCGCTGACCACGCACGTGACCGTCTCCTCACCGGCCAGGCCCTGCTCGACCAGCTCCGCCATCTCCTCCGGATCGGAGGTGGCGTCCGTCATCCCGCCCGAGCTCCCGCAGGCGACCAGCAGCCCGCCGGCCGCGACCAGCGCACCGACGGCCATCCACGGCTTGATGTCCTTCATCGTCTTGTAGAACCCCTTCGCGTCAGGAGAAGTCGCGGCGCGAAAGCCCCCACGCCGCCGTGTCGCCCACCATCAGATGCACCCGGGGCCCAAGACGGCTCCCGCCACGCCGCACACCATCGTGTGATGTCCGACACGCATACGGTCCGGTCGGGTCCCGGTGCGGGCCCCTGCGCGGGACGGTACGAAGCAGCGGGCCCGCGGCGGTCAGGCCCCGTCGACGCCGAAGCGGTGGGCGTGCTCGAGCAGGGTCTTGGCCCGGGCCAGACGCGGCAGATCCGAGCCGTCGGTGATGTTGTGGCCGCCCTCGCCGAGACGGGCGATGAGTTCCTTGGCCGCCGCGACGTCGTGGGCGTCGGGGCTCAGGTGGGTGTTGATCGCGGCGACCTGTTCGGCGTGCACGGCGAGCTTGCCGGTCATGCCCATCTCCCCGGTCAGCGTCACCGCCGCGGCCAGATCGTCACCTGCCGCCTCGGCCGGGGCCGGCCCGTCGATGGGGGCGGCGATGCCGGCGGCGTGGCTGGCCAGCACCAACTGGGACCGCACATAGGCCAGGGCCAGTGCCCCGCCGCCGATGCCGGTGTCACGGCGGAAGTCGTTGACCCCGAAGGCCACCCGCAGCGTCGCGCGGGCCCGCACGATCTGTGCGATCGCCTCGAGCCCGGCCGCGGACTCGATCAGCGGGATCACCGGTACCCGGTGGTCCAGGGCGGCCGCGGTGCGGTCGATCTCGGCCGCCGACACCGTCTCGGCCAGCACCACACCGGCCAGTCCGTCGCAGTTGCGCAGCCGCGCCAGGTCCTCGACCCAGAAGGGGGTGTCGGCGGGGTTGACCCGCACCCAGCCGGGCTGCTGGGGCAGCCGCTCGGCGACGATCGCCCGCGCCGTCTTCTTGTTGTCGGCCTCGGTGCCGTCCTCCAGGTCGTAGACCACCACGTCGGCGCCGGAGGCATGGGCGGCCTCGAGCTGCGGACGGTGCATGGGCGGGACCAGGATCCAGGAGCGGGCCAGGTCGGCGGGGATCGGCGGGTGTGCGGTCATCGGTGCGGGGTTCTCCTCGGAGTGAGCGGGCGACGGGCGGCGACGGTGGTTCCGGTCTAGCGGCTGCGGCGAGTGCGCAGCCGCACCCCGTAATCCACCAGCCAGGTGGCGGCCGCGGAGATCTTCTCCCGCGTGCCCGACAGCAGCGCCAGGTGGACACCGAGCCAGGCCAGGAAGGCCAGGCGCCCGGTGAGCTGTCTGCGCGAGGCACCGATCTCGGCGACCGCGGCACCGCGGCCGATCATCGCCATCACGCCCTTGTCACGGTAGACGAACGGGGTGCGGGCGCCGCCGCGCAGATCGGCGAGGATGTTCTTCGCCGCCCAGTCCCCGGACTGCTGGGCCACCGAACCGAGCTGCGGCAGCACACCGCCCGTGCCGTCGGGGATCGCGGCCAGGTCGCCGAGCACGTAGACCCCGGGATGGCCGGGCACCTCGAGGGTGTCGGCCACGGCCACCCGTCCGCCCCGGCCGATCTCCAGCCCCGAATCGGTGAGCAGGTCGCCGCCCTGCAGACCGCCCGCCCACACGGTGACATCGGCCGGCAGCACCGAGTCGTCGCTCAGACGCACCCGGTCGGCGGCGATCTCGGCCACGGCCACCCCCATGTGCAGCCGCACCCCGGCGGATTCCAGGGCGGTGCGCGCATAGCGGTGCGAGGTCTCGGAGAAGGGTTTGAGCAGTTCGGTGCCGTGGTCGGCCAGGTGCACGGTCGCCGCCTCGGCGACCCCGGCCCGGTAGGTGCGCGCGATGACCGAGTTCAGGTTGTCGGCGATCGCGCCGGCGGTCTCCACCCCGGTCGGGCCGCCGCCGACGACCACCACGCTGAGCTCCGCGGGCGGCCGGCCGGGACGGTCGGCCCGGTCCAGCACCGTGCGCATGCGGTCGCGCAGCCGCACCGCGTCGGCGAGCGTGTACATCGGGAAGGCGTGTTCGGCGCCGGGGGTGCCGAAGAAGTTCGCCTCCGCCCCGGTGGCCACCACCAGCACCCGGCCGGCGCACCGGGCCCCGGAGGCGAGGGTGACGGTGCGCGTGGCCGCATCGACCGCGGTCGCCTTGTCGACCGCGACCTGCACGCTGCGGCGGCGCCGGAAGATCTCCCGCAGGGGCCGGCCCACCTCGGCCGCGCCGAGTTCAGCGGTGGCGACCTGATAGTTCAGCGGCTTGAACTGGTGATAGTCGACCCGGTCGACCAGCAGTACCGACACCCCGGCTTTACCGAGGCGATCGGCCACCGCCACCCCGGCGAAACCCCCGCCGACCACCACGACGTCCCACGTTGTCACTGCATCCATGGGTTCGACGCTATCGGCCGTGCGCCGCGCCGGGCGACGGTCGACGCACTCGGCCCCACCGACCCGCGCGATACGGCACGGAAAAGCGTGCGGGTACGGAAAACGGACGCGGTGCCGCGGCCGGCGACCGGCTCAGTCCGCCAGGATCTCTTCGACCGCGCGGCGGTGTTCGGGTCGCAGGCGGCCGATCACCTCGTCGATGTATGCGCTTTGCTCGGCCTCGGTCAGCGCCTCCAGGCCCCCCTGCTCCGCCCGGGCCTGAAGAGAAGTCTCTACGTCACCGTCGGCCTCGACCGCCTCCTCGGGCTGGTCCAGCAGCATGCCGAGTGAGATGTAGAACCCCGCATCCTCCGGGCTCCGGGGGGCGGGGACCAGCACATCGAACAGTGCGGAGCCGCGCTCATCGTCATAGACGCCGGCCAGCCACTCGGACAGTTCCCCGTCCCAGCCGATGTCGGTCAGGTCGACGCTTATGGGCGGCCGCCGATCCGTCCGGTCGCCGTGGAACGGCCGGCACGGACCGAGCTCACCGTCGTGCCGGACGGCGTCGGCCCCGCTCAGGTCGACCATCTCCCACTGGGCGACCATCTCCGGTCCGAACCGGACCCCGGTCTCGTCCCTGCGGTCCCAGATCAGGTACTCGTCTTCGCGCTGCCACACCCCGACGTCCGAATCCAGATTCGCCCGCAGCGTCCGGCCCGGGCCGATGATGTAGGTGCCGGTGCGGTCCTGGTCTTCGTACCGGCACTCGACCGAGTCCCCGCCGTCCAGCGCGCCGTCGACCATCGCGTCGATCGCCGCCCGGTCCGCCGCGGGAACCTCACCGGAGCCGGATCCACATCCGGCCAGTACCAGCACGGCCGTCGCCGCAGCCGCCGCCCACCCACGCCGCATCCGCACCGCGCTCCCCCGTCTTCTCGCCGACGCCGCTGAGCCTGGCACGGCACGCCGGCCGCGGCGACACGGGCGGGTGGGGTGCGGCGGCGGAGCCGTGTGCCCCGGCCAAGATCACTTAGTCCACCACCTGCTCGGCCAACCGTCGGTGTTCGGGCCGCAGTCGGTTCAGCGCCTCGTCGATGTTGGCACGCTGCTGACGTGGTGTCATCCCGGCATTGCGTTCCATCCAGTAGCGTTCCTGCTCACTTTCGCTCAGCGCGCCGTAACGCTGAATCTCTGCCTCGGGCAGTGTCATAAGCGTGCCCAGGCCGAGATAGAACAGCCCCTGCCCCTGCTCAGATGCGTCGTCGTCGATCATCAGATCGAGCATCGCCGACGAACTCTGGTCGTCATACGAGTCTGCTAGCCAGGTCATCAGATCGCCTTCACTCTCCACGGCGGTGAAGCGAATCTCAGACGGGGGGCTATCCGGTGCTTCGTCTGCGGCCAGACGCCGGCACCGGTCGGTCTCCAGGCCTTCGCTTTCAATGCCTTCGGGCGTAGTCATGTCGGGAATCCCCAACTCCAAAGCGAACCCGGGGCTCAGAACGAGACCGGCTCCGTCTTGCCGGGTCCACACCTGCACGGCGGAGTCCTGATAGACCGTGCTCAGCCCTTGATCGAGGTCCATCCGGAAAACGTCACCAGGCCCGAGTTGGAATGTGCCAGCGAGTTCCTTCTCGCGGTACTCGCACTCGACGGGATCCCCACCGGACAACGCATCGGCGATCGATTCGTTTATCGCAGCCTGATCGGTCAGCGAGGAGGCAGAATGATCGTTCCCGGTGGTCTCTGTCCACCCTCCCGGGCTCGCGGAGGATCCACATCCGGCCAGCGCCAATCCGGCCGCTCCAATCGCCGCACCTGTCCAGAGGCGTTTCATACGTACTGTGATCCTCTCCTCATATCGTCCGATGCCGCCGGTGAGCCTGGCACAGCCCGCCGTCCGCGGCGACACGAGAAGGCGCGGACGCCGTCAGTCCACGCGCAGTCCGTCGACCATCTCGTCGACCGCGTCGAGCATGTCGTCGGCGTCCGCGGGCACGGTGACCGTGAGCTGGACCAGGCGCTGTCCGCCGGTCTCACCGTCGGCGGCGATCACCAGGGCGAGGGTGACCCGGGCGAGGAAGCCCTCCGCCTCGTAGGTGCCGCGCACCAGCGCGCGCTCACCGGCCGGAGTCTGGTCGATCCGGTCGATCTCGGTGGTCCAGCCGGGCATGGCGCGGGCGTCGACGATCGCGCCGGGCAGCACCGCGGCCGGGTCGACCGGGCCCGAGAGCCGGTGGTCGAGCAGCACCGCGTTGGGCGACCAGCCCGCCCGGGAGCGGTCGACGGCGGCGAGCACGGTGCGGGCGGCGGGCATCACCTCCGCGCCGACGTCCACCCAGCCGGCGGGCACCGGCAGCGCGGCCACGGCCCCGCCGTCGACGTCCAGCACCGGGGTCACCCCGGCGGCGCCGAGCCGGGCCTGCAGTCCTGCACCTGCGTCAGTCATCGTCGGGTCCTCCCTGCCGCGTGGCGGCGGTGTCGATGGTCTCCTCGTCGCGGGCCGACGGCCACACGTCCGTGCCGTCCACCCCGCCAGGGGTGGTCGGCGCATCGGGTTCGGTACCGCGCGCCCAGCGCGGCAGGATGAACACGCCCTCGGCCTCCACGCACACCTGGCCGTCGCTTTCGATGGTGCCGACGACGAAGGTCTTGACCCCTTCGGTGCGGTCGATCCTCGCCTCGGCGCGCAGCCGGCCCAGCGGGGCGGGGCGGCGGTAGCGCAGCGACAGGGTGCCGGTCATGCCCGGATGGCCGCCGAGCTGGGCGCACGAGCCGAGCATCTGATCGAGGATCAGCGCGGACACCCCGCCGTGGGTCATCCCGGCCGGGCCCTCGTAGCCGGCGTGCAGGAAGAAGTCGGCCCACACCCGGCCGGTCTCGTCGTGCTCGATGTGCAGGGGCGGGGCGATGGCGTTGCGCAGGCCCACCGCGGCGTTGCCCCAGGAGCGGCGCCGCCCCGAGGCGCCCCAGCGCACCCCGAACGGGTGGTCCTCGGCGTCGGCGGCCAGCA
Source organism: Actinomycetes bacterium (assembly GCA_021793835.1). GTDB lineage: Bacteria > Actinomycetota > Actinomycetes > Mycobacteriales > Mycobacteriaceae > Tomitella. Next base: position 24,071 of record JAJYRZ010000006.1, on the reverse strand, counting down.
CCTTCCGGGCCTGATCGAGCAGCGCGCGCACCTTTGCGACCTCGTCGTCGCCGGCGCGCGAGCGGATGGTCAGATCGATCAGCGCCCGTAGGTCCTCGGCGAGCGGGCCGTAACGTGCGGCCTCGGCGTCGATCCGGTCGTCGGAGACCCCGTCTTGGACATACAGCCGTGCGATCTCGTCGTCGAACACGCTCACCGGGGAACCTCGCTCACCTCGCCCCGGCCGGGCGCCGTGGGCATCGTCGGGGCTCAGGCTAGCGACCGGCTCCCCGCCGGGCGGCGTCAGGGTTCGCCGGTGCGTCCAGGGCGCGCCGGATCCGGCCGGCGGCCTCGCGCAGCGGGGCCTCCATCCGCGGGTCGAGTCGGCCCGCGCGGGCGGGCAGGCACAGTGACAGCGCGGCGGTCGCGGTCTCCGCCGTACCGATGGGCACGGCCACACACGCCGCGCCGTCCGCTCCGTCGGTCCGGTCGACCACGGTGCGGGCGATGCCGCGCTCGCGGATGCGGGCGGCCGCGACGACGGGCAGGCCCGGCCCGTCCCCGGCGGGGCGTCCGTCGCGCCCGGCCAACAGCACCCGGCCGAGCGCGGTGCGCACGGCCGGGTAGCGTCCGCCGACCCGGGTGGGCACCGCCAGGCGCAGCGGTCCGGCCTCGCGGTGCAGGATCATCACGTCGTCGCCGTCGAGGATGCCCAGGTGCACCACCGCGCGGGTGGCCTGGTGGAGCCGGGCCATCACCGGTACCGCGGCCTCGTGCAGGCGGTCCTGACGCACGGCGCTGACGCCGAGTTCGAGCAGGCGCAGGCCCAGGGTGTAGTCGCGGCCGGTGCGGTGGATCCAGCGCAGGCGCACCAGCTGGTCGAGGATCCGGTGGGTGGACGAGCGCGGCAGTCCGGTGCGGGTGACCACCTGGGACAGGGTCAGTGCACCCGCGTCTTCGAAGGCGCCCAGCACCGTGTGCACCCGGTCCAGCAGCGCGGTGGGGGCCTGGTCGATCGGGACGGTCATGGTGGTCCTCCAACTCCGCAGCGGCGTACCGGCCCCGGCGTCACCGCGCGGGGAACATGCCTAATAGTAATATCTGCGGGCGGGAAAGGTGGCCGATCTCACACAGCGGGATGTCGGGTGGGCCGGAGCGGTCAGGTCAGTCCCGGCGCCACCGGCCGGGCCGGCGTGCGATCGGCAGGCCGGTCGCCGGATCGGTCTCGGCCCGGGCGAACGCGGCCGCGGTCTCGTCGAGTTCGCCCAGCAGCCAGTCGGCCAGTTCGGCCTCGGACCGGTAGTGGCGCTCGGACCAGCGCAGCGACAGTCGGGTGAACGCCCAGGACGGCTCCCGGTCGGCCCCGCGGGCCCGCGCGGCGGCCTCGTCGCTCATCTCGATCATCCGGTCGCGGTGCGCGGTGAGGATCGTGCGCAGCCGGTCGGGCTCGTTGACGTGTGCGAGCCACAACCGCAGCAGGGTCGGGTGCTTGAGCACCGGCCGGTCGACCTCGCTCTCGCGCGCCCACCGGCGCAGCTGCTCGGCCCCGTCGGCGGTGATCCGGTAGACCCGGCGCGGCCGGGTCTCCCCCGGCTCGACGGTGGAGACGGCCAGGCCGTGGCGTTCGAGTTTCTTCAGCTCGGCGTAGACCTGGCTGTAGGACGGGCTCCAGTAGAAGAAGTGCACCGACCAGTCGGCCCACGCCTTGACGTCGTAGCCGCTGAGCCCCTCGCCGAAGGAGAGCATGCCGAGCACCGTCCACGCGGTGGCGGGCAGCTCGGGCAGGGCGCCGGTCGGGTCCTGGTCGTCGCCTGTGGCCACCTGCTGCTCATTCACGGCTGCTCACGCTAACAGCCCGTCCCGGTCGCCCGGCCCCGATGCGGCGGCCGGGGCCGGGCAGGTCAGTCGGCCGCACCGCCGGTGAGCAGGGCGCGCATCGCCGCCCACACCCGCTCGCGGGCCGGGCCGGTGGCCGCGAGCGAGGCGATGGTGAGGAAGCCGTGGAACAGCCCGTCGAACCGGTGGTGGTGGACCGGCACCCCGTCGTCGGCGAGCCTGCGGGCGTAGGCGTCGGCCGCGCTGCACACCGGATCGGTCTCGGCGGTGAACACCGCCGCCGGCGCCGCCCCGGCGAGCGTGGCCGCCCGGGTGGGCACCACCTGCGGATCGGCCCGCAGCTCGGCGGTGGGCGCGTACTGATCCCAGTACCAGCGCATCGCGGCCTCGGTGTTGTAGTGCCCGGTGCCGAAGCGGCGGTAGGACTCGGTGGTGAAGTCGTCGTCGATCACCGGATAGAGCAGCACCTGGCCGCGCGGGGCCGGGCCGGGCCGGCCGCGCAACGCCAGCGCGGCGGTGGCGGCCAGGTTCCCGCCGGCGCTGTCGCCGGCCAGGAGCACCGCGTGCGGATCGATGTCGTGTCCGGTCCCGCCCGGTCCCATCGCCCAGGCGACGGCGGCCAGGAAGTCCTCGTGGGCGGCCGGGGCCGGGTGTTCGGGGGCGAGCCGGTAGTCCACCGACACCACCGTCGCCCCGACGGCCTCGGCCATCGACCTACACAGTTCGTCGTGGGTGTCCAGGTCGCAGAACACGAAGCCGCCGCCGTGCGCGAAGACCACCGCGGGTCCGGGGGTCGCCGCGCCGCGGGGACGGTAGATGCGCAGGGGCAGCCCGCCGCCGGGGCCGTCGATGACCGTGTCGGTCACCGCGGCCATCGCGGGCAGTCCGGTCAGCGGGGCGCGGCGGTCGGCGATCATCCGGCGCACCTCGGCGGCCGGGTATGCGGTCACGTCGGGGAATCCGGCGTCGAGGCGGGCGAGGAACTCGGCCACCTCCTGCTCGGCTGCGGTCATCGCGGCGTCGTCCTCCTTGCAGGTTCCGGTGTCGGTCCGCCGCGCCCGGCCGGCGGGTGCGGCGCACCGCGCCGAGTATCACCGCCCGGGCACCCCGGGCGGAAGCCGCACCGGCCGCTGCGCCCGCCTGGCGGGAGTGCCGGCGGCACAGGCGCCGGTCAGCCGAGCCGGCCGCGCACCGGTTCGATCCGCCGGGTCAGCGGCACCTCTCCGGCCTCGACGGCCATCTCGATGGTGCGCGTCAGCGCCGGACACGACCGGTTGACCGGCACGTCGTCCTCCAGGGGCTGTTCGGCAAGCCGGGTGCACCGCTGCTGGGCGCCGGCGGGCCATTGCACGCTGGTGTGCTGTTCGGAGTACTTCTCCACCCACACCGCGGTGCCGCACAGGTGGCAGGCGATCGACTGCATGGCCTGGATCGCTCCCTTCGTCAGTCTTCGGGTGCGGCCGGCCCCGCTCATCGGGGCCGGCCGCGGCGGGGGCTAGGAACCGGCGGGCGCGTCCTGGTCGGCCATGCGCGCGATGTTCTCGGCGACCTCGCGCTCCCAGTACTCGTTGGCCTTGGTGGTGTCGACCTCGAACTCGAAGCGCGCGGTCATGTCCTCGGTGATGTCGGCGCGGTCGACGTAGAACTGCTCGTACCAGCGGCGCAGCTGGTAGACCGGGCCGTCCTCCTCGCTCAGCAGCGGGTTGTCGATCCGGGTCTTGTTCTTCCAGATCTCCACGTCCTGCTCGAAACCGATCTTCACCCCGTCGGCGAACTGCTTGGCCATCGCCTCGGCGTCGGCGTCCGACATCCCGGTGGGCTTTTTGACGATCGCGCCGTACTGCAGCACGAACTCGGTCGGGGTGACCGGATAGTGGCAGTTGATCAGCACGGTCTCGATCACCCCGTGCTTGGTGTGCGACCAGAGCCAGTCGATCATGTAGCTCGGCCCGTAGTAGGAGGCCTCCGAGCGCAGCGTGGAGTCCGGATCGTCGTAGTTGGTGCCCGACTCGATGTCCCCGCGCGGCTTGGAGTTCATGTGCTGGGTCGCCACGGGGCCTTCGAAGATGTTCTTGAAGTAGGTCGGGAAGGCGTAGTGCACGTAGAAGAAGTGCGCCATGTCGACCACGTTGTCGACGATCTCCCGGCAGTTCGAGCCCTTGACGTGGTACGAGTTCCACGACCAGTCGGTCCACTCGTCGGTGCCGTAACCCTCGAGCTCGGGGATGTAGTCCTCCGGCTCACCGCCCTCGGGGTCGTTCCACACGAACAGCGCCCCGTTGCGCACCAGGGTCGGGAACCTCTGGGTCCGCGCCCGCATCGGCACCCGCTTGGCGTACGGGATGTCCTTGCACCGGCCGTCCCCGCCCCACCGCCAATCGTGGAACGGGCACGCGATCTCATCGCCCTTGATCGTGCCCTGCGACAGGTCCCCGCCCATGTGCCGACAGTACGAGTCGATCACGTTCAGGTTCCCCTTGGTGTCCTCCCAGACCACCATCTTCCCGCCGAACGCGTTGACCTGATGGGGCTTGCCGTCGCGGAAGTCGCGCTCGAGCCCGATCAGGTGCCAGCCGCGGGCGAATCGGGTCGGCGCGTCACCGCTGTCGATCATGCGGATCTCGTCCATGGCGGTGCCGTCGATCTCACTGGTGGTCATCGTTGCTCCCTCATGTCTTCCAGGCCCGTCGGAGTCGTCGGTCCGCCCGACCGGCCGGCGGCGCACCAGCGGTGCGTATGTCTTACATCACATGATGGTGTCCTGTGCGATGGGGTCCACACCCTCTCCCGGGTGATGGGAGAACCCTGCCGATCGGTCCGGCGCCCGGGCAGGATCGGTGGTGCCCGCCGGGGCGCGGGCGGCTGTGACGCGCAGAAGGAGGTGCCCCATGGCCGCAGACGGTGCGCCGTCGACGCTCGACCGCGCCGAAGCGGTGTTCACCGCGCTGTCCGAGCACGGCTTTCTGACCCTGACCGAGATCACCGCGGTCACCGGCATCCCCCGGTCCTCGGCGCACCGGTTGCTCACCCGGATGGTGCGGCTGCGGTGGCTGCTGCGCGTGGGCGACAACTACGAGCTCGGGGTGCGCCTGTTCGAGCTCGGCACCCCGGGCCGGCGCAACCACTGGTTCCACCGCATCGCCTATCCCCGGCTGCAGGAACTGCATGCGCGCACCGGTTTCGTGGTGCACATGGCCTACCTCGACGGCTGGGACGCGATGTACTGGGAGCGCCTGGGCACCGGACGGTTCGGCGCCGAACTGCCCACCCGGGTGGGCACCCAGTGGCCGGCGCACCGCACCGCACTGGGCAAGGTGCTGCTGGCCAACGAGTCCGATGCCGAACTCGCCCGCACCGCCCCGGCCGTGTTGACCCCGGGCACCGCGGCCACGATCACCGACCACGACGCACTGGGCCGCCAGCTCGATCAGGTGCGCGCCGATCTGATCGCGCACGACCGCGGGGAGGCGCTGGCCGGGGTGGGATGCGTGGCCGCGGCCGCGCACGCGGGCCGGGCCCGGACCTCCGACGGGCATACGACGACCGTGGCGATCTCGGTGACCGCCCCGCTCGATCGTCTCGATCGGCGCTGGTCGCAGCTCGTACTGGCCACCGCGGCCGAGATCACCCGGGCCGCCGGGCCCAATCCGATGGCCGAATAGTCGCGGGCCGCCGGCCTCCGGCGCGCAGAAGGTCGGCCGACGGCGCACACTGGGCACGGGCCCGCACCGGTGTGGCGCGGCGCCGCCGCATCGACCCCCAGCGTCAGGACCCGACGATGACCACCCCTGTCCCGCCCGGCGAAGAGCCCGCCGCGGACGAGTCCGGCACGGTCGCCGCCTCGGACGCAGCCGACGCCCCGGCCCGTCCGCAGTCGCGCGGGGTCACGCTGCCGCACTTCCCGTGGCGGCTGTCCACCCCGGGGGTCGCGGTGGCGGCCCTGTTCTTCGCCTACTCGCTGTATCCCTCGCTGCTGCCGCGCTCCGGTCCGGTGCAGGGCGTCCTGTCCGGCATCACGCTGATGATCGGCTACGCGCTCGGGGTCGCTGCGGCCTGGCTGTGGCGCTATCTGCAGATCCCGCGGCGGCGCCGACCCGAGCTCGTCACCTGGATCGTGGTGACCCTGTTCCTGATCGGCACCACCGTGGCCGCGATCTGGCGGCAGGTCGGTTGGCAGAACGATGTGCGCGCGCTGTTCGACATGGATCCGGTCAGCCCCTGGCACTGGGTGATCACCGCGGCGGTGGCCGCGGGCGTGGCGGCGGCCCTGCTGCTGCTGGGCCGGGCGGTGGGCTGGCTGCTGCGGCTGCTCGCGCGCTGGCTGAACAAGATCATGCCCCCGCGACTGGCGATGGTCGGCGGCATCGCCGTCATCGTCGTGGCCACCTCCACCGTGGTCTCCGGTGTGCTGGTCGACGGTTTCTTCGCCGGGGCGAACGCGATCTTCTCCGCCAACGACACCACCACCGAGCCCGGGGTGACCCGGCCCGACTCCACGCTGCGCTCGGGCGGTCCGGAGTCGCTGGCCGACTGGGACGATCTGGGGCGCACGGGCCGGCGGTTCGTCGCCCAGGGCCCGACCACGGCTGAGCTCGCCGAGGTACGCGGGCCGGAGGTGGTCGAACCGATCCGCGTCTACGCGGGCCTGAAGTCCGCCGGCACCGTCGAGGCCCGCGCTCGGCTGGTGCTCGACGAGCTCCGGCGCACCGGCGCCTTCGACCGATCGGTGCTGGTGGTGGCCACGACCACCGGTACCGGTTTCCTCGACGCCCCGGCGATCGACTCGCTGGAATATCTGCACGGCGGGGACACCGCGGTGGTCGGCGTCCAGTACTCCTATCTGCCGAGCTGGATCTCCCTGCTCGCCGACCAGGAGGCGGTGCAGGAGACCTCCCAGGCGGTGTTCTCCGCGATTCACACCTACTGGTCGGATCTGCCCGCAGACCAGCGGCCGGAGCTGTATCTGTACGGGCTGTCGCTGGGCTCCTACGGGGTGGAGTCGGTGCTCAACTCCATCGAGATCGTCAACTCCCCCATCGACGGGGCGCTGATGTCCGGCCCGCCGTTCGTCAACCCGCTGCACTCGCGCCTGATGGACGAGCGCGATCCGCAGTCCCCGCCCTTCCAGCCGGTGGTCGGCGACGGGGCCACGGTGCGCTTCCGGAACCTGGACACCGGTTTCGACACCCCCGACGGGCCGTGGGGGCCGACCCGGATCGCCTACCTGCAGCACAACTCCGACGCGATCACCTTCTTCTCCCCGAACCTGGCCTTCGCCAGCCCCGACTGGCTGCAGGACGGATCCCGCGCCCCGGACGTGTCGGAGAAGATGGTGTGGCGGCCGGTGATCACCATGTGGCAGGTCGCCGCCGATCTGGTCGCCGCCGGTGACGTCCCCCGCGGACATGGCCACAACTACTCGGCGCGCGAGAACCTCGACGCCTGGGTGGCGATCACCCGGCCCGAGGACTGGACCCCGGAGCTGACCGAACGCATCGTCGCCGCCCTGGACCCGTCCGACCGGGACTGAGCCGCGCGGCCACGGTGTCGGGCGACTGTTCCACGTGAAACATCGGCCGCCGGCCGAAGACGGATCAATCCGGCGACTCACGCGCCGAGCGGGCACCATGGGGCCATGAGCAACGACACCGAAGCCTCCCCCACCGTCACCCACGCCCCGCAGGCGCTGCGCTACGAGATCCACCTGGGCCCGGAGCTCGCCGGTTTCACCGAATACCGGGACGACGACAACGGCCGCCGCATCTTCTTCCACACCGAGATCGGCGAGCGCTTCGGCGGCCGCGGCCTGGCCGGCCGGCTGGTCGACCAGGCGCTGACCGATACCCGGGACGCAGGGCTGCGGGTGGTGCCGGTGTGCCCGTTCGTCAAGAAGTTCGCCCGCGGCCACGACACCCACGCCGACATCGTCGACCCGGTGACCCCGCAGGCGCTCGAGGACCTCGAGCGGCTGCGCGGCTGAGCCGGCAGGCATCATCGGTGCCATGACCGCCACCGAACTGGTCGGCGCCCTGGGCGTCGACACCCGCATCACCGTCCTGCTCGCCGCGCTGACCTTCCTCTGGGCGCTGGCCCTGGGGGTGTGGAAGTACCACCAGATGGCCACCCGGCCCGAACATCACGCCCACCCGTACGTCGACATCGCCCACCGGGCGGCACTGATGTACTCCTTCGCCACCGTGCTGCTGGCGGTGCTGGTCGAGCTCAGCGCCTGGCCGACCGCGGTGAACCTCGTCGCGGTGCTGGTGGTCGTCGGCTTCTTCCTCGCCGCGATCGCCAGCTACGTCGTGCACGGGATGCTCGAGGACACCGACAACCAGCTCGCCCACCCGGTGCGCGGCACGCACGCGTTCATGTGGGCGCTGATCGTCGGGGAGATCGGCGGCACCGCCGTGCTCACCGCCGGTTTCGTCGCCGCCTGGCTGGGCTGACCGCCGCCGACCTCCCGCCCCGCCTGCGCGCCGCGGCCCGGATCGGGCGGCGGGTCACCACGCGCGAAAGGTTTCCGCTCCGCGGTCCGGGGCACCCGCCTGCCATGCAGAACGTATTCGTCCTCGGACTGACGGACTGGCAGCGCAAGGAACTGGAGACCGTCCCGCTCGCCGGGTCCCTGACCTTCCACGACCTGCTCGACGAGCACACCCTCGTCGAGGCCGACACCTACGACCTGACCGGACTGCTCGACCGGGCCCGCACCCAACTCGCCGACTTCGACGGCACGGTCGATGCGATCATCGCGCACTGGGACTTCCCCACCAGCGTGCTCGCCCCCGTGCTGGCCGCCGAGCGCGGCATCGCCGCACCGTCGTTGGCCAGTGTGCTGACCTTCGAGCACAAGTACTGGTCGCGCCTGGCCCAGCAGCAGTGCGTACCCGACGTGGTGCCCGGGTTCGCGGCCTTCGATCCGTTCGCCGACGATCCGCTCGCCCAGATCGATCTGGAGTTCCCGTTCTGGATCAAACCGATCAAGTCGCACTCCTCCCAGCTCGGCTTCGCGATCGAGGACCGGGCCGGATTCGAGGCGGCGATCACCGAGATCCGGGCGGAGATCGGACGGGTGGGCGAGGCCTTCGACGAGGCGCTGGCGATGGTCGATCTGCCCGCCGAGGTCGCCGGGATCGGCGGCAACCACTGCCTGGCCGAACAGATCATCAGCGGCGTGCAGGCCGCCCCGGAGGGCTCGATGTTCCGGGGCGAGTTCCTCGTCCACGGCCTGGTGGACATGCACCGGGAGGACGACGGACCCAGCTTCGACCGGATCGACTACCCGGCCGCGACCGTTCCGTCCCGGGTGCAGGAGCGGATGACCGCGATCACCGAGGACCTGGTGCGCCACGTCGGCTTCGACGACGGCTGCTTCAACGCCGAGTTCATGTGGGATCCGGACACCGACGCGCTGTGGCTGATCGAGGTCAACACCCGGATCTCCCAGTCCCACAGCGACCTGTTCAGCAAGGTCGACGGCGCGTCGAACCACGAGTTCGCCATCGACATCGCCCTGGGGCGCCGGCCCCGCCCCGGCGCGCGGCAGGGCCGGTTCGGGGCCGCCGCCAAATGCTTCCTCACCCGCGACCGGGACGGGACGGTGCAGGCGGTGCCCACCGCCGCCGACCTCGACCGGGTGCGCGAGAGGTTCCCCGAGACCGTCTTCACCGCGGTCGTCGAGCCCGGCGACCGGCTCTCCGCGCTGCCGAATCAGGACCCCTACCGCTACGTCCTGGGCGAGGCGTATCTCGGCGCGGCCGACACCGACGCCCTGGCCGCCGCCTTCGCCGAGGTGCAGCGGCTCCTGCCGTTCATCGTCACGCAGGAGTGACCGGGCACGCCCCGGGTGTGAAGACCCTCCGCAGCGGGTAGGGCGATCGGTGGACCCACCGGCCCGCAGGATCAGGAGGCGCACAGTGCAGACGGTGACGGACTTCCCCCGCGACGTCCGCGAGATCGAGAACGTCTTCATCCCCATGCCCGACGGATGTCGGCTGGCCGCCCGCATCTGGCTGCCGGTCGACGCCGAGCAGGAGCCGGTGCCGGCGGTGCTGGAGTACCTGCCCTACCGCAAGCGGGAGGACACCCGGCAGCGCGATGCGCTGAACCATCCGTTCATCGCCGGGCACGGCTACGCCTGCGTGCGGGTGGACCTGCGCGGCAGCGGCGACTCCGACGGGGTGCTCGAAGACGAGTACCTGCCCACCGAACAGGACGATGCGGTCGCGGTCATCGACTGGCTGGCCGCGCAGCCGTGGTGCGACGGATCGGTGGGGATGATGGGCATCTCCTGGGGCGGGTTCAACGCCCTGCACGTCGCGGCACGCCGGCCGCCGGCACTGAAGGCGATCGTCTCCGCCTCGGCCACCGACGACCTGTACGTGGACAACATGCACTACATGGGCGGCTGTCTGCTGTCGGACAACCTGTCGGAGGCGACGGTGATGTTCGCGTTCAACTCGCTGCCGCCGGATCCGCGCATCGTCGGCGACCGGTGGAAGGACATGTGGCTCGACCGGCTGCGCGGATCGGGGCTGTGGGTGCACAAGTGGCTGTCGCACCAGCACCGCGACGACTACTGGAAGCGTGCCTCGGTCAACGAGGACTACGCCGCGGTCGACTGCCCCGTGCTCGCGGTCGGCGGCTGGGCGGACGGCTACACCAACGCGATCTTCCGTCTCCTCGAACACCTCGACGTGCCGCGCAAGGGCCTGATCGGCCCGTGGGGACACAAATACCCGCACCTGGGGGTGCCGGGCCCGGCGATCGGTTTCCTGCAGGAGGTGGTGCGCTGGTTCGACCACTGGCTCAAGGGCGTGGACACCGGGGTGATGGACGAGCCGATGCTGCGCGCGTGGATGCAGGATTCGGTGCCGCCGAACCCGTCCTACGACGAGCGGCCCGGCCGGTGGGTGGGCGAACCGGGCTGGCCGAGCCCGCACACCGCACCGCTGCGATACACCCTGACCCGGCACACCCTGGACGAACACGTCGACCCGGCCGAGGTCAATCCGCGACCGCTCGATGTGCATTCGCCGCTGAGCGTGGGCATGTCCGGCGGCAAATGGGCGTCCTACGCCGCCACCCCCGATCTGCCGGGCGACCAACGCGACGAGGACGGCGGGGCCCTGGTGTTCGAGACCGATCCGCTGGCCGAGGAGATGCAGATCCTCGGGCTGCCCCACCTCGAGCTCGACGTGTCCGCCGATCGGCCGGTGGCGATGGTCGCCGCACGCATCTCGGACGTGGCCCCCGACGGGCAGGCCACGCGGGTGACCTACGGCCTGCTCAACCTGACCCATCGGGACTCCGACGCCCATCCGACCCCGCTCGAGCCGGGGCGGCGGTACCGGGTGCGGCTGCCGCTCAACGGCATCGCGCAGGCCTTCCCGGCCGGGCACCGGGTCCGGCTGTCGATCTCCAGCTCCTACTTCCCGCTGGCGTGGCCGGCGCCCGAGCCGGCGACCGTGACCGTGTACACCGGCACCTCGGCGCTGACCCTGCCGGTGCGCCCGCGCCGCGACGCCGAGGACGCCGCGCTGCGGCCCCTCGACCCGCCCGCGGCCGCCGCACCGCTCGCGCTGACCCCGGTCGATCCCGGCGCGCATCACTGGCGCACCACCCGCGACCTGGCCACCGGGGTGACCGGGCTGGAGATCGTCGACGACCACGGAACCGAGACGATCGAGGAGACCGGCACCACCCTCGGCAAGGCGACCACCGAGTGGTTCAGCTTCCGCGCCGGCGACGTGACCTCGGTGCGCGGCGAGACCCGCACCCGCCGCACGATCGCCTTCGACGATCACGACATCGAGGTCGCCACGGCCACGGTGCTCTCCTCCACCGCCGACGAGCTCATGATCAGCGCCCAGATCGACGCGTATCAGACCCGGCCCGGGCGCGGACGGCACCGCGTCTTCGCCGACAGCTGGGACCTGTCGGTGCCCCGAGACCTGGTGTGACCGGCGCACCGGCGGCCCCGGCCGGCCCCGTGACGACCGATTCGGGCTGCGATCGTCAGCGGTCCGTGGCAGGGTGGGACCTCTTCGCACAACAGGCGTCAACGCGGTCGGTCGGCTCGTCCCACCCCCGCTGTGACCCGCCGGGGCGGTCAGCGGGCTGAGCCCGAGCGCTTCGGCGGCGCGGTGAGCGGGAGGGACGGATCGACATCGACCCGCCCCAGGAGGACCCGTGCCCACGACCACCGATGCGGACGATCCGGCCCAGCCCCCGGAACCCGCCGGCGACACCGCTCTGCCCGACTCGCGCACCGCGGAGGGCCGCAGCGTATTGCGCAAGGCGATCTCCGGTTCGGCGATCGGCAACGCCACAGAGTGGTTCGACTACGGCGTCTACGCCACCACCGCGGTCTATCTGACCGACGCGTTCTTCCCGGGCGATCTCGGCTCGATCGGCACCATGCTCGGCTTCGCGATCTCCTTCGTGCTCCGTCCGCTGGGCGGGTTCATCTGGGGACCGATCGGCGACCGGCTGGGCCGCAAGGCCGTGCTGGCCACCACGATCATCCTGATGTCGGTGGCCACCGCGCTGATCGGTCTGATCCCCTCGCACGCCACCATCGGCATCGCCGCACCGATCCTGCTGATCGCGCTGCGCGTGGTGCAGGGCTTCTCCACCGGCGGCGAATACGGCGGGGCGGCCACGTTCATGGCCGAGTACTCCCCCGACTCCCGGCGCGGGCGCTACGGCAGCTTCCTGGAGTTCGGCACGCTCGCCGGATTCGCCGGCGGCACCGCGGTGGTGCTGCTGTGCCAGCTGTTGATGAGCGAGCAGTCCATGCACGACTGGGGCTGGCGCATCCCGTTCCTGCTCGCCCTGCCGTTGGGCGCGGTCGGGCTGTTCCTGCGTTCGCAGCTCGAGGACTCCCCGGTGTTCACCGAGGTCGACGACGCCGGCCAGGCCCAGGAGTCGATCCTGGGCGGGCTGAAGGATCTGCTGGTCAACTACTGGCGGCCCATCCTGGTGATGTCCGGGATGGTGGTCTCGCTCAACATCGTCAACTACACGCTGCTGACCTATCAGCCGACGTATCTGAAGTCCTCGCTCGGGCTGTCGACCAAGGCCGCCTCGGTCGTGCTGCTGCTCGGCGAGCTGGCGATGATCGCGGCCATCCCGTTCTTCGGCCGCTGGTCGGACTCCGCGGGACGGAAACCGATGTGGCGCTGGTCGTTGATCGGGTTGTTCGTCCTCGCGGTGCCGATGTACTGGCTGATGGGTCAGGGCTTCGGCTGGGCGCTGCTGGGCTTCGCGGTGCTGGGTCTTTTCTATCTGCCGCAGCTGGCCACGATCTCGGCGACGTTCCCGGCGATGTTCCCCACCCATGTGCGCTACGCGGGCTTCGCGATCGGCTACAACGTCTCCACCGCGATCTTCGGCGGCACCGCGCCGCTGGTCAACGACGCGGTGATCGATGCGACCGGGTTCGAGCTGTTCCCCGCGGTCTATGTCATGGCGGCCTGCCTGATCGGTCTGGTGTCGGTCCGGTTCCTGCGCGAGACGGCCGGGATGTCGATCCGCGGCACCGTGATCCCGGGCGAACCGGTGGACGAGCACGACACCGACCCGGTGCTCGAGCAGGAGGAGGAGGCCGCCCCGGCCGAGGAGTAGACCGTCTCCGGCCGGGTCGCTGTCGTGCTTCGGGGCGGGCACCGCTTAAACTCGACAGCGCGGAAAGCGGGCCATCTGCCCGATCGATGCGGATGTGAGGAGACGGGTTGTGGCCGAGATCGTCATCGTCCCCGACGACCAGGTCGCCGGGGAACTGGCCGCCGAAGCGATTCTGCGGCGCCTGATCGACGAGCCCGAGCCCGTGCTGGGGCTGGCCACCGGCTCCACCCCCACCTCGACCTATCACGCGATGGTGCGTCGGGCGGCCGGGCAGGACTGGCTCAAGAACCTCAAGGCGTTCGCCCTCGACGAGTACGTCGGGCTGCCCGACGGGCACCCGGAGAGCTACGCCGAGGTGCTGCGCCGGGAGTTCATCGAGCCGATGGGCCTGGTGCCCGCGCAGGTGATGCTGCCGCCGGGCGGGCTGGACGGGCTGTCGACCGCGGCCGCGCAGTACGAGGCGGCGATCGCCGATGCGGGCGGGATCGATGTGCAGATCCTGGGCATCGGCACCGACGGGCACATCGGCTTCAACGAGCCGGGTTCCTCGCTGGCCAGCCGCACCCGGGTCAAGACGCTCGCCGAATCGACCCGGCGGGACAACGCCCGGTTCTTCTCCTCGCTCGACGAGGTGCCGGTGCACTGCATCACCCAGGGCCTGGGCACCGTGCTCGACTCCCGCCATCTGATCCTGCTGGCCTTCGGCGCGCACAAGGCCGATGCGATCGCGGCCGCGGTGGAAGGGCCGGTGTCGGCGAGCCTGCCGGCCTCGGTGGTCCAGCTGCATCCGCACGTCACCGTGCTGGTCGACGAGCCGGCCGCGGCGAAGTTCAAACACGGCGACTACTACCGCTTCGCCTACGCCAACAAGTTCGAGTGGCAGCGCCTCTGATCCGCCCCGCCCGGCCGTGAGCGCCGGGGATGACCTGCCGGTTTCCGTCGCCCGGAAGCCGGCGGAGTCGTCTGCCGACTGCGTGGTACCGTCGATGACAGGAAGTTCTCGGGGCGGGGTGCGATTCCCCACCGGCGGTGATGGCGGCCCTTACGGGTCGCATGAGCCCGCGAGCGCCCTCCGACTTTTCGGAGGGGACAAGCAGATTCCGGTGCGATCCCGGAGCCGACGGTCACAGTCCGGATGAAAGAGAACGACACCGCTGCGGTATCGGAAGCCGCCGCGCGCCGCCCGTCCCCGAGCGCCGTTTGAAATGCGCGAGGAAGTGGGGCGAAGATGACATCCACGCATGAGGGTCTGGTCGGACCGGTGCTGGTCGAGGCCGACGATGTGCCGGCCACCGGCCCGGTCGTCGCCGCCGTGCCCGTCGAACCCACCGCGGGTTTCGACTCCATCGACACCGCTCTGGCCGAGATCGCGGCCGGACGCATGGTCGTGGTGCTCGACGACGAGGACCGGGAGAACGAGGGCGATCTGATCTTCGCCGCCGAGAAGGCCACCCCCGAACTGATGGCCTTCCTCGTCCGGCACAGTTCCGGTTTCGTGTGTGCGCCGCTGACCGGCGCCGAATGCGACCGCCTGGGCCTGCCGCCGATGGCGAGCGAGAACCAGGACAAGCACGGCACCGCCTACACCGTCACCGTCGACGCCCGCGAGGGCGGCACGACCGGCATCTCGGCCGCCGACCGGGCACGCACCTGCCGGCTGCTCGCCGATCCGCGCACCCGCCCCGCCGACTTCACCCGCCCCGGGCATGTGGTGCCGCTGCGGGCCCGCGACGGCGGGGTGCTCGAGCGCGACGGGCACACCGAGGCCGCGGTCGACCTTGCCCGGCTGGCCGGTCTGCGCCCGGCCGGGGTGATCTGCGAGATCGTCAGCGAGGACGATCCGCTGGTGATGGCGCGCACCGACGAGCTGCGCCGCTTCGCCGCCGAGCACGAGCTGGCGATCATCACCATCGCCGACCTGATCGCCTGGCGCCGGCACAACGACCACCTGGTCGAGCGCGGCCCGGCCGCCCGCGTGCCCACCTCGCACGGGGTGTTCCGCGCCCACGGCTACACCGCCGTGGTCGGCGGGGCCGAGCACGTGGCCCTGGTCTCCGGGGATCCGGCCGGCACCGAGGTGCCGGTGCGCATCCACTCCGAGTGCGCCGAGGGCGACACCTTCCGGTCCCTGCAGTGCGGGTGCGGCCGTGATCTGGGTGCCGGGCTCGAGGAGATCGATCACGCCGAGCGCGGGGTGCTGGTCTACCTGCGGCACCCGTCGGCCGACGATCTGCCGGTCGCCGCCCGCATCCTGGCGGACCTGGGTGTGCAGTCCGCGCGACTGCTGTTCGGCCCCTCCGACGACGAGCAGCGCACGGGCGCGGTCATCGACGCGCTGACCACCCACGGCATCGCGGTCTCGGCGCAGACCACGCTCACCGCCGATCCGGTCGGCGGCACCGCCACCGCCTGACCGGCACAGCCCCGCCCCCGGGGCCCGTGCGCGGCATCCCTGCAACAGCGCGGCGCCAGCCGGAAAGAGTGGTTCTTTCCGGCCGGCGCCGCGTTTTCGTCGTGCGGTGTCGCGCGCTCAGCTGCGCACGATCATCACCGGGCAGTGTGCGTGGCGCAGCACCTTGGCGCTGGTCGAGCCGAGCAGCAGCGAGGCGAAGCCGCCGCGCCCGCGCGAACCGACGACCACCAGCTGCGCACCGACGGACCGCTTGATCAGCGCCTGCGCGGAGTCGTCGACCACCACGCGCTGTTCGACGACCAGATCCGGGTAGTCGGTGGCCAGCCCGGCCACGTGCTCACCGAGCACGGCCGCGGCCACCTCCTTCTCCTTGAAGTCCCGGCTGGTGTTGATCACCGGATACGAGGCGACCGCGTCGTCGAGCCAGGCGTGCACCGCCAGCAGCGTCGCACCGGCCGCATCGGCCTCGGCGGCCGCGCGCTTGAGCGCCGGCACGCTGTTGGCCGAATCGTCCACACCGACCACGACCGGGCCGGTCGCGGCCCGCGGATCCTCGTCGCCGGGCACCACCACGACCGGGCAGGGGGCGTGCGAGGCGATCTGGCTCGACACCGAGCCGAGCACCGCCGAGGCCACCGCGCCGCGCCCGCGGGCACCGACGACCAGCACACCCGCGCTCTTCGCGACGGTCATCATCATCTCGGTCGCCGAGTGTCCGACGTGCACCTCGGTACGGATCTTTAGGCCCGGGGCCGCCTTCTCGGCGATCGCGGCCGCCTCGGCGACCACGGACTCGCCCTGCACGTTCAGCTCGGCGGTCACCGCCGTCTGCATCGACGGCCCGACGGCTCCGCGCAGGCCCGGTGCGGCGGCCGCGGTGACGATCAGCAGTTCGGCGCCACGGCGGGCCGCATAGCCGGCGGCCCACTCCACCGCGCTCGCCGCATGTGCGGACCCGTCCGTGCCCACCACTACGGGTGTGCGGTCAACCATGACTCTCCTCCCACCGGACTCCGCGGCGGCGATGCTCCGCGTCCACGCCCGACGTTGGTTTACTTATCGACACTTCCAGTGTGGTCCATCCCCGGTCAGGGACGCACCACCATGACCGGACACTTGGCCTCGCGCAGCACCTTGGCGCTAGTCGATCCGAGCAGCAGCGAGGCGAAGCCGCCGCGCCCGCGCGAACCGACGACCACCAGCTGCGCACCGGCCGACCGGTCGATCACCGAGGCCGCGGGCCGTTCGGCGACCACCGCGCGCTCGACCGGCAGTTCCGGATAGGTGCTGCGCACCTCGGCGAGCTGCTCGGTGAGCACCTGCTCGGCGACGTCGTGCTCGTCGACCGTGCGGCGCGAGGCACGCGCCGGCAGGCGCACCGCCGGCTCGTGCCCGTAGGCGTGCACGGCGGTGAGCGGCACCTGCAGGCTCAGCGCTTCGATCGCGGCCGCCAGCACCGCCGCGCCGCTGTTGTTCGAGGCGTCCACGCCGACCACGACGGGCCCGTCGACGGCCCCCGACGGATCGACCTCCGCCCCGGGGATGATCACCACCGGGCAGGGGGCGTGCGCGGCCAGCTGGCCGGAGACCGAGCCGAGCACCGCGGTGCCCACCGCGCCGAGACCGCGCGCACCGACGACGAGCACTTCGGCCTCCTCGGCCAGGTTCATCATCGCCTGCGAGGTCGGCTCGAGCCGGATCTCGGTCTGCATCGACAGCTGCGGGGCGACCTGGCGGGCCACCGCCACGCCCTCGTTCAGGATCACGTCGGCGTGCTCGGACAGATCGTCGACGATCTCCTGGCGGTGCTTCTCGTCCATGCCGGACACGATCAGCGGGGTGCTCACCGCGATCGCGATCAGCAGGGTGCGCTCGTGCCGGGCCGCGTAGCGCGCGGCCCAACGGATCGCACGCTCGGCATGATCGGAACCGTCCGTTCCCACGATCACCGGCTTGTTTTCGGCCACGGTCGCTCCTCTCACCGGTCCGGGCGATCGGCCGCCTGGACCACGGGCATCCTCATCTGCCGACTATATGCGTCCGGCCAGACTCCCACGGCCGTGATCGACCGGCCCACTCCAGACACACCGCGGGGGCGGATCCGTCTCGGATCCGCCCCCGCGGCTCTCACTCGATCACCGGCACCGGCCTGGCCGGCCGGGCCTCGGCGCGCTTACGCGGCCTCGTCCTCGTCGGACTCGTCGTCCTCAGGTTCCTGATCCTCGGGCGTGGTGCTCTTCTCGGACGAATCGTCGGAGCCCTTGTCGGACTCGCTGTCGTCGTCGCCGCCCTTGGACGCGTTCTCACCCGTGCTGCCGGTGTCGTCGTCGCCCTCGGTGCTCGAGCTCGCCTTCTTCTGCGTCTCAGGCACCTCGGGATCATCCGGCTCCTCGGTCTCGGACGATCCGGTCAGGTCGCCGATCAGGTCACCGGCCTGCTCGAGGTCGTCACCGATGGTGACGGTCTTCCGGAACTCGTCCCAGGTGTGCTTGAGATCGAAGGGCTTGTCCAGGGTCAGGGTGCCGAGCCCGAACGGGTTCTGCACCGACACCAGGCTCACCGTGGGCAGCAGGCCGCCCAGGCCGGAGCTGCGCGAGGTGCTGCCCTGGCCGTCCTCGTCCTCGCCGTCTTCGTCGGTCTCGCCGTCGAGGATCTTCTCGATCTGCGGCAGCGACAGCAGGTTGGGCCGCTGCTCGCCGTTGACCTCCACGGCCGGGAACAGCACCATCCGGTAGCCCATCCAGTCGATGGCGACCGGCTCGACCAGACCGTAGTCACTGGTCAGGAAGGTCGCGGTGACCTGGCGCAGGACCTCGTTGCCGTCCTCGTCCAACTCGGGGACCAGCACCGGTTCGCCGTCTTCGAGGACCGGCTCACCGTCTTCGTCCAGCTCGGGGACCATGACGACCTCGCTGCGCACGTCGCGGGTCAGCCGCAGGAAGTCGTTGGCGAACTTCAGACGCACGTCCTCATCGGTGAGCGCGTCCATCAGCCCGTCCAGGAACGGGGTCTCCTCGGCCGAGCCGTCGATCTGCTTGAGCAGCGCGTCGGGCCCGAAGAACAGCGAGGTCAGATCGGTCAGGCCGTACCGGGTCTGCCTGCTCTCGCCGTCCTTGGCCGGCCGCAGGTCCTTGTAGTAGTCGAAGGTGCCGAAGACGTTCGTGCACTCACCGAGGTCCTCCGCGGTGGCGGTGGTGTACATGCCGAAGCAGGAGACCTCCTTCAGCGCGGGGATCTCGAGGTTCTCGATCTCGTCCAGCTGCTTGACGTTGTCCCCACCGAGGAGATCGACGATCCAGTTGGACTTGAGCTTGTCGAAGTTCAGTTCCTGACCGAACCAGGTCAGCTCGAGCTCATCGGTGTCGGCGTTGAGCGCACTGGCCAGGCCGATGAAGGAGTAGGCGGACGAATCGCGCCCACCGCTCGCCCCGGCCAGCGCCGCACCGAGCTCGTGGGCCGTCTCGGCATAGGCGTTGCCGCCACCCATCGCGAGTGCGAGCTGGATGCCGGGTCCGGCGACCGTGGCCGTGCCGCGCGGATCGTCCAGACCGGGCAGGTCGATCGGTTCGGAGTAGTCGTACCGGTAGCCGGTGAAGTACTCGGCGATCTTCAGTGCCTCGGTACGCTTTTTGAGGTTCTTATCCAACGTGCGGGTCTTCCAACTACCCCCCACACACCTACCGAAGAGGACGACACCACTGCAGTATTCTTCGGTGATCATCTCCACCGGCAGCGCCGCGTCACGCTGTACTTCGGCATAGGACTTGTAGCTTCGGCTTCCTGGCACTCCCAGAACCGCATTCTCGAACCGGCTGGCCAGTTCGACCAGGTTGTTCTCGCCGTACAGCGGAATGGAGATGGGATCCATCTTCTCGCCGGCGATACCCACCTCCACCGATTCCGGCAGCACCACGGCGATGCCCGTACCGGTCGACTGGCTGCAGTCGACGACCGCGTAGACCTCGTCGCCGTCCTCGGGCACCGGGGTCGAACCGTCCGGGTCGTCGCAGATCTCGATGAAGTCAGTGATCATCTCGTTGTCGAGCAGATCGGTGATGCCATCGAGTCCGCCGAGCCCGTCCAGGCCGCTGAGCGGCGAGTCGGCGCTCGCCACCCCGATGCCGCCGGCCATGGCCACGCCCATGCTGGCGGCCGTGGCGACGGCGACCAGGCCGGTCCGCGCCCGGCGACCGGCGCCGCGCTCTCGGGCGCGCCGTGCGGCCCGGTTCTCCCCTGCTGTCATCTCACAACCTCGCTGTCGATGTGTGTCACGACATACATCCGCACATCCGTACGACTTGTTACACCTCCCTGATCACCCCGGTCAGCGGTCGAAACCCCAGGTGGCAGAGACGAACGTCCAACAGGTGGAGGGGTATGCGTCGAACCTTTCCGTGCCATGCCCACCCTCGGACCCGCCCCGGTGCCCACTCGTCCCGCCACCCTCATCTCGCGGCCGCGGCGCGCTGCGGATGGGCGGGTCTGTGGGCTAGGATGTGAGATTGGTGCGAACGGCCCGGTGCTCACCGGCCCTTCGCAGCGGCCGAAGATTCACGGTCATCGTCCGGCCGGTCCGGGCGCGGCGCGTAGGAGGTGGCGACATGGAGGGTCGAAGTCGGCGATCCATGGGCGGCGCCGCACTGTCGTGCCCTGTCGCCCCGACCTCGTAGACGTATCCCCGGCCGCACCGGTCATGTGCTGCGGCCTTCCTTCTCTGCGCAGGCGGTGACCACGCCTGCCCACCTTCTCTCCGCTGCGCCGCCGGTAGGCGACGCGGCCCGGGCGTCCGGCCGCCTGGCGACATGCGCGGCCGGACTCCCCCGGATCTCCGTCCCCTAGACGGGCCGGATCCGTGCAGGTGGGCATATGTGGTGGCGGTCTGCGCACCGTTCCCGAAAGGAACACCCGTGTACCGCAACGAGCCCGAAACCCTGGCCGTCCTCGGCAATGTCCCCACCCTGGCCGAGCGCCTGGAGTCCGATCCGGCCGCCGACCTGGCCACCTGGCGCACCGAAGTCGACGGCCGCGACAACCGCTCCGAGCAGGTCTTGGAGCTCACCCGCGAGCAGACCCGCGAACTGGTCGCAGCCCACAGCGCCGAAGAGACCGCCGACCTGCTCACCGCCGTGCGCTCCGACGCCGCGGCCCGCATCCTGGGCCGCCTCGACCCGGAGACCGCGGCCGAGGCGCTCAGCCCGCTGTCGCTGTCGATCGCCTCCTGGATCCTGCGCGCGATGGACGAGCGTTCCGAACCGATCCTCGAGGCGATCGAACCGCAGCGCCGGGACGGCCTGCTGCAGTTGCTGCACTATCCGGCCGAGTCGATCGGGGCGAACATGACCCCGTCGATCCTGTCGCTGCCGGCCACCGCGTCCGCCCACCAGGCCGTGGACATCGTGCGCGGGACGGGGCCGACCACCGAGTCGGCGCGCTACGTGCACCTGACCGGCCCCGACGGCGAACTGGTCGGGGTGCTCAGCCTGCGCGAACTGATGCTCAGCCCGCCCGACACCCCCCTGCGCGATCTGGCCGGTGACGACGTGACCGTCGTCCAGGCCGACGCCGACCAGGAGACGTTGATCTCGGTGTTCACCGAGAACAGCTTCGCCTCGATCCCCGTGGTCGACCGGGGCCGCCTGGTCGGGGTGGTCACCGGTGAGCAGGTCGCCGACGTCCAGGCCGCGGAGACCACCGAGGACTTCCGCCGCATGGGTGCGGCCGGTGGGCTCACCATGTCGCTGCGCGACGCCGGCATCTGGGCCCTGTACCGCTCGCGGGTGGTCTGGCTGGTGGTGCTGGTGTTCGGCAACATCTTCTCCGGCGCCGGCATCGCCCGTTACGAGGACCTGATCGCCTCGGTGGTCTCGCTGGTGTTCTTCCTGCCGCTGCTCATCGACTCCGGCGGCAACGCCGGTTCGCAGTCCGCGACGCTGATGGTGCGCGCCCTGGCCACCGGGGACGTGCGCATGCGGGACTGGGGCAGGCTGCTGGGCAAGGAGCTGACCGTCTCGGTGCTGCTGGGCCTGTCGATGGCGGTGGCCGTGTCGCTTCTGGGCCTGGCCCGCGGCGGCGGTCAGGTCGCCCTGGTGGTGTCGCTGTCGATGGTGCTGATCGTCATCGTCGGCTCGGTGATCGGCATGTCGCTGCCGTTCCTGTTGACCAAGTTCAACCTCGACCCGGCGAGCGCCTCGGCCCCGCTGATCACCAGCATCTGTGACGGCGTCGGCGTGCTGATCTACTTCTTCATCGCCTCGCAGATCCT
Source organism: Actinomycetes bacterium (assembly GCA_021793835.1). Classification (GTDB taxonomy): domain Bacteria; phylum Actinomycetota; class Actinomycetes; order Mycobacteriales; family Mycobacteriaceae; genus Tomitella. Next base: position 1,950 of record JAJYRZ010000006.1, on the reverse strand, counting down.
GTTGTAAGCGGCGTTCGGACCGACCGAACACCATCACGGCGCGTGGTGCTGAGCGCCACGCGCCGTGATGATTCGAGGTTCACCGGCATCGGAGGCGCCGCTCGTCCACGGAGCTGGCGATCTCCTGCGCGCACAGATCCGAGCAGGGCCTGCCGCAGCTTTCCGCATCGACCCTTACCTTTCATGGCGCAATAATTACACTTGGTTGATATTATCGTGCCATGAGTGATGACGGTCCCGACGTGAGGATTACCGGTCTCGCCTCAGAGCAGTGGGGCCTGGTCACCAGCCGACAGGCCCGTATCGCCGCGGACGTGACCCCGCAGCAGCTCAAACGTATGGCCGATACGGGCTACCTAGAGCGGCTCCATCACGGCATCTATCGTCTCGCCCGTCTTCCCCACGACGAATACCATCACGAACGGGTGGCGTGGCTGGCCCTGGATCCTGCGCGGCTGATGTGGGAGCGCCTCGACGACGACGTGCCTACTGGGGTTCTCTCACACCGAACCGCTGCACGCATGCATCAGCTCGGTGATCTCGATGCCGACACCGTCGAGATCACCGCACTGCGTCGACACCGGCTATCCATCCCCGACATCACCATCCGCCGTGGCTCGCTCAATCGTGACGACTGGCAGGTCATCGAGGGTCTACCCGTGACCACCGCCGTACGCACCATCGCTGATCTCGCTACTGCCGGCACAGACTCCGGCCACCTCGCCACGGTTGTTCGCGACGCTCTGACCCGTGACCTCGCTTCCGTCAATGGCGCAGCCTCAGCCCTCGCGCCACACGCGTTCTCTTATGGCCACCGCGTTCTCGACGGACAGGGGTTTCTGGACGCGCTCATCCAGGAGGCAGGCGTTCCATCCAGCACTCTGGCCATGGCAGACATTGCCCGGCGGGCGGCCTCCCCTGACCTGTACATGTCCGAGCATATGAAGGAAATCGCTCGTTCCATCACCTCCAAGGTCGCCTACAGTCCCCAGCTCACCGCTTCCATGAACCAAATCGCCGCTGCTGTATCAGCCAACTTGCCACCCACCGACCGCGAGCTGGAAGCAGTGCAACGAGTAATGGCCTCCGTAGCGAGTCAGCTGCCTCCCCCGGAGTCTTTCCAGGAAATGATGAAAGCCGCCTCGGCGATCCAATCGAATTCGGAGGTTCTCAAATTGATGTCCGCCTGGGCGACGCAGGGGAAGGAATCGTCTCGATGACCACCCCGGCACGCTCCCCTGGAGCGGTGCAGAGAAGCCTGACCGACCGGCTCGGCGAACGAGCAAAAGCCACCGGACAGAACGTCAACCGAGTACGTCGCCAGTTTGTGATGAGTCGATTCCTCACGCGCGTGTTCGACGCCGACCCGGATGGATGGATTCTCAAAGGCGGGATCGGGATGATGGTCCGCCTCCCCCGGTCCCGCCACAGCAAGGACATCGACCTGATGGTCGCTGGCGCCGCTGCCGACGACCCCATCGAGCAGTTGCGCCGTACCGTGCGCGATCACCATCTCGACCACTTCCGCTTCGACGTCGGTCCGCCCCGTTCACTTGCCGGCGGAAAGGGATCCACCGTCACGGTGACCGCTCTACTCGGGGGCCGTAGGTTCGACTCGTTCGCCATCGATATCGTCGAAAGCCGGCGCGGACTCGTCGGGCAGGTGGAGCGTCACCCGATCCCCCGGTTGGTCGACACCGATGACTTCACTCCCGAGACCAGTGCACTGCTCTATCCTCTATCCGACCAGATCGCGGACAAGCTCTGCGCGATGTACGAGGTCCACGGCCCGGCCGGTACTGCGTCGGGTCGCTACCGAGACCTTGTGGACCTTCTCCTGATCGCCACGTCCTTACCCATCGACCTGGCCTGGTCAAGTCCCGGGTAGTGGTGTAACTGGTTGTGGTCCTTCGTAGGTGGTCAGGCGGGTAGTTGCATCAGCGGGTCGGT
>JAJYRZ010000005.1 GCA_021793835.1 Actinomycetes bacterium | reverse complement strand
CCGATCTATCGCCGACGTCGTCGAACAGGCGCGCCGGACCTTCCCGAACATCGTGTGCGTCGACGACGGCAGCCGGGACGGCTCGGCCGCGCAGATCCGCACCACCGGGGCGCATCTGGTGCGCCATCCGGTCAACCTCGGGCAGGGGGCCGCGATCCAGACCGGGGTCGAATACGCCCGCGCCCGGCCCGGTGCCCGCTACTTCGTCACCTTCGACGCCGACGGGCAGCACCGGGTCGAGGACGTGCTGGCCATGGTCGACCGGCTGCGCGCCGAACCGCTCGACATCGTGGTGGGCACCCGGTTCACCGGCGAGGTCTCCGATTCGGTGCCGCTGATCAAGCGGATCGTGCTGCGCACGGTGGTCGCGCTCAGTCCGCGCACCCGCAGGCTCGGCCTGACCGATGCGCACAACGGGCTGCGGGCGTTCGACAAGACCGTGGCCGACGAGCTCGATCTGACGATGAACGGGATGAGTCACGCCTCGGAGTTCGTCCGACTGATCGACGAGCATTCCTGGCGGGTGGCCGAGCAGCCGGTGACGATCCTGTACACCGAGTACTCGATGTCCAAGGGTCAGTCCCTGCTCAACGGCATCAACATCCTGATCGACGGGCTGCTGCGCGGCCCGATGCGGAGGTGACCGGCCGATGATCATCCAGGCCCTTCTGATCCTGGCCGTCCTTATCGTGATGGTCTACTACCTGCGCTCCCGCGGCAGCAACAAGTCCTCGGCGCTGTTCAAGGTGCTGTTCCTGATCTTCGTCGCCTTCGGCGTCTACATCGTGCTGCGCCCCGACGACCTGACCTGGCTGGCCCACCGGGTCGGCGTCGACCGCGGCACCGACCTGCTGCTCTACGCGCTGGTGGTGGCGTTCTCGTTCACCACCATCGGCACCTATCTGCGGTTCAAGGAGAGCGAGCTGCGCTACACCCGGCTGGCCCGGGCGATCGCACTGCAGAACGCCGAGCCGCCGACCGGCACCGCCGAGACCGAGACGGCCCCGTGAGCACGTCCGCTTCCGTCGACCTGACCGTGATCCTGCCCGTCTACATCGGGGCCGATCCGGCGCATTTCCGTCAGGCACTCGAGTCGGTCTACGCCCAGACATACCCGGCGACCGAGATCATCGTCGTCGAAGACGGTCCGCTCGCTGACGACCATCGTGCGGTTCTGGACGAATTCGCCGATCGGGATCCGATACCGACACGGGTCTCGCTGCCCGAGAACAAGGGGGTAGCGGAAGCTGTTCAGACGGGGTTGGACTCCGCTCGGTCGGAGTGGATCGCCAGAGTCGACGCCGACGACATAAACGAGCCTGACCGCTTCGCTCGACAGGTCGCGGCCATCATCGCCGACGACTGGGATCTGGTGGGCTCGGCGATGACCGAATTCGACGACCGATCCGGCCGGGTACTCGGAGTACGTTCCATGCCCACCGATCCCGAAGCGATCGCGCGCATCATGCGGGCGAACAACGCGTTCAACCACCCCACAGTGGTGTTCCGCCGGGAGTCCGCGTTGACGGTCGGTGGCTACCGGCCCGTGCCCTACATGGAGGATTACGACCTGTTCGCCCGGATGCTGGCGGCAGGAGCGCGCGCCACGAATCTGGTCGATCCGCTGGTGCGGTTCCGGGGCGGAGACGCGATGCTGGCACGCCGCCGCACCCCCGGTATCTTCCGTGCCGAGATCCGTATGCAGCGCAATCTGCGCGCATACGGGTTGATCTCCGCGCCGCGGGCGCTCATCAATCTGGTGCTGCGCACCGCCTACCGGCTGCTGCCTACCCCGGCTCTGCGCCTGGCCAACAGAGTGCTGTTCCACCGCGATTGACCGCCGCGGATCACCACCGATCCTGCTCCGCTTCGTAGGTCGGCAGGATCCCATCGGCGGCCGCCTGCGCCAGCGTCGGCGCCGCCGCGTCCTTGGCCGACAGGATCGGCGCGGCGACCCCGGCGGGCAGGTGCTCGGCCGGATCCCAGTCGATCGACAGCGGCGAGACCTCGCGTTCGGCCGCCGGATCGTATTCGGTGGACACCAGGTAGACCACGGTCGCATCGTCGGTCAGCGCCATGAAGCCGTGCCCGAGCCCCTCGGTGAGCAGCACCGCCCGCCGGTCCGCATCGTCGAGCCGGACGGTCTCCACGGCCCCGAAGGTCGGCGAGCCGGTGCGCACGTCGACCACGATGTCGAGCACCGCCCCGCGCACACAGGTGACGTATTTGGCCTGGCCCGGCGGCACGTCGGCGAAGTGGATGCCGCGCAGCACCCCGGCGGCCGACACCGAATGGTTGACCTGGGCGACGGTGAACGGCCGCCCCGTCGCCGCGGTCAACGCCGAGGACTTGAACGATTCGAGGAAGGTGCCGCGGTCGTCGCCGTGCAGGCGCGGGGTCACCGCCCAGGCGCCGTCGATCGGCAGCGGGTCGATCCTCATCCCCACTCCTGCTCGGCGTAGCGGCGCTCGACCCGCTCCTTGGCCTGCGCCCACCAGTCGGAGTGCTCGCGGTACCAGGCGATGGTGTCGGCCAGCCCCTCCGCGAAGTCGGTGTAGCGCGGCCGCCAGCCGAGCTCGGTGCGCAGCGGGCCTGCGTCGATCGCGTAGCGCAGGTCGTGGCCGGGGCGGTCGGCGACGTGGTCGAAGTCGTCGGCGCCGCGGCCCATCTGTTCCAGGATCATCGCCAGCACGGTGCGGTTGTCGAGTTCGCCGTCCGCGCCGATCAGATACGTCCGGCCGGTCTCGCCGGCGTCGAGGATGCGCCACACCGCGGTGTTGTGGTCGTCGACGTGGATCCAGTCGCGCACGTTGCGTCCGGCACCGTAGAGCACCGGCCGGCGCCCGGTGAGCACATGGGTGATCTGTCGGGGGATGAACTTCTCCACGTGCTGGTACGGCCCGTAGTTGTTCGAGCAGTTCGACAGCGTCGCGGTGATCCCGAACGAGCGGACCCAGGCGCGCACGAGCATGTCCGAACCGGCCTTGGACGCCGAGTACGGGCTCGACGGGTTGTAGGCGGTGGTCTCGGTGAACCGGACCGGATCGTCGAGGGCCAGATCCCCGTACACCTCGTCGGTGGACACGTGGTGCAGTCGCACCCCGTGGCGGCGCACCGCCTCGAGCAGGGTGAACGTGCCGACCAGGTTGGTGTGGATGAACGGGGACGGGTCGGTCAGCGAGTTGTCGTTGTGCGACTCGGCGGCGAAATGCACCACCGCGTCGACGCGCGCGACCAGCTCGTCGACCAGCTCGGCGTCGGCCACGTCGCCGACGACGAGCTCGGCGCCGCTGCCGGCCAGCGAGGCGCGGTCGCCGGCGTAGGTGAGCTTGTCGAGCACCGTGATGTGGACCTCGGGCCGCAGGCGCCGGGTCAGGTGCACGAAGTTCGCGCCGATGAAGCCGGCGCCGCCGGTGACCAGTACGCGGGTGATCGGCGCGCTCATGCGCGGCCTCGGAAGTACTCGACGGTGCGCGCCACGCCGTCGGCCAGCCCGACCTGCGGCGTCCAGTCCAGGCCGGTGGCCGCGGCCGACGGATCCAGTGCGGAGCGCCGCAGATCGCCCAGACGGGCCGGCGCGTGGTCGGGCTCGTCGGCCGCGCCCGCGGCCCGGGCGACCAGGGTGTGCAGCTCACGGTCGGTGGTCTCCACCCCGGTACCGATGTTGAACCGGTGTCCGCCGCCCTTGTCGGCCGCCGCGACGAAGGCCGCCACCACGTCGTCGACGTAGACGTAGTCGCGGGTGTTGCCGCCGTCGCCGTAGACGCGGGTCGGCGCGCCGGCGAGCAGGGCCTGCGCGAAGATCGCGACCACCCCGGCCTCACCGTGCGGGTCCTGGCGCGGGCCGTAGACGTTGGCCGGTGCGATGTGGGTGCAGTCCAGGCCGTACAGCCCCCGGTAGGCGCCCAGGTACACCTCGCCGGCGACCTTGCCGGCCGCATAGGGCGAGCGCGGATCGACCGGGACGGTCTCGTCGACCGGGAAGACCTCGGGTTCGCCGTAGATCGATCCGCCGGAGGAGGTGAACACGATCTTGCGCACGTCGGCCCGCCGGGCCGCCTCGGCCAGCCGGACGGTGCCGACCACGTTGGTCTCGGCGTCGCGTTGCGGATCGTCGACGCTGATGCGCACGTCGATCTGCGCGGCCAGGTGGAAGATCACCTCGGGGCGGGCGCGGGCGACGATCCCGTCCAGATCCGCGGTGACGATGTCCGCCTCGACCAGTTCGAAGCCCTCCCGCGCGGCGGCCGCGGCGAGGTTCTCGCGCCGACCGTGGCTCAGATCGTCGACGACGGTGACCGTGTGCCCGTCGTCGAGCAGCCGATCCACCAGGGTCGATCCGATGAATCCGGCGCCGCCGGTGACCAGTGTGCGCATCGCTCGCTCCGCCTCCCCGGCCCTGGTCGTGCCGGGGCCCGTCGCGGTTCCACGTGGAACCGTCTCACCGCCTAGTGTGCATCATGTCCGCGCCCGGACCCCGCATCCGCCGGGGCTCTCGCGCGCTACCGCGGCGCCGTCGGATCCCACCCGGCGAACGGCGCGTCCGCATCGCGCGGACGCCAGGCGTCGACCTCGTAGATCTGTGCGCGGCCGTTGTCGTAGACCACGGTGAGCCCCTCGGCCCGGTCCAGATCCAGCAGCCGCGGCGGGGTCTGCTGGAAGTCCCAGAAGCTCGGCGGGCTCATCAGCACGTACCGCACGTCGAGGACCTCCAGCGCCCGGTCCACCTCCGGATCGGTCCCGGCGCGGTTGAGCCCGTCCCACAGCGCCCAGGCGTTCGGCCCCACATCGGTGGGCCAGGCGTAGTGGGTGAACATCGGGTGCAGGCCGTGCAGCGGATACATCCATCCCGACCCTTCGTCGGGGTTGACGAACACGGTCGTAGTGCGCGCGTCCGGCAGCTCCGCCAGATGCGCGAAGGCGTCGAGTTCGGCGGCCGAGATCACCCGGTCGTGCCGCTGCAGGCGCGTCATCGGATCCATCTGGTGCCCCACCGACTCGGCGGCGAAGCCGTAGCCCACCGCGCACACCACCCCGACGGCCACCAGCCCGCCGAGGCGGGCGCGCGCCGGCAGGTGCCACCGGCGCAACCCCGCCGCGACCAGATACACCAGCGCGCACGTGCCCACCCCGATCAGGGCGGCCAGCACCACGGCGGAGGCGTAGCCCAGGCGCCGGGGATCGTCGTAGAAGGCGCTGGCCGGTGCGGCGAGCACGGCGCCGAGCGGATCGGCGAACGGCCGGATCGCGTTGACCGTCAGCAGGCTCAGCCCCGCCCACACGGCCACCGCCCACCAGTTGCGCCGCGCCAGCAGCCCCACCGCGCCGACCAGGGCGAGGATCAGCAGCGGCCAGCGCACGCTCATCATGTCGGCGCCGGGGGTCTGCTGCAGCAGGGTCAGCCGCCAGGACTCGGCCCGGGAGGCGTCGAGGGTGAAGCTGTAGGCCTCGATCTCCTCCTTCTCCTGGGCCACCGACAGGATCTGCGGGAGCAGCAGCACCGCGGTGCCGGCCCCCACAGCGGCGAGCACCGCCAGGTCGCGCACCCGGCCCCGGCGCGGGCGCGGCAGCGCCTCGAGCAGCCACCAGGCCACGACCAGGCCGATCGCGAGCACCGCGCCCGAGGGGTGCAGCGACCACACGCCCACCAGGGAGAGCACGGCCAGCGGGATCCGCCGCGGGGCCCCGGGCGTGGACATCACCACGGTCGCGGCCAGCCCGGCCGCACCGATGCCGACGGCACTGGGCACCGCCCCGGCCCCGACCTCGGTGTAGGGCAGGGCCGGCAGCAGCGCCGACAGCGCACCGCCGAGCCCGGCGGCCAGCGCGGCCGGGCGCGCCCCGGCCCGGTCGCGCACCAGGCGGAAGGCCAGGGCCGCCACCGAGGCCGGCAGCACCAGCGCCAGCGAGATGATGGTCCACAGGTTCAGCGCGGCCACCGGTGCGGTGCCCAGCAGCTGCATGGGCAGCGCGCCGACGGCGTGCCAGGCGTCGGGGTAGTAGATCTCGGCGTGCGTCTCGACGTTGCGCAGCGCGCCCAGCCGGGTGGGTGCGGCGATGCCGGTGTCGTCGATCAGCTTGAGCACACTGGCGTGCCAGAGCTCGTCCCAGCCGCTGGTGACCTCGTCGATGCCGGCGGGGGTGGAGGTCATCGACCGGTACAGGTTGCCGGCCATGGCGACCGCGCCGATCGCGACGCCGCCCACCGCCCCGGCCCAGCCCCACCGTCCGGGTCCCGGGTCCGGTTCGGCCGGCGCGGCCGCTTCCGGGCGCGGGGCCCAGCGCCCCAGCGCATACCGGTATCCGGCGGCCAGGGCGAGGAAGACGGTCAGGGTGATCAGTGCCGACCAGCCGTTCCACGGCAGTCCGGCGGCGTTGACGGTCAGTGCGCCGAGCACCGACATCGCGAAGGTCACCGGCACCGCTGCCGCCGCCGAGACCGCGACGGGGACACCGGCCGCCCGGGCCACCGCGGCCCCCGGCACGAAGGCGACGAGCAACGCCACCACGGTGAATCCGAAGACGGTCACCCTCGCTCCCCTCCGTCCGCTGCGTACGTGCTCACATCGCCGACCGCCGTGAGCATAGTCACGATGGAGCCCCGCTCAGGAGCCGGACGCACCGCGACCGAGCAGTCCGAGCAGGTAGGCACCGTACCCGGACTTCACCTGCGCCTCGGCCAACTCCTGCAGTTGCCCGTCGGTGATGTAGCCCTGCCGCCAGGCCACCTCCTCGGGCGCGCCGATCTTCATGCCCTGCCGCTGCTCGACGGTGCGCACGAAGTTCCCGGCGTCCAGAAGTGAATCCACCGTCCCGGTGTCGAGCCAGGCGGTGCCGCGCGGCAGCACCTCCACCTGCAGGCGTCCGCGCTGCAGGTAGTGCAGGTTCACATCGGTGATCTCCAACTCGCCGCGCGCCGAGGGCCGCAGCGACCTGGCTATCTCGACCACCTCGGCGTCGTAGAAGTACAGACCGGGCACCGCGTAGTCCGAGGCCGGCACGTCCGGCTTCTCCACCAGCGACAGCGCCGTGCCGCTCTCGTCGAACTCGATGACCCCGTAGGCGCTGGGGTCGGCGACCCGGTAACCGAAGACGGCGCCGCCGTCGATCTCGCCGAAGCGGCGCAGCCGGGTGCCCAGGCCGGGGCCGTAGAAGATGTTGTCGCCCAGGATCAGCGCGACCCGGTCGTCGCCGATGTGGTCGGCGCCGAGCACGAAGGCCTGTGCGATGCCCTCCGGTCGCGGCTGGACCCGGTAGTCGATGGAGATGCCCAGCTGCGATCCGTCGCCGAGCAGCCGCTGGAACTGTTCGAGCTCCCCCGGATTGGTGATCACCAGGATCTCGCGCACCCCGGCCAGCATCAGGGTGCTGAGCGGGTAGTAGATCATCGGCTTGTCGTAGACCGGCACCAGCTGCTTGCTCACCGCCCGGGTCAGCGGCCGCAGACGGGTGCCCGAACCGCCCGCCAGAATGATCCCCTTCACCGCGGTCTCCTCCTCCGGTCGCCGGTCGGCGGCGGGTCGCCGCGTCGGCGCGATCCTATCGCCGTCGACATCGCCGACCGGGGACGACCTGCCGCGCTCGCCGCGCCGTGCCCGCCCCGGGGGGCGGCCTGCGCCGGCCGGGAGAATAGGTCCCGCCCCGCTCTCCGGGGGAGGTGAGCGGGGCGGGAGGGTTCCGTCCACCGGGGGGAGGTGTACGACGGAACACGGGGCGACGGCCGCCAGGGGGGAACGGCGAACGCCGTCGCCGAAATCAACGCTAACAGGTAGCCCGTCGGAACGCGAGTTCCGATTTTGTCCGAAGGAGTGGGTCCGGGGCGCACCGCGCGGACCGCCTGCCGGACGACGATCGGCCGCGAACCGTCGGGAAGACGGATCACGGCCGATCGCGGGGTGAGCCGCCTGCGAGAATCGAACTCGCGACCTTCTCATTACGAGTGAGACGCTCTACCGACTGAGCTAAGGCGGCGTGCCAGGCCACGGGCCGGGCGTCAGGAAGTCTAACCGCAGCGGCCGAGGAGAGGAAATCCACCCGGGCCGCGGCCGGGTTCAGCGCGTGGCCTGCTCACAGCGGGCGACCATCGCGTCGACCGCGATCTGCGGTTTGACGTTCGCCGCCAGTGCCTCACGGCAGTCGAGCACCGCCTCGATCGCGCGCAGCAGCCCGGCGGCCGGCACCCGCTCGGCCAGTCGGGCGGACCGCTCGCCGACGTCCGGGTTGAGCAGCGGCACCTGCGCCCCGAACCGCAGCGCGACCGCGTCGCGGTACAGACCCACCACGTCCATCAGCGCCCGGTCGAGGGCGTCGCGCTGGGATCGGGTGTGCCGGACCTTCTGACGCCGCTCGAGGTCCTTGATCTGGCCGGCCGTGCCGCGCATCGCCGTGCCGGACCCGCGGCCGGTGCCGCCGGCGCCCAGCGCGGTGCGCAGCTCCTCCATCTCGGCGGCGTCGCGCTCGGCGTTGACCTCGGTCGCCTCCTGGGCGGCGGCGCGCACCAGGTCTGCCGCGGCCCCGTAGCCGCCGGCCGGACGCAGCACCAGGGTGGGCAGCTGCAGGGCCGCCTCGCGGCGCGCACGGGCCTGGGGGTCCCGCGAGAGCCGGCGGGCCCGGCCCACGTGTCCCCCGCCCATCCGTGCGGCGGCAAGCGCGTCGTCGGGTGTGAGCCCGTCGTCGCGGTGGAGGACCTCGGCCACGGATTCGACGGTCGGGGTGACCAGGCCCACGTGTCGGCAGCGCGAACGGATGGTCACCGACACGTCCGCCGGATCGGTGGACGGCGCGCACAGCAGGAACACCGTCTGCGCGGGAGGTTCCTCGACGACCTTGAGCAGCGCGTTGGCCGCCCCCTCGGTGAGCCGGTCCGCGTCCTCGATGATCACCACCAGCCACCGTCCGGTGCTGGGCCGCCGGTTGGCGGTGTGCACCAGCTCACGCATCTCCTTGACCTGGATGGTCAGCCCCTCGGGCACCACCCGGCGCACATCGGCGTGCGTGCCGGCCAGTGTGGTGCGGCAGCCCGGGCAGTTCCCGCAGCCGATCGTCTCCGGATCGGTGCACTGCAGGGCGGCGGCGAAGACCACCGCGGCGACCGAGCGGCCGGAGCCGGGCGGGCCGGTGAACAGCCAGGAGTGGGTCATCCCCGCGGCGCCGCTGCGGGCCCGTTCGGCGGCGGTGAGAAGTTCCTCCCGCGCCGCCGGTTGCCCCACGAGTCGTTCGAACACCGCGCCCATACCCGGTCACACTAGTCCGCCGCGTCGGCGCGGACACGTATCGTCTCTGTCGTGCACCGGATATGGGGGTTCACGCGCTGGCTGATGGGGACCCGCTGGCCGCTCTACGCCGCATCGATGGGGCTGGCGAACATCGTCGGCGCGATCGCGGTGTACCTCTGCCTGCGCGTATTGATCCCGGAGAGCCCGGCCACGATCGTCGGGGACCTGACCCCCGGCTCGGCCTGGATCTTCACCGCCTACCTGATCACGGCCGTGATCATCGGATCGATCGGCGGGGTGTTCCTGACCCTGCCGGTGCTGCGGTGGCAGCGTGACATCGATTCCGCCGCCGTGCTGCGGGTGCGGCGCCGCGCCGTGCGCATCCCGCTCTATCACGCGATCCTGCACCTGGCCCTGTGGGCGATCGGGGTCGCGATGTTCACCGTGATGTCGGTTCCGCACCTGGGCAGCGGGGCGATCACCATCGCCGTGGCCGGTGCCCTCGGGGCGATCACCACCAGTGCCCTGGGCTATCTGCAGGCCGAGCGGATCCTGCGCCCGGTCGCCACGGCCGCACTGGGTCGGGGCGCACCGACCGAGTCCTCCGTGCCCGGGGTGCTCGGCCGGATCATGCTCACCTGGATGGTCTCCACCGGGGTGCCGGTCGGCGGCATCGCCCTGATGGTCGGCGGGTTCAAACTCGACATCCTGCCCAGCTACACCACCCGCGTGCTCGACGTGACCCTCATCGTCGCCGCACTGACCCTGGCCATCGGGCTGGCCTCCTTCCTGCTGGTGGGCACCGCCATCGGCGATCCGATCCGACAGTTGCGCAACGCCCAGGTGCGGGTGCAGAGCGGCGATCTGCACACGCCCGTGCCGATCTACGACGCCAGCGAGATCGGGGTACTGCAGGCCGGCTTCAACGACATGATCGCCGATCTGGAGGAGCGGCAGCGGCTGCGCGACCTGTTCGGCCGCTACGTCGGCGAGGACGTGGCGCGCCGCGCCCTGCAGTACGGGCCCGAGCTCGGCGGGGTCGAGCAGTACGTGGCCGTGCTGTTCGTCGACCTGGTGGGCTCGACCCGGTTGGCCGCCACCGCCGGGGCCGAGGTGGTGGTGCTGCTGCTCAACGAGTTCTTCCGCGAGGTCGTCGAGGCGGTGGACCTGCACGGCGGTTTCGTCAACAAGTTCCAGGGTGATGCGGCCCTGGCCGTGTTCGGCGCCCCGCTCAACCAGTCCGATCCGGCCGGTGCGGCGCTGGCGGCGGCCCGCGAGCTGCGCGACCGACTCGACCGGGTGGTCGGCCGCGGCGAGTTCGGCATCGGCGTCTCCGCCGGTTCGGCGATCGCCGGTCACATCGGGGCGGCCGCCCGCTTCGAGTTCACCGTCATCGGCGATCCGGTCAACGAGGCCGCCCGGCTCACCGAGCTGGCCAAGTCCGATCCCTGCGGGCTGTTGGCCTCGACCACCGCCGTGGCGGATGCCGCGGCCGCCGAGCAGCAGCGGTGGGACTCGGGCGAGACCGTGCTGCTGCGCGGCCGCACCGACGGCACCCGATTGGCCCGCCCCCGCCCGTAGCCCGGTGACCGACCGGGGAGGTTGGTTACCGTGAGAGCCATGTATCGAGACGGCCGTACCAGCGCGTCGACGGCATGGCTGTCGGCGGTGGTCTGGCCGTGTCTGACCAACGCCGGCATCGCCGCCTTCCTCTATCTGCTGATGCGCTACGCCCTCTCTCCTGAGGTTCAGGACCTGGCCCGCCGCGGGCTCGTCTTCGCGATCATCACGGTCTGCGCGGCCAGTGCGCTGTTCCTCGTCGGCACCGCGCTGTCGACGTATCCGCTGCGCCGCACCGCCGATCGGCGCACGTCCGCGGTACGCACGGCGGTGGTGCGGCTGCCGCTGCGCCAGTCGCTGCTGGCCGGTCTGCTGTGGACCCTGACCGGGCTGGTGGCGACCTGCGCCGCGGCCGTCGCCCAGTCGGTGCAGATGGCCATCATCACGGTGATGTGCATGGTGCTCGGCGGGGTCGCGGGCGCGGCGCTGACCTACTTCATCACCGAGCGCACCATGCGGCCGGTCACCGCGGCGGTGATCGACGGCACCGTCTTCGACGAGGTGGTCACCCCGACCGTGCGGGTGCGCATCGTCACCGCCTGGCTGGTGGGCAGCGCACTGCCGATCCTCGGCGTGCTGCTGGTGGCCGCCGACATCGGCCTGGCCGACGGGGCCGGGCAGCCGTTCGACGTCCGGCGCGCGGTGATCGCCCTGGCCGCGATCGCCCTGGTCGCGGGCGGCCTGGCCACCTGGCTGGCCTCGGGCGCGGTGGGCGATCCGGTGCACGCGCTGCGGGCTGCTGCCCGCGACGTCGAGGACGGGGACCTGTCCACCCGCGTCGAGGTCTACGACACCACCGAGCTGGGCCGGTTGCAGGCCGGTTTCAACGCGATGGTCTCCGGTCTGGCCGAACGTCAGCGCCTGCGGGACATGTTCGGCCGCTACGTCGGCGAGGACGTGGCCCGGCGCGCGGTGGACACCGGCATCTCCCTCGGCGGCACCGAGACCGAGGTGGCGGTGCTGTTCGTGGACCTGGTCGGATCGACCACGCTCGCCGACCGGCAGTCCCCGACCGAGGTGGTGGGTCTGCTCAACCGGTTCTTCGAGACGGTGATCGAGGTGATCGACACCAACGACGGGTTCGTCAACAAGTTCCAGGGCGATGCGGTGCTCGCGGTCTTCGGCGCGCCGATCGCCAAGGACGACACGTGCACCACCGCCCTGGCTGCGGCGCGCACCCTGTCGGCGCGGCTCGGTCCGATCGTCGGTCCGGCCGGTTTCGGCATCGGTGTCTCGGCCGGCACCGCGATCGCCGGGCACGTCGGTTCGTCCGAGCGTTTCGAGTACACGGTGATCGGCACCCCGGTCAACGAGGCGGCGCGGCTGACCGAACTGGCCAAGGATTCCGCCCCGGCCCGGGTGCTCGCCGCGGCCGCGGTGGTGCGCTGCGCCGACCGGGCCGAGCAGCGGTGCTGGCGGATCGGCGAATCGGTGCACCTGCGCGGCCGGCTCGAAGAGACCGTGATCGCCCGTCCGGTCGACTGACGGGCCCGCTTTTTCGGGAAGCCGCGCCGGGGCACGCTGCTCCGGCCCCGGTCGCGGGCTACTCGGTGGTCTTCTTCGCCGTCGCCTTCTTGGTGGTCTTCTTGGCCGCGGTCTTCTTGGTGGTCGTCTTCTTGGCCGCGGTCTTCTTCGCCGTCGCCTTCTTCGCGGTGGCCTTCTTGGCGGCGGCCTTCTTCGTGGTCTTCTTGGCCGTCTTCTTCGCGGCCTTCTTCGCCGGGCCCTTGGCGCGCCGGTCGGCGAGCAGCTCGGCCGCCCGGTCCAGGGTCAGCGTCGCCACCTCGTCGCCCTTGCGCAGGCTGGCGTTGGTCTCCCCGTCGGTGACGTAGGGGCCGAACCGGCCGTCCTTGAGCAGCATCGGCTTGCCGGTGGCCGGGTCCTCACCCATCTCACGCAGCGGCGGCGCCGCGGCCGCCCGGCCCCGACGCTTGGGCTCGGCGTACAGTTTGAGCGCCTCTTCGAGGGTGATCGAGAACATCTGGTCCTCGGTCGCCAGCGAGCGCGAATCGGTGCCCTTCTTCAGGTACGGGCCGTAGCGGCCGTTCTGCGCGGTGATCTCCTCGCCCGAGGCCGGGTCGACGCCGACCACCCGGGGCAGCGAGAGCAGCAGCAGCGCATCGTCGATGTCGATGGTCGCCAGATCCATCGACTTGAGCAGCGAGGCGGTGCGCGGCTTCGGCCCGGCCGCCTTCTTGGCGGTCTTCTTCGCCGTCTTCTTCGCCGCGGGCTTCTCCCCGTCGGCCGGGGCCTCGGCCTTCTCCTCCGGCTTGGGCAGCACCTCGGTGACGTACGGGCCGAAGCGGCCCTCCTTCGCCACGATGGTGTGTCCGGTCTTCGGGTCCGTCCCGAGCGGACGGCCCTCCTGCGGGGTGGCGAAGAGCTTCTCGGCCACCTCCAGGGTCAGCTCGTCCGGGGTGATCGAGTCGGTCAGGTTCGCCCGCTGCGAGGTCGGTTCCCCGTCGTCGCCGGTCACCGTGCGCTCCAGGTACGGCCCGTAGCGGCCCACCCGCACGTAGACCGGACGGTCCTCGGCGTCGTCGAACACCCGGATCGAGTTGACGGCGCGGGCGTCGATGCCCTCCAGGTTCACCCCGACCAGGGTCTTGAGCCCGCCGGAACCGAACAGGGTGTCCGGGGCTGCGGACTCGTCGCCGAAGTAGAAGTGGCTGAGCCAGTCGTTGCGACGCTCCTGGCCGTGCGCGATCTGGTCGAGCTCGTCCTCCATCCGCGCGGTGAAGTCGTAGTCCACCAGGCGGGCGAAGTGCGCCTCGAGCAGACCGATCACCGCGAACGCCACCCAGGCCGGCACCAGCGCCGAGCCCTTCTTGTAGACGTAGCCGCGGTCCTGGATCGTCTTGATGATCGAGGCGTAGGTCGACGGCCGGCCGATGCCCAGGTCCTCGAGCTGCTTGACCAGGCTGGCCTCGGTGTAGCGGGCCGGCGGGGTGGTCGAGTGCCCGTCCGGGGACAGCTCGGTGGCGGTCACGCCCTGGCCTTCACGCAGGTAGGGCAGGCGGCGTTCGGCGTCGTCGGCCATCCCGCCGGTCTCGGCGTCGACCGTCTCGACGTAGGCCTTGAGGAACCCGGCGAAGGTGATCGTCCGGCCCGAGGCGGAGAACACGCACTCCTCGCCCGAGGTCGCGGTGCCGGCGATGCGCAGGCTGAGCGTGACCCCGCGCGCGTCGGCCATCTGCGAGGCCACGGTGCGCTGCCAGATCAGCTCGTAGAGCCGGAACTCGTCGCCGTCGAGGGCGCCGGCGAGCTGGCCCGGGGTGCGGAAGGTGTCGCCGGCCGGACGGATCGCCTCGTGCGCCTCCTGCGCGTTCTTGACCTTGCGGGCGTACTGCCGCGGGCTCGGGTGGACGTGGTCGGGCCCGTACAGCTGTCCGGCCTGTTCGCGCGCGGCCCGGATCGCCGACCCGGACAGGGTCGTGGAGTCGGTACGCATGTAGGTGATGTAGCCGTTCTCGTACAGCCGTTGGGCGATGCGCATGGTGCGCTCGGCGGAGAAGCGCAGCTTGCGGCTGGCCTCCTGCTGCAGCGTCGAGGTCATGAACGGCGCATAGGGCCGACGGGTGTACGGCTTCTCCT
Organism: Actinomycetes bacterium; assembly: GCA_021793835.1. Taxonomy (GTDB): domain Bacteria; phylum Actinomycetota; class Actinomycetes; order Mycobacteriales; family Mycobacteriaceae; genus Tomitella. Next base: position 18,082 of record JAJYRZ010000005.1, on the reverse strand, counting down.
CGGCGGAGGCGACCGTGAGCGACTGTCCGGCCAGCGATTCGGTCAGGGCCTTGGCCCGGGCCGAGTCGAGCAGGGCGACGGTGTCCGCGCTCTTGTTGAGTTTGCCGTCCTGGCCGAAGTCGCGGCCGGTGGCCACGCGCTTGCCGTCCACCGACGCCAGCTTCGCACCGAAGGTGCGCGGGGTCTCGTCGGCGCCGGCGTCCAGGGTCGCGGCGATGTCCCAGTACTCGGCCGCGCGGAAGGCCATCCGCTCGCGTTCACGCTCGACGATGATGCGGGTGGCCACCGACTGCACACGGCCCGCCGACAGCTTCGGCATGACCTTCTTCCACAGCACCGGGGAGACCTCGTAGCCGTAGAGCCGGTCGAGGATGCGGCGGGTCTCCTGCGCGTCCACCAGATCGGTGTCCAGCTCGCGCGGGTTCTCCACCGCCTCGCGGATGGCCGACTCGGTGATCTCGTGGAAGACCATCCGGCGCACCGGGACCTTCGGCTTGAGCGCCTCGAGCAGATGCCAGGCGATCGCCTCGCCCTCGCGGTCACCATCTGTGGCCAGGTAGAGCTCGTCGGACTCTTTGAGCAGGCCCTTGAGTTCGGTGACCGTCGACTTCTTGTCGGGGCTGACCACGTACAGGGCGTTGAAGTCGTTGTCGACGTCCACGCCCAGGCGGGCCCACTTCTCGCCCTTGTACTTGGCCGGCACGTCCGCCGCGCCGCGCGGCAGGTCACGGATGTGGCCGCGGGAGGATTCGACGATGTACCCCGAGCCCAGGTACGACCCGATGGTGCGGGCCTTGGCCGGGGACTCGACGATCACCAGACGCCGCCCGGTCCCGCCCGGAGAACCCTTCTTCGCGCTCGCCACCTGCTCCCGCACCTTCCTTCATCGTCGTCGCCGACACCCGGCGGCACGGTCCGCTCCCGCCGCTCATCGACGAGGATACGGAACCACACGCGGCCACCGACCCGAGCACAGACTGGCACACCGCGCGCAGGCCCCGGCCCACCGCCGTCCTGCTCGGCCCGTCGCGCAGGGGTGCCGCGCCCCGCTTCGGCGCGCCGCGCCGAGGCCTCGGGCACGTCCGGCAGCGGTCACCCCGCGGGCCAGTGGGCCGTGCCGCCGGGAGGCGGCTCGCCGACGTCCGCGCGCAGCCGGGCGGTCAGCCGCCGGCCGCGGATCCGCAGCGCCGGACCGCCCGCGCGCACCCCGACCACCGACACCGGCAGCCCGGCCCGGCCGAGCGCGTCGGCCAGAGCCGGATGGATGTGCGCGGCGTGCGGATCCACCCCGAGCGCGTAGCCGGCCGCATCAGTGCGTCCGGCCGCGATCGTCCACACCCGCAGCGCCCGCGCCGTGGGCGTCCATCCGGACGGCACGGATTTGACCGCACCGCGGGCGAACCTGTCGGCCAGCCCGGTCAGCGCCGCGGCCGGTGCGGTGCGCACCAGCAGCCCGCCCCGACCCGAATCGGTGACCTCCACGGCGTCCGCATCTGCGCCGAGGGCCGCGGTCATCGCCTCGGCCAGCGCGGCGGCCCGCCACCGATCGGCGACGATCACCGACAGCCGGGCACGGTCCCCGCTGCGCACCGCGTGCCCGGTCCCGGCCAGCAGCCCGGCCAGATCGGCCACCGTGGGCGGCTGGCTGGCGGCGTCGAAGAAGGCCATCTGGGTCACCTGTGCAGCGTAACCGCCGCCGGACACAGGTCCCGGCGGCCGCGCCCGACGTCCGCCGTCCGCCCCGCCGCCTACAGTGCGAGGCGGACCGCGCTGGGTCCGCCCATCCGCCCGCCCCGAAAGGTGTCGCCGACGTGTCCGCTGATCCGCTGAGCTACGGCCGCGAACTGCTGCGCCACATCCGCCTCGGTGCGGGCACCGCGGGCGAGGCGGCCACGCTCACCCACGTCGCGGATCTGCCCGGGCGCACCGCCGCCCACACCGACTGGCCGGCCTGGGCGCACCCGGAGCTGGTGGCCGCCTGGCGCGAGGCCGGGGTGACCCGGCCGTGGACCCACCAGGTCGCGGTCGCCGAGCACGCCCGGGCGGGCCGGCACACCGTGGTCGCCACCGGCACGGCTTCGGGCAAGTCGCTGGGCTATCAGCTCCCGGTGCTCACCGCCCTGGCGGAGGATCCGCGGCCGACCGCGCTGTATCTGTCGCCGACCAAGGCGCTCGGCGCCGACCAGTTGCGCGCGGTGGCGGGGCTGTGCGCGCAGACCCCGGCGCTGGACTCCGTGCTGCCCGGTCCCTTCGACGGCGACACCCCCACCGAGGTGCGCGATCAGGTCCGGTCCCGGTCGCGCTGGGTGTTCACCAACCCGGACATGCTGCATCTGGCGATGCTCGGCGGACACGGGCGCTGGGCGGGTTTCCTGCGCCGGCTGCGGTTCGTGGTGATCGACGAATGCCACGTCTACCGCGGGGTGTTCGGTTCGAACGTGGCCCTGGTGCTGCGGCGGCTGCGGCGGTTGTGCCGCCGTTACGGCGCCGACCCGGTCTTCCTGCTGGCCTCGGCGACCACCGCCGATCCGGCCGGGGCTGCGGCCCGGCTGATCGGCGACGAGGTGGTCGCGGTGACCCAGGACGGTTCCCCGCACGGCCCGCGCACCGTCGCGCTGTGGGAGCCGCCGCTGCTCGAGCACGTCACCGGGGAGAACGGCGCCCCGGTGCGCCGCTCGGCGGGCGCGGAGGCCGCCCGGATCACCGCCGACCTGGTCGTCGAGGGCGCCCGCACGCTCACCTTCGTCCGGTCCCGGCGCGGGGCGGAGGTGACGGCGCTGCGCACCGCCGAGCACCTGGCCGAGGTCGATCACCGGCTCCCGGCCCGGGTCGGGTCGTACCGGGCCGGTTATCTGGCCGAGGAGCGCCGCGATCTGGAGCGGGCCCTGGCCTCGGGTGAACTGCTGGCGGTGGCGACCACCAACGCCCTCGAACTCGGGGTGGACGTGGCCGGGCTCGACGCGGTGGTGGTGACGGGTTATCCCGGTTCGGTCGCTTCGTTCTGGCAGCAGGCCGGCCGGGCGGGCCGGCGCGGCGAGGGGTCGCTGGTGGTGCTGATCGCCCGGGACGATCCGCTCGACACCTATCTGGTGCACCATCCCGAGGCGCTGCTGGGCACCCCGGTCGAGGCGACCGTGACCGATCCGCTCAACCCCTATGTGCTCGGCCCGCACCTGGTGTGCGCGGCCGCCGAGTCGCCGATCACCGAGGAGGAGGCGGCAGAGTTCGGGGCGGCGGAGCTGCTCGACGAGCTCGCCGCCGAGGGGTGGCTGCGCCGGCGTCCGCGCGGCTGGTTCATCGCCGCCGGGCGCGATCCGCACCACCAGGTCGACATACGGGGCGGTATCGGCGGTCAGGTGATGATCGTCGAACCGGAGACCGGTCGGCTGCTCGGCACCGTCGACTCGGGCCGGGCGCCGGCGACCCTGCATCCGGGCGCGGTGTATCTGCACCGCGGCGAGTCCTTCGTCGTCGACGTGCTCGATCTGGACGATCTGGTCGCCGAGGTCCACGCCGAGACCCCGGACTGGAACACCAGCGCCCGCGAGATCACCGACATCCGCATCACCGCCGTGCACACCGAGGCCCGCTACGCCGAGGTCACCGTCTCCGAGGTGTCGGTGCAGGTCAGCCACCAGGTGGTGGGCTACCTGCGCCGCGCGCACAGCGGCGAGGTGCTCGACCACGTCGAACTGGAGATGCCCGCGCACCATCTGGACACCCGCGCGGTGCTCTACACCGTGACCGATGAGCTGCTCGAACGGATCGGCATCGCCGAGGCCGACCGGCCCGGGGCGCTGCACGCCGCCGAGCACGCCGCGATCGGCCTGCTGCCGCTGATCGCCAGCTGCGACCGCGCCGACATCGGCGGGGTGTCGACCGCGCTGCATCCGGACACCGGGCTGCCGTCGGTGTTCGTCTACGACGGCCATCCGGGCGGGGCGGGCATCGCCGAACGCGGACACCGGGAGATCTCGCACTGGCTCGCCGCGACCGCGGAGGCGATCGCGGCGTGCACCTGCCCGGCCGGCTGCCCGTCGTGCGTGCAGTCGCCCAAGTGCGGCAACGGCAACGATCCGCTCGACAAGGCCGGGGCGCTGACCCTGCTGCGCGCGGTCACCGCCGCGCTCGCCGGTCCGCGGCGCGGCTGACCCGGCGGCGCTAGAGTCGCTTCTTCGCAGCAGAAAGGCAGTCCCTCACATGGCCCCCGAACCGTTCCTCGTCCCGTTCCGCGACCTGCGGATCGGCGACCGACTGCTCGACCTGAGCACCCCGGCCACGGTGGTCGCCGCGGCCCGGCCGATCGCCGAGCTCGCCGACCGAGAGGAGGGGGTCGGCTACATCGACGTGGTCTTCGACGACATGGCCGGCAACGGCGATCCACCGCGATGGATGACCGACTTCCTCGATGCGGCCCGGATGATCGCCCCGCGCTGACCGCGGCCGGCCCCGCACGGCGATGACCGCTCGGGGCCGGCCGCGGCCGCGCCGCACCCTCAGCCGAGCGTGCCCGGCACCGGTTCGACCCGCCGGGTGATCGGCAGCTCACCGCTGCGGGCGGCGGCGTCGATGGTCGCGTACAGGGCCGGACACAGCGAACCGGCCGCCCCGTCGAGCCGGCCCGGCGGGCGGACCTCGCCCGCCCGGGCCAGGGTGCAGTCGGCGGTGTCGGACAGCCACTGCACCCCGGTGTGCTGCGCACTGTATTTGGCGACCAGCACCCCGGTCCCGCACTGTGCGCAGTCGATGCGTCGCATGCCGCTCACCGCGCGCCGCCGGTCGCGGACGTCTCGCGGCGCGCCAGGTTCTCGGCGACCTCGGCGTCCCAGTGCGCATTGGCCTTGGTGACATCGACGTCGAACTCGAAGCGTGCGGTCATGTCCTCGGTGATGTCGGCGCGGTCGACGTAGAACTGTTCGTACCAGCGGCGCAGCTGGTAGACCGGGCCGTCCTCCTCGCTCAGCAGCGGGTTGTCGATCCGGGTCTTGTTGCGCCAGATCACCACGTCCTGCTCGAAGGTCTCCATCGTGCCCTCGCCGTACTGGTCGGCCAGTTCACGCGCCTGCTCGTCGGTCATGCCGGGCAGCTTCTTGACCATCACCCCGTACTGCAGCACGAAGGCGTCGGGGCGGATCGGATAGTGGCAGTTGATCAGTACCACTTCCAGGCCCTCGTCGGAGACGAGCCGGTTGATCATGTAGCTCGGCCCGTAATAGGAGGCGGTGGACTCGGTGACCGACTCCTCACCGAAGTTCACGTAGTCCTGCCCGGCCATGTCGGCCCGCGGTTTGAAGGACATCTCCTGGGTGGCCACATGGCCTTCGAACACGTTGCGGAAGTGCAGCGGCTGGTTGAGGTGGATGTAGAAGAAGTGGGCCATGTCGACCACGTTGTCGACGATCTCCCGGCAGTTCGAGCCCTCGATGGTCGTGGAGTTCCACGACCAGTCGGTCCACTCGTCCGACCCGTAGCCCTCAAGCTCGGGGATGTAGTCCTCCGGCTCACCGCCCTCGGGGTCGTTCCACACGAACAGCGCCCCGTTACGCACCAGCGTCGGGAACCTCTGGGTCCGCGCCCGCATCGGCACCCGCTTGGCGTACGGGATGTCCTTGCACCGACCGTCCCCGCCCCACCGCCAATCGTGGAACGGGCACGCGATCTCATCGCCCTTGATCGTGCCCTGCGACAGGTCCCCGCCCATGTGCCGGCAGTACGAGTCGATCACGTTCAGATTCCCCTTGGTGTCCTCCCAGACCACCATCTTCCCGCCGAACGCATTGACCTGATGCGGTTTGCCGTCGCGGAAGTCGCGCGCCAACCCGATCAGGTGCCAGCCGCGGGCGAACCGCTCGGGATCGGCGCCCCGGTCGATCATGCGGACCTCGTCCGCACCGGTCTGGTCGTCACGCACCTGTGTCATCTCGTCCTCCTGAAGGTCGTGTCTCCCCCGTGGGGGTCCGGTGCGCGGGTCGCTGGTCCGCAGCCCGCGCTCTCCGGTGATGACCACCACAGTGACCCCAGGCACAGTCGCGGAACCGAACTGTTCCGCCTGAAGGGAATCCGCTGGGCCGGTACCCGCCGCGAGGCCGGCGCAGCAGCACCCGACCGCCGCCGACGAGCAGCGCGCGACCGGGACGCGGTCGGCCTCGTCCGAGCACAGCGTCGTCACCGCGGCCGCATCGGTGAAACCGTCGATGACCTGGTCGATCTCGAGTCCGGTGAGCATCGGGCACTCCCGCCCCGAGGGGAGGCCGACCGGTTCAGTCCGTCCCGCCGGGGTCCTGCATCGGGTTGACCCGCAGGGCCTCCACGGTGCGATCACGCGCGGCCAGCAGCGGCGCGACCAGACGGGTGTCGATGGCCGCGAGCGGCGCGCAGATGGAGATCGCCGCGGTGGTCCGGTGGGCGTCCTTCGCATCCTCCGCGCCCGCTCCGACCGTGACCGCCAGGCAGCCGATGCCGTCCCAGGCCCCGCCGACGTCGGTGGCGAAGCCCCGGCGCGCGATCGCCGCGAACTCCTCGTCGAGGCCCTCCCGAGTGTGCACGGTGCGATCGGTGACCGCGGGCAGATCCTCCCCCATCCGGTCGCGCAGCGACTCCGGGAGCCCGGCCAGCAGCGCCTTGCCGGCCGCCGTGGCGTTGGCGGGCAGTCGCTGACCGACCCGGCTGGGCATCGCGTCGGCGCGTGGCCCACCACCGATCCGCTCCCAGAACACGGCCTCACCCTCGTCGAGATAGGTCAGATGGATCACGTGCCCGGTGTGCCCGTGCAGCCAGTTCAGGTTCGGCAGGACGCGCCGATAGAACCAGTGCTTGCGGATGCCGCGGGTGCCCAGCCGGAACAGGCGCACACCCAGCTCGTAGTTCGTGCCGACCCGGGTGAGCCAACGGCGCCGCTCCATGTCGGTCAGCAGCCGGTGCGCGGTCGAGCGGGCCAGCCCCGTGTGCTCCATGACCTGGGACAGGTTCAAAAACCCCGCCTCCTCGACCGAGTCGAGGATCAGATCGATCTTGTCGAGCATCGACGGATTGCCCCGCGCGTCGTCACGGCCCTGCATGAACTCCTCCACCTCGCCCCGAATCGGCGGTGACCGAGGCGACCCGAAGGGTAATCCGTGGCAGGGCGCACATCGGGCGAAGTCCTACTGCGCGAAAGACCGGCCGCCGGGTCGAGGGAGGCCAGGCGCATGACGTTCTCGGCGAAGGCGCGGGGCCGGTATTCCAGGCCGCCGTATTCCGCGGGCTGGAGCATGCGCATCGCCTCGGCCTCACGCAGTAGCCGCACCGTCTCATCGGTCAGCCGGCCGAGCCGCTCCGCCTCGGCGCCCTGGGCGAAGAGCTCGTCGGCGTGTGCCTCGATGAAGGTCCTGACCGTGTCGGTCCTCGTCGCTGTCGTCATTCCCGCGTTCCTTCCGCTCTGGCTCGGTACCGGGCCGTGACGTGGCCGCGGTGGTGCGGAAAGGTTCACAGCGGCGCAGACCAGCCGAGGAAGCCCTCCCGGCACGCGGGAAACGCCCTGGTAGAGCCCGCATCCGTCCGCCGCGCTCTTCCCGTGTGCCGGGAAGATTTCGGCCTCGTCGGCGACGGCGTGGCCCGCTGGTGGGCATGAGCACCGATCTCGCGGCCCAGGTGGCCGAACTGCGCGCACTGGTGACCGCTCTGGGCTCCCGGGTCGACACGCTCGAGGACCAGCGGGAGATCGCGGCGCTGATCGCCTCCTACGGCCCGGCCATCGACGCGGCGATCCCCGAGGCCGTCGGCGGTATCTGGACCGAGGACGGGGTCTACGACGTCGATGTCGTCACGCTGGCCGGGCGCGAGGAGATCGAGGCGATGGTGACCGGCGAGATGCATCAGGGGTTCGTCCGGCAGGGCTGTGCGCACGTGCTCGAGCCGGCCGACATCCACATCGACGGCGACACCGCGGTCGCCACCGCCAAGTCGATGCTCGTCGTCGCAGACCCCGGCGGGGACGGCTTCACCGTCGCCCGCGCGACCGCCAACCGCTGGGAGCTCGACCGGGTGGACGGGGTGTGGCGGTGCCGCAGGCGCATCGCCCGGCTTCTCGACGGCCGCGCCGAGGCCCGTGATCTGCTTTCCCGTGGGGTGCGCGAACGCCCCTGACCGCGGGATAGACCTCGCCTTGCGGCCCGGTTCACTGCGCGGGCCCGGCCCGGGCGATCGCCGTGGCCGGTCCGAGTCCGAGTCCGCCCAGCCACGCCGTGACAGACACCTCGACCCGCACCACCACGTCTTCCCGCCACGGCACGCACTCCACCCGGTCGGCCCCGTTGGCGCGACCGACCTCGTCGGCCGCCTCGCAGTCCGCCCCGCCCGGGGCGGCGGCCGCGGCCAGTGCCGCCAGGTCCGCCGCGGTCTGCGCGCGGTGCCGGTCGGCGACCGCCCCGCCGAAGTGGAGCAGCCCGGCCGTGACCGCCAGCAGGGCCGCGATGATCATCACCCCGGTCACCGTGGCCGCCCCCGCATCGCCGCGCAGAGTCGGGGCGAGCGGTGTTCGGCGATCCGGCGGTGCACGACCGGTCACGGCGGATCCGCATCCAGTCGCGGCATCGCCGCGCCGTCCGCCCCGTCCGGTTCGACCGCTGCACTGGCCCGCCCGGTCACACTGACCATCGGCACCAGCGGCGCCCGCACGGTGACCGTGGCCTGCACGGTCTGTCCGGTCCGGGTGATCTGCACCCGGGCCCCGTCCGGCGCCATGTCGGCCGCGGTCTGCCGGGCTCCCGGATCGCCGCGGGCCGCCAGGCGCGCACCCTCGCGCGCGGCGTCCACGCAGCCGATCCGCAACGTGGCGGCGGACAACGCGCCCAGGCACAGCAGCACGACCGCGAGCAGGGCAGCCACCGCGATCGCGGCCTCGACGGTGCTCATCCCCTCCGCCCCGCCGAGGCCGCGCCGGGCGCGTCGCCCCGTGCTCACACGGAGGTCCGCAGGGCCTTGTCGATGATCCCGCCGAGCGCCGAGACGATCGAGTCCCCGGTGACCACCGTGTACAGGATCGCGCCGAACGCAGCGGCCGCGATCGTGCCGACCGCGTACTCCACGGTGCTCATCCCGTCGTCCTCGACCGCGACGCCCCACATCGCCCAGCCGGCCCGTCTCCAGGTCGCGCGCATCCGCCCCGTCGTGTCCGACACAGGGACCGCCTGCGTGCCGGTGTCGTCGTTCATCTTCTTCCCCCTTCACCTGTCCGGCCCCGGGTCTCGGTGCCGGTGTCCCCGGGCGGCGACGCCGCCCGGACTCTCCTTTGGTCTCAGCCCACCGCCCCACCGAGCACCTCCCCGGCCAGGCCGAGGACCACCGGCCCGATGCCCAGCAGTACGAAGGCGGGCAGGAAGCACAGCCCCAGCGGTCCGGCCACGGCCACCCCGGCCCGTTCGCCCGCGGCCAGCACCCGGTCCGATTCGGCGCGGCGCAGATCGGCGGCCGCGGCCCGGGCCCCTTCCGCCAGTCCGGCCCCGGAACGGGCCGAGCGGCGGGCCTCGCGGGCGAATCCGGTCAATCCCGGCGTCTGCGCCGCCCCCGACCACACCTGGTCGACACCGGCACCCAGTTCCGCCAGGTCGGCGGCCCGGCGCAGCGCATCGGCGATCTCCGGCCGGTCGGTGGCGGCGGCGACCGCGCGGGCGGCCGTGGCCACCGGCAATCCGGCCGACAGGCAGGCGGCCAGCAGGTCCAGTGCCGCCGCGGTGGGGACCGACGGATCGTCGCTGCGGCGCAGCCGCGGCGATCGGGAGGTCTCCGGGTCGGTCTGCGCGGACGTTCCGGTCAGGCGTACGGGCCGCGCCGGCATCAGGACCAGCGCCAGCCCCAGCAGTACCGCTGCCCACGCGTTCATCGTCCGGCCCGCCCGGTGATCCGATCGGTCCAGATCAGTCCCAGCCCGATCAGGCCGATGCCGATGAGCGCGGCCGTCCCACCGATCCCGCCGCCGAGCAGCACCGACAGCGGGGCGGCGCCCATCAGCTGACCGAGGGCGATGCCGAGCGCCGGCAGGGCGGCCAGCACCGCGGCGGTGGCCCGGGCCCCGGCCATCCCGGCGTCGATCCGGCGGGCGTGGTCGCGCCGGGCGGTCAGGTCGTCGCGCACGGTCTCGAGCAGGTCCGCCATGCCCAGGCCGTGTTGTTCGGCCAGGCGCCAGGCGGCCGCCGGGGCGGCCAGGTCCGGGATCCGGTGCGCCGACTCGGTCAACGATTCGGCGACCGTGCCGCCGAGCGCCGCGGTGGCCGCGGCCCGGGCGAAGGCCTCCGGTACCGCGCCGTGGCCGCCGTCCGCGCCGGCCGCCGCGCAGGCGGTGGCCGGATGGGCGCCCGCCCGCACCTCGCCGAGCACCGCGTCGACCGCGGTGAGCACCGCGTCGGTGCGGTCCCGCGCCCGAGCGGCGCTGCGGCGACGGGCCAGCCGGTGTGCGGCGATGGCCGTGATCAGGCCGACGATCGCCGCAGTGTTCGGGCCGACCGTGAGCGCGCCGAGCACGGCCGCCCCGCCGGCGGCGGCCGCTCCCAGCCGTCGCAGTCGCAGGTGGGGCGCCCGGTGCGCGGCAACGGTCTCGGTGCCGGGGTTCGGCGCACCGGTCCCCGCCCGGTCCCGGCCGGCCAACCGGTGCGCGGGACGCCGTACCGGCCACACCGCGAGCGCGGCGATCACCAGGAGCAGGGCGGCGGTCATCGGGGCACCGCGCAGCCTCGGGCGGCCACCAGGTCGGTCAGTCGTCCCCGGCCCGGTCCCCAGCCGTGTTCGGCCGACCACACCGGGATCACCCGGGCGCGGCCGTCGGTCGCCTCGAGCACCCCGAGCTGGTCGAGGATGCGGATGCCGTCGGTGCGCCGCCGCACGAACAGCACCGCCTGCACGGCCGCGGCCAGTTGGCTGTGCACCGCACCGGCGTCCCAGCCGCCGACGGCGCCGAGCGCCTCCATCCGGGCGGGCACCTCGTCCGCGGAGTTGGCGTGCACGGTGCCCGCCCCGCCGTCGTGGCCGGTGTTGAGTGCGCCGAGCATGTCGACGACCTCGGCCCCGCGCACCTCCCCGACCACGAGCCGATCGGGCCGCATCCGCAGGGCCTGGCGCACCAGATCCCGCAGGCTCACCGCGCCACGCCCCTCGACGTTGGGCGCACGGGCCACCAGACGCACCACGTGCGGATGCTGCGGGGCCAGTTCCGGGGCGTCTTCGACCGTGACGATCCGCTGGCCGGTGTCGGCCGCTCCGAGCAGGGCCGAGAGCAGGGTGGTCTTGCCGCTGCCGGTGCCGCCGGCCACCAGGAAGGACAGGCGCGCGGCGACCAGGGCACGGATCCACGGCAGCAGTTCCGGGCCGATGGAACCGGCACCGGCCAGCGCGTCCAGGGTGTGGGCGACCGGCCGCAGGACCCGCAGCGACAGGGTCGTGCCGTCGGCCGCGATCGGGGCGAGCACCGCATGCAACCGCACCCCGGCGCCCGAACCGTCTCCGGGATCCAGGCGGCCGTCCACCCAGGGCTGGGCATCGTCCAGACGGCGACCGGCGGCCACCGCCAGCCGCTGGGCGAGCCTGCGCACCGCGGCCTCGTCGGCGAACCCGACCCGGGCTCTGCGCAGTCCGCGGCGGCCGTCCGTCCACACCTGGTCGGGCCCGTTGACCAGCACATCGGTGACCTCCGGATCGGTCAGCAGCGGGGCGAGCACCCCGGTGCCGGTCAGTTCGGTCTCCAGTTCGCGCAGGATCACGACCATGTCGGTGTCGCCGATCAGTCCGTCGGCTTCGGCTCGCACCGCTGCGGCCATCACGATCGCGTCGAGCGCCTGTGGTTCGGCCGCCAGGCGGGCGCGCACCCGTCGCAGCAGTCCGGGATCGACGGCGCCGGTCACGGCCGTCCCCGTTCGGGCACCCGGGCGCAGACCGTCTCGGCCGCGGCCCGCAACGGCGATCTGCGCGCCAGTCGCAGGCCGCCGTGCTCGAGCATCCGGTCCAGGCCGGGTTGCGGACGCATCGTCGCCCACAGCGGCAGGCCGACCGCTTCGGCGATGCGCGGGGCCGTCAGACCGCCCGGAGCCGGTCCGCGCACCACCAGTCCGGCCTCCGCCCGCACCGCGCGTAGGCGCCGCGCGGTGCGCACCGCCGCCGCGGCCCCGCGCACGTCCGCCGAGGTCAGCACGGCCGTCAGATCCGCCTCGGCCAGTACCGCCTGCGCGCTCGGACCGTCGCCGCGCGGCAGATCGCACACCACCGTGCCGCCTTCGCGGCCGGCGGCGAGCACCGCCTGCACCGTGCCCGGGTCCGGCGTGGGCCCGTCCCCGGTGAGCACCGCGATCCGGTCGGTCCGGGGCAGGGCGCGGCGCAGCGACTGGGCCTCCACCCGGCCGGCGGCGGTGCGCAACTGCGGCCACCGCACCCCGGGCCGGTCCTCGATCCCCAGGAGCAGATCCGCTCCCGCCCCGTCAACGTCCAGGTCGACCAGCAGCACCGGCCCCGCACAGCTCTGCGCCAGGGCGGCGGCGAACACCGAGGCTCCCGCACCGCCCCGGCCGCCGAGCACCGCCAGTACCGCTCCCCCGCCCTCGGCCTGCGCCGGTTCGGCCAGGGCACGCACCAGCCGGTCCGCCTCCGCGGGCAGGGTGAACACCTCCTGCGCACCCAGGTGCACCGCGAGCCGCCACTGTTCGCCGCCCGATCCGCCGTCCAGGTCCTGACCGTCGACCACCAGCAGCACCTCCGGTCTGCGGGGCAGACCGGCGGCCAGACACGCCTGCGCGCCGGCCCGGTCGACGAGGATCCGCCGGGCCCGGCGCCATCGGGTCGGTTCCGGGTCGGAAGGCACGTGGGTGAGCGCGACGTCGACGGCGGCCGCGGCCCTGCCCACCTCGGCGCCGATCACCGGATCGGTGATCACCACCAGCACCTCGCCGTCCGCGGCCCGAGTCGTCGTCATGCCCCTACGGTGACCGGCCCGGAGCGGTCGTCCGGTCCCTGCGCCCGGTCCAGAGCCGGTCTCTGGGGACGACGCGCCGCGCTGTGGACGAAGGCGACGGAACCCGACCTGCGGCGTCGCCGGAGATACGTAGGCTCACCGGTATGACCTCGGAGCCCCCGGACGGCCGCCGGATCGCCGCCTTCTTCGACCTGGACAAGACGGTGCTGGCCACCTCCAGCACCCTGGCCTTCGCCCGCCCGTTCCGGGCGGAGGGGCTGATCGACGCCCGCTCGGCGATCAAGAGCGCCTACGCCCAGGCGATGTTCCGGCTCGGCGGGGCGGACGAGAAGCAGATGCAGCGCATGCGCGATCACCTCACCGGGTTGGTCGCCGGCTGGGAGGTCGCGCAGATCCGGCAGATCGTGGACGAGACGCTGCACGAGATCGTCCCGCCGCTGGTGTTCGCCGAGGCCGCAGACCTCATCGCCGACCACCGCCGGCGCGGACACGACGTGGTGATCGTCTCCGCCTCAGGCGCGGAGGTCGTCGCCCCGATCGCCCGGCTGCTCGGCGCCGATCACGCGGCGGCGACCACCATGCGGATCGAGGACGGCCGGTACACCGCCGAGATCGAGAACTACTGCTTCGGGCCCGGCAAGGTCGTGGAGATGGAGCGGCTGGCGGCCACACACGGCTACGACCTGGCCGGAAGCTATGCGTATTCCGACTCCAGCACCGACCTGCCGATGCTCGAGGCGGTCGGTCTCCCCACCGCGGTCAATCCGGATCGCGCGCTGCGCAAAGCGGCCGAGGAACGCGATTGGCCGATCCTGGAGTTCACCGACCCGCTGCTGCCCCGCCGCCCGGAGCGGACGGTGTCACTGGCCGCCGCGCTCGCCCTGGGGGTCGGGGTGGCCACCGGCATCGGCGCCGGCGCCGCCTACCGGGTGCGCCGCCGCTGAGCCCCGACCACGGCCCGAAGCGCAGACCAGCCCCTCCAGCATGACGTAATACCCGCTGGTAGGGGCGGGTTCGACGAACTCGAATGTGACTCTTGCCACACGCGCTCCGGTGGGGTAGAAATTGAGTCACGGAAGCACGGAAGGCCAAGGTCGGACCGGAAGAGAAGGTCCGCTCTCCCAGACCGGGGCTTCCCGACATGAACGGCCGGTCTCCCACGCGGAGCGCGCCGCATAAGGCAGAAAGTGTTGTGGGTCTGCGTGACCCCGCCACCTTCACCGGGACCAGATCTCCTCGGGTGGGGATCCTCGGATGAGGCGGACGGCGGCGCGCTGAGGCCATCCCGCACAGCCCACCCAGCACGCTGGAGTGGCCGGCAGGTTCATGTCCCACGGGCGGGCGTGGTGTTCTGACAGTCACGAGCAGAACACCTCGCCCGTTACCCGTGTGTACGGTCGCCGCGCCCGCTGCGCGGCACCACGTCCAGGCCCTGTCCTGGTGCCCTAAGCGCTGTGGGCTTCAGCGATCTCCAGCGCCTCCTGTGCGCCGACCTCCATGGCCCCGCAGCAGGTGATGACCCAGCCGGCCACGCCTTCGGCCTCGCCGGCGGCGAACGCCTCGACCGCCTTGTGATACGCGGTGCGCCGCTTGAGCCAGTGCGTCTCGGGCACCCCGAGGTTGTGCGGGTCCAGTCCGGTGGACACCGAGACCAGGCGGGAGGCGGCGCGGGCGATCAGTCCGTCCGCGGTGCCGAACGGCGCCAGTGCGGCCAGTTCGCCGTGCACGATCGCGGCGAGTACCGGGGCGGGCACCGTGGTGCCGCCGGTGACCAGCTGGCTCAGCGCATCGAGCCGCTCGCCCACCCCCGGGTCGACGCGGGGCCGGCCGAGCTGATCAGGGTCGTCGACCATCCCCGCGGCGGCCAGCACGTGCAGCCGGGCGAGCACCTGCAGCGGCGCCCGCTCCCAGGTGCCGACCATGATCGGCAGCGAGTCCCCGTCGAGTGCGGTGGCCAGGCGCAGCGCACCGGCCAGCAGCGGGTCCTGGATGTCGCCGTCGGCCGGCAGTTCGACGTCGCCGCCGTCGATCGCGGCGGAGGCCCGCGCGGCACGCACCGCCGCCTCGGTGGCCGTCTGCGGCCAACCCCGGCGGTTGGTCTTGTGCCGGTGCGCTTCGCCGAGCGCGGCCCGGGCCCGTTCCGCCGCGTCTGCGACCCCGGGCAGGTCCATGATGGGGGCGAGCGGATCTGGTGTATCGGTGGCGTGTGCGGTCACCCCCGCACCGTACCGCCCACCCGTCCTGGTGCCCGCCCGGCCGGGAGCCGATAGGCTCACCCCCGGTGTGCCGGGAAGTCTGGTCGGCGGCGCGACGGCCGCTGCCGGCGCGCTCGACGCCCGCGAGGGAAGGGACCGATGACCGCTCCGACGACCACCAACCCGATCATGCGCCTGGTGCGCTCCGAGTCCGGCGGCGGCGCTCTGCTGCTGCTCGGCGCCGTGTTGGCGCTGATCGCCGCCAACACCGGGTTGGCCGACACCTATCTCGGCCTCCAGCAGTTCCAGGTCGGCCCGTCGGCACTGGGGCTGGATCTGGATTTGAACACCTGGGCCCAGGACGCGCTGCTGGCGGTGTTCTTCTTCATCGCCGGGCTCGAACTCAAGCACGAACTGGTGCTCGGTGAGCTCGCCGACCGGCGCAAGGCCGCACTGCCGATCCTGGCCGCCCTCGGCGGCGTGGTGGTGCCGGCGCTGATCGCACTGGGCATCGGCTGGGGCCAGCCCGGGATCGAACAGGCCTGGGCCATCCCGGTGGCCACCGACATCGCCTTCGCACTCGGGGTGCTCGCGATGACCGCCAAGCAGATCCCGTTCACCGCGCGGGTGTTCCTGCTCTCGCTCGCCGTGGTCGACGACCTGGTCGCCATCGCGATCATCGCCCTGGTGTTCACCGCCTCGATCGCCTTCTGGTGGCTGCTGGGCGCACTGGCCACGTTCGTCGTCTACTTCCTCGCCCAGCAGCGCCGCATCACCACGCCATGGCTGTACGTGCCGCTGGCGGTGATCGCCTGGTACTGCCTGTTCCAGTCGGGCGTGCACGCCACCGTCGCCGGTGTGGTGCTGGGTCTGCTCACCCGGGTCATCCCCGACCGGGGTGAGGCCGAAGCCCCCGGCGCACGCCTGGTGCACCGGATCGACCCCTGGTCGTCGGGGCTGTGCGTGCCGATCTTCGCGTTCTTCGCCGCCGGTGTGCCGGTGGACGGGGAGATGCTGTCCTACATCGGCGGCGACCGGATCGCGATCGGCGTGATCGTCGGGCTGGTGGTCGGTAAGGCCATCGGCATCTTCGGCACGTGCTGGCTGGCCGTGAAACTGGGCATCGGCAAGATGCCGGCCCGGCTCCACAACGCCGACCTGTTCGCGCTCTCGGTGCTCGCCGGTATCGGCTTCACCGTCTCGCTGCTGGTGGCCGAACTGTCGCTCGAGGGCATCGACCTGGAGGCCGCCAAGGCCGCGGTGCTCATCGCCTCGCTGGTGGCCGCGGTGCTCGGCTCGATCCTGATCACGTTGCGCGGGCGGGCCCACCGCAAGATGGCCGAGCAGGACGGATCCGCCGACGGGTCGTGACCACCGTGCTGTGACGGGCCCACCGTCATGGCACGATGAACCGCAGTAACCGGACGTACCGACCGAAGGCCGACCTTCTCGAAGGGTGACGTGAGCATGACCGACCGCAACAACGGACGCACGGTGCCGGGGGTGCCCGGATCCGTCTCGTCGATCCCCCTGTCCGACCTGGACCCGGATCCGCAGGACGCCTCGATCGGCCAGCTGGTCAAGAGCGCGACCGCGCAGATGTCCACCCTGGTCCGGGCCGAGGTCGAGCTGGCCAAGTCGGAGGTCACCGGTGAGATCAAGAAGGGCGTGATGGGCAGTGTGCTGTTCATCGTCGCCGGTGTGATCCTGCTGTTCAGCACCTTTTTCTTCTTCTTCTTCCTCGGTGAGCTGCTGAGCGTCTGGCTGCCGAGCTGGGCGGCCTACCTGATCGTCTTCGGCATCCAGGTGCTGGCCGCCGGGGTGCTCGCGGTGGTCGGCTTCCTGCGGCTGCGCAAGATCCGGGCGCCGCGCAAGACGATCGATTCGGTCAAGGAGATGAGCACCGTCCTGCCCGGTGGCGCCGCGGCGGCGGCGCAGTCCGGCGCGCCCGCGACCGGCCTGCGGTAGAGATGACCGCCCCGGATCCGTCCTCGGTCCGGCACGACGGCCCCTGGCGGCACGTCGACGTCCACTCCGACGGCATCCGCCTGCATGCGGCGATGACCGGTCCGGAGTCTGCGGACGCCCCGCTGGTGGTGCTGCTGCACGGTTACGGCACCTACTGGTGGACCTGGCGGCACCAGCTCACCGGTCTGGCCGCCCTGGGCTACCGGGTGGCGGCGGTCGACCTGCGCGGTTACGGCGACAGCGACAAGCCGCCGCGCGGTTACGACGGCTGGACCCTGGCCGCGGACGTGGCCGGACTGATCCGCGGTCTGGGCCACGACGAGGCGGTGGTCGTCGGCCACGGCGACGGCGGCCTGGTCGGCTGGGCGACCGCGCTGATCCGGCCGGGGCGGGTGCGCGCCCTGATCACCGTCGGTGCGCCCCATCCGCTGGTGCTGCGCCGCGCCGTGCTGCGCGATCGCCGGCAGCGCCGCGCTGTGCTCGGCGAGCTGCTGGCCGACCAGCTGCCGCGGCTGGCCGAGCGCCGGCTGACCCGTGACGACGGCGCCGGCACCGATGCGCTGCTGGCCCGGCGCGCCGGCGACTTCGCCGACGATCCGGAGTTCGCCCGGGCACGCCGGCGGTATCGCCGCGCCGCCCAGATCGTGCCCAGTGCGCACTGCCGCCTGGAGTACCACCGCTGGGCCTTCCGCTCTCAGTTCCGCCCGGACGGGCGCCGGTTCCGCCGCGCCATGCGCCGCCGTACCACCGCACCGGTGCTCCAGATCCGCGGCACCGCCGACCCGTATGTGCTGCCGCACGTCGCCGCGCGCGTCCCGGCCGGACCGCCGGTCGAGCAGGCGGCCCTGGACGCCGGTCATTTCGTGCACGAGCAGCGTCCCGAGGAGACCACCGCGGTGATCGCGGACTTCCTGCGCGCCCACGGGTGCGCACCCGACGCCTGAGGTCGGCGGGCCCCGGCCGCGTCCGGCCCCGTCACCGGCGGGGC
>JAJYRZ010000179.1 GCA_021793835.1 Actinomycetes bacterium | reverse complement strand
CGGTTCTTTTCCTGCGCCACCGACCTGGTCACCGACTACTGCCGGGCCGCCGGACGCGACTCGGTCTCCGGGCTTGCGCGTACCGACCTGGTCACCCTGTACCCGGACCTGGCCGACAACACCGACATCCGCTACATGCTGTGACCGGGCGCCGGACCCGGCTCACAGGTCGTAGTAGAGCTCGAACTCGAACGGGTGCGGCCGCAGGTTGAACGGGGTGATCTCCTGGTCACGCTTGACCTGAATCCACGTCTCGATCAGGTCGGGGGTGAACACCCCGCCCTCGAGCAGGTAGTCGTGGTCGCGCTCGAGGTTGTCGATCGCCTCGGCTAGGGTCTGCGGGGACTGCGCCACCCCCGAGGACTCCTCGGGGGCGAGCTCGTAGAGGTCCTTGTCGATCGGATCGCCCGGATCGATCTTGTTGCGGATCCCGTCGATCCCGGCCATGAGCATCGCGGCGAACGCCAGATACGGGTTGCCCGACGAGTCGGGGGTGCGGAACTCGATGCGCTTGGCCTTGGCGCTGTTGCCGGTGATCGGGATGCGCACCGCTGCCGAGCGGTTGCGCTGGGAGAACACCAGATTGATCGGCGCCTCGTAGCCGGGCACCAGCCGCTTGTAGGAGTTGATCGTCGGGTTGGTCAGCGCCAGCAGCGACGGGGCGTGGTGCAGGATGCCGCCGATGTAGTGCCGGGCCATGTCCGACAGGCCCGCATACCCGTTCTCGTCGTAGAACAGCGGCTCGCCGTCCTTCCACAGCGACTGGTGGGCGTGCATGCCCGATCCGTTGTCGCCGTAGAGCGGCTTGGGCATGAACGTCACCGACTTGCCGGCCTGCCAGGCGGTGTTCTTGATGATGTATTTGAACAGCATCAGCTCATCGGCCGCGGCGGTGAGGGTGTTGAACTTGTAGTTGATCTCCTGCTGACCGCCGGTGCCCACCTCGTGGTGCAGCCGTTCGAGCTCGAAACCGGCCTTCGCCAGGTTCGACGACATCTGATCGCGCAGGTCCACGAAGTGGTCGTAGGGCGCTACGGGGAAGTAGCCGCCCTTCATCCGCACCTTGTAGCCCAGGTTCGGGCTGCCGTCGGCCTCGGTCTTCGCGGCGGTGTTCCACCAGCCCGACGCCGAGTCGACCTCGTAGAAGCTGCCGTTGGGCTGGGAGTCGAAGCGCACCGAGTCGAAGATGTAGAACTCGGCCTCCGCGCCGAAGAAACAGGTGTCGGCGATACCGGTGGAGCGCAGGTACTCCTCGGCCTTGCGGGCGATGTTGCGCGGGTCGCGGCTGTAGGGCTCACGGGTGAACGGGTCGTGGACGAAGAAGTTGATGTTCAGCGTCTTCGCGGCCCGGAACTGGTCGACCGTGGCGGTGGTGATGTCCGGGAACAGCTGCATGTCCGATTCGTGGATCGACTGGAACCCGCGGATGGACGAGCCGTCGAAGGCGAGCCCGTCGGTGAACACCTCGGAGGTGAACGCCGAGGCCGGGATCGAGAAGTGCTGCATCACCCCGGGCAGATCGCAGAACCGGATGTCGACGTATTCGACGTCTTCATCCCGGATGTAGGCCAGTATCTGTTCCTCAGAGGTGAACATCGCGTCCCGTGCTCCTCGTCTCTACCGGTGCGTGCGGTGTCGTCGGGGCTCACGTTACGTGCCCGGCGACGGGCATGTGCGGGCACGTATCCTGGCGGGCATGCGCGATTCGATTGGTTCCTGGCTGTCCGGTCCCTCGGCGGCCCTGCCCGACGGTGAGCAGAGCCGGTATCCGGGTGAGCGGTTCGGCCTGCCGGAACAGGGTGCGGGTTCGCTCGCCTCGACCGGGCGACGGGTGGGCGCGCTGGTGATCGACTGGCTGATGAGCATGGGGATCGCGGCGCTGATCCTGAGCCTGTTCACCCTGCCGGACTGGATGCCGTGGGGCACGCTCACCCTGGTCATCTGGGCGATCTTCTCGGTGGTGGGGGTGTGGCTGTTCGCCTTCACCCCGGGCATGGCCTGGATGGGCATGGGTGTGGTGCGCCTGGATGCCGCGGTGCGCGTCGGGTTGGTGCGGCCGGTGGTGCGCACCGTACTGACGGTGTTCATCGCCCCGCCGCTGATCGGTGATGTCGACGGCCGCGGCATGCACGACCGCGCCACCGGCACCGCGGTGATCAACACCCGCTGAGAGCCCGGGCCCCGCCCGTCTCCCGCCTCCGCGGGGCGGCGGGCGCGCAGGACACAGACGACGGGGCCCCGGTGACCGGATGGTCACCGGGGCCCCGGACGTCTGCGCGGTGGCAGGGCAGCGGGCGGATCAGCGCCGGCGCATCGTGCGCTGGATGCCGCGCTGACGCGCACCCTGGGGCATCGGGCCCTTCGGGGCGGCGGCGCCCGACCCGCCCTTGGCCTTGAGCGCGGTCAGTCGGGCCTCGATCGTGTCCATGCGCTTGGTGTCGATGTTGCGCGGCAGCTTGGTCAGGGTCTTCTGCAGCTTGGCCAGCGGCACCTGGCCTTCGTCGTTGCCGACCACGAACTCGTAGATCGGGGTGTCGCCGACCACGCGGGCGGTGCGCTTCTTCTCCTGGGCCAGCAGCGGCTTGACCCGCTGCGGGGCGCCCTCGCCGACCAGGATCACCCCAGGCCGGCCGACCACGCGGTGCACCGCGTCGAGCTGGGTGGTGGCGGCGATCGCGTTGGTCACCCGCCACGCCCCACGCAGGTTCTCCAGCGCCCAGGCGCCCGCACCGGGCTGGCCGTCGGCCTTCTTGTAGACCGACTTCTGCACCCGCCGGCCGAAGAACATGAACGCCAGCAGCACGCCGAGCACGATGCCCAGCGGGATCGAGGCCCACAGGGCCATCCCGGTCAGCCAACCCAGCAGCACCAGCACACCGGTGGTCGCGACCACGATCGCGACGATCAGCGGCAGGAGGGCCTTGTCCTCCTTGCGCTGCATCTGGAAGGCCTGCCACACCTGCTTGCGTCGCTGTGCGGACTCGGCCTTACGCGCGACCTTGGCGGCCTTGCGCTCTTCCTTGGTCGGTTTACCCTTCGCCTTCGCCATGGGCCCAGGATACGGTGCCCGCCCGGGAAGGGCCGTATCGGTCGAACCCGGCGCGAGAACGTGCTATCGGACGCCCCCGGAGATCGGTGCGCCGATCGGTCTGCGGTGGGCCGGGCGGCGGCCGCCGCCCGGCATCGAGACGAGGGGCGTCGGCGGAGCTGCGCCGGTTCGAGGTGCGGGTCGGTCGGCGGGCCTTCGGCGGCGCGCCGCGCATGCGTGCGCTAAAGTACTTCGTATGCGAAATAAATTGACTCCGGACGACGCCGGCACCGAAGACCTGGCCGTCCCGACGGGCGGCACGACGATCCGTGGCACGCTGCGCCGGCCTGCGCGCGGTTCGGCGCAGCGATGCATCGTGATCCACCCGGCCACGGCCGTGCCCGAGGCGCTCTACACCGGGTTCGCGGAATACCTCGCCGGCCGCGGAGCCGCGGTGATCACCTACGACTACCGGGGGATGGGGCGGACCGGTTCGGCGCGGGCCGAGCGGGACGTGCGGATGCGCGACTGGATCGACGGAGATGCGCCCGCGATGACCAGGTGGGCGACCGAGCGGTTCCCCGACCTGCCCCAGGTCGCGGTCGGGCACAGCGTCGGCGGGCACGCGCTGGCCTTGGGTGCGGGCGGGGACGCGGTGCGCGGGTTCGTCACCGTCGCCTCCCACGCCGGGGTCACCGCCGCGATCCCCGCGTGGGGCGAGCGGATGCGCGTGCGGGCGGCCCTGGGCTTCGTCGGGCCGGCGCTGTCGCGGGTTCTCGGCTACTGCCCGGGCTGGGTGGGGCTGGGGGAGGATCTGCCCGGCGCGGCGATGCGGGAGTGGAGCCGGTGGACCGAGCAGCCCGGCTACTTCTTCGACGACCCGACCATGGCTGCGGCGGACCGTGCGGCCGCGGTGACCGTGCCGGTGCTGGCGATCGGGTTCACCGACGACCTGTGGGCGACCCCGGGACAGATTGAGGCGATCACCGACCGGCTGGTCGGCGCGGCCGTCGAGCGACGCACCTGGTCCCCGGGCGATATCGGCGCCGATAGGATCGGCCACATGGGCTTTTTCAAACGCGCGATGCGCACCGACCTGTGGGCGCCCGTGGCGGACTGGCTCGAAGAGTGCGCCGCCGCGGATCTTCCCGCATGACGGGCCGGTCGGCTCCGCGGCTGCATCTACTGCTGGCGACCGCACGGCAGTCCGCAGCGGCTCGGGTGGCCCGCGAGGCGCGCGGCACCGGATTGACCGAGTCGGCGGCCGGTGTGCTGTTCCACTTGGCCCGGCATGACCGGGCCACCGCCGGCGAGCTGGCGAGCGCACTGCGTGCGGGCCCGGCCGGCATGAGCGGACTGCTCGATCGGCTGGCGCGCCGGGGCCTGGTCACCCGGCGTAAGAACCCCGACGACGGCCGCTCGGTGATCGTCGAACTCACCGCGGACGGGGCGGCTGCGCTGCCGCAGATGCGCGCGGTGCTCGCCGATCTGAACAGCGAACTGACCGCTGGGTTCACCGACGAGGAGATCGCGGTGGTCGCCCGGTGGCTGCGACACGTCTCCGGACTGGACCGCGATTAGCAGCCGCGCCCGGTGCCGGCGTTCGCCGCCATGCGGGCGATGACGCTGGTGGCCTCCTGCGAAGCCGTGCCCTCCTCGCCCAGGTGTTCCAGGTGTGCGGGCAGCTCCTCGCCGCGGTTGCGCACCGCCTGGGCGTAGAGCCGTCCGGCCCGGTACGACGAGCGCACCAGCGGACCGGCCATCACCCCGGCGAAACCCATCTCCTCAGCGGCGGCCGAGTAGTCGAGGAACTCCTCGGGCTTGACCCACCGGTCGATCGGATGGTGCAGCGGGGACGGGCGCAGGTACTGGGTGAGCGTGAGGATGTCGCAGCCGGCCTCGCGCAGCGCGACCATCGACTCCACCACCTCGTCCGGGGTCTCGCCCATCCCGAGGATCAGGTTCGACTTGGTGACCAGCCCGGCGTCACGGGCGGCGGTGATGACCGCCAGCGAGCGGTCGTAGCGGAAGGCCGGCCGGATCTTCTTGAAGATCCGCGGCACCGTCTCCAGGTTGTGGGCGAGCACCTGCGGGCCCGCCTCGAACACCGCGGCGAGTGCGTCCGGGTCGCCCTGGAAGTCGTCGATCAGCAGCTCGACACCGGTCTCCGGGTTCAGCCGGTGGATCTGCCGGCAGGTCTCGGCGTACAGCCAGCTCGCCCCGTCGGGCAGATCGTCGCGGGCCACCCCGGTGACGGTGGAGTAGCGCAGCCCCATGGTGCGCACCGACTCGGCGACCCGGCGCGGCTCGTCGGTGTCCAGGCCGATCGGCTTGCCGGTGGCGATCTGACAGAAGTCGCAGCGGCGGGTGCACTGGTCACCGCCGATGAGGAAGGTGGCTTCGCGGTCCTCCCAGCATTCGAAGATGTTGGGACAACCCGCCTCTTCGCACACGGTGTGCAGGCCTTCGCCGCGCACCAGTGACTTGAGCTGTTGGTATTCCGGGCCCATCGTGGCCCGGGTCTTGATCCACTCGGGTTTGTCTTCGATCGGTGTCTGCGCGTTGCGCGCTTCGATCCGGAGCAGCTTGCGGCCTTCAGGAGCGACAGTCACGACTCCGACCATACGCTTTCGCGGCCCCGCCCTGTCCAGGTCGTTCCCCGTCAGCGGGCCGGGGGAGCAGGATCAGAGGCCCCGGGTCAGCCGATGCGCATGGTGGGCAGCGCGGTGATCTGCGCCCCGGTATCGTCCGCGGTCTCGGGCACCGCCGCGCGGGTGATGTCGCAGGGGGCCACCGGCAGCAGACCGTCGAGCGCGTCGGTCACCGCGCGCGCGGTCGCCGCGGTGATGTCGTCGACGGTGACGGTGCGGCCGAGCTCGGAGCTGAGCGAGGCGACCCCGGCGTCGGCGATCCCGCAGGGGGTGATCGCGGTGAACGCCGCCAGGTCGTCATCGCAGTTGATCGCGAAACCGTGCTGGGTCACCCCGCGCGCGACTCGGATGCCGATGGCCGCGATCTTGCGTTCGGGCCGGGGCTCGCCGCGCACCACCCCGGCCGGCAGCCACACCCCCGACCGGCCCTCGACGCGGCCGCAGTCGGTCAGGCCCAGGTCGTGGCACACCGCTATCAGCGCCTGCTCGAGCCGGCGGACGTAGTCCACCACGTCGACCGGTTCGGCGAGCCCGACGATCGGGTAGCCGACCAGCTGGCCGGGCCCGTGCCAGGTGATGCGTCCGCCTCGATCGACGTCGATCACCGGGGTGCCGTCGGTGGGCCGG
>JAJYRZ010000178.1 GCA_021793835.1 Actinomycetes bacterium | reverse complement strand
CGGGCGGCCCGATCGAGGAGATCACACCCGATGGCACCCACCCCCGAGGCGATCCGCGCCACCGTCGAGGCCTATGTGCAGGCCGTGGCCGGCGGCACCGTCGACGACGTGCTCGCCCTGTTCGCCCCCGGCGCCACCGTGGAGGACCCGGTGGGCACCCCGGTACGCACCACCGAGGCCGAGCTGCGCGAGTTCTACGGGATGGTCGCACCGCTGAAGCAGGAGGGCGAGGTGCTCACCGTGCGGGTGGCCGGCGACTCGGCGGCCTTCCACTTCCGGCTGGTGACGATCATGGACGACCAGCGCTTCGAGCTCTCCCCCATCGACGTGATGACCTTCGACGACGACGCGAAGATCACCTCGATGCGCGCCTACTGGGGCCCGGAGGACATGGTCAGCGGCTAGGGTCGGCGGCTCACCACGTCACCGCGGTGACCCCGGCGGCCAGCGCCTGGGCGGTGTAGCGCTCGGCGTCGTGCGCCCGGCACACCCGGCTGCCCGGGGTCAGCAGGGCCGCGGCCGCGGTGCCGATGCCCAGGGCGAGCACCTCGGCGGCGGGCCGGTCGCGCAGCAGCCCGGTCAGCAGACCGGCCACCATGTGATCGCCGGCCGCCACCGCGGACTGCACCGGCACGTCGATCGACCGTGCATGCACCGCATCGTCGGCCGAGACCAGGATCGCCCCGTCGGGGCCGAGGGAGACCACCACCGTGCGCGCGTCCCCGCGGTCGACGATCTCGCGGGCCGCCGCGGCGATCTCGGCGTGCGAGGTCAGATCCCGGCCCACCCAGTCCCGCAGCTCACCGATGCTGGGTTTGACCAGCAGCACCGCCCCGGCGACCTCCTTGAGCGCCTCGCCGGAGGTGTCGAGCACCAGTTCCGCGCCCCGGCCGCGGGCGATGCGGGCCACCTCGCCGACCACCCCGGGCCGGGTTCCCGGCGGCATCGAACCGGACAGCACCACCGCGCGCGCCCCTTCGGCCGCGGCGTCGAGTTCGGCCAGGCACCGGTCGAGCTCCTCGGGCTGTAGATCCGGCCCGGGCAGGACGAACCGGTATTCGCGCCCGTCGGAGGCGTCGAGCACGGTCATCGACTCGCGTGTGACGCCCTCGGCGCGCACGGGTCGGGTGCGCACCGCATCGGTCTCCAAAAGCGCGTTGATCCGCCGCCCGCTCGCCCCGCCGTAGGGGTACACGGCCGCGGCGTCCAGGCCGAGCACCGCGGCCACCTTCGCCACGTTGATGCCGCCGCCGCCCGCCTCATACAGCGGGGTCTGGCAGCGCAGCTTGCGCGAGTGCACCACTTCCGGGGTGACCGTGGTGACGTCCAGCGCCGGATTCAGGGTCAAGGTCACAAGGTCGGCCATGGCATCGAACGTAGCCGAATGCGCCGTCGACCCGTCGCGATCTGCACCGACGGGCGGATCGACCGGTCGGGAACGTCTGCTCTGTGCCGCTGCGCGGTCAATCGAGCAGAGGGACGTCCAGATCGAAGGCGAGGACCATCGCACGAGCCAGATCGATCTCCTGCTCGTCGGACAGGTGCCCCACTATCCGCCCGAGCCGTTCGGTCGGAATGGTCACGATGTCGTCCAGTGCGGCGGCGCATCGTTGTTCGAGTCCGTTCGCCGGGTAGAGCAGCACCTCACTGCTCAGACCCTTGATCGTCGTGGTGATCGGCGCGACCGTGACCTTCGACATCACCGGTCTGGCGACGTCTCGAGTCAAGACCAGGACGGGACGCGTCTTGTCCAGCCGTGCAAGGCAGATCTGGCGCACTCAGTCTTCGTTCACAGGCAGGTCGGCCGACCAGGCGACCAGATCGTCGAGGTCGTCGGCACTACCGCGGGCGGCCAGGATCGCGGCGTCGCGTTCGGCCGCACTACGTCGCATCTCCCGTTCCAGCGCGCGTGTGACGACGCTCGCTCGGCTCGGGGCACCGGCGGCGACGGCCCCGTCCAGGTATTCGACTGCGGCTTCGGGCAACCGCACGGTTATCTGCCTGCTCATGCCACAGACGATACCCAGCGAATCCCGATATGGGATTGAAAAGGCTCTCTTCGGTTACGGCTCGAGTAGGTCGTGCGGTACACGGTCATGACGATCGCCGACGACGGGTGTGGGCCGCGGCCGGAGTGGGTATCCGTCACGTCCGGGGCCGCGCAGGTCCGGTGCATGCGTGCGGCCCGGCGGGGCGAGCGGAAGGGACGGATGTGAGCGTCGGTGTGGCTGCCGGACTGGGCGAGATGCAGGGCCAAGGTCTGCTGCAGATCGCCGAACTGCTGCTGGCCTTCGTGCTCGCCTCGGCGATCGGGCTCGAGCGGCGCCTGCGCGGCAAGAGCGCGGGGCTGAAGACCCAGACCATCGTCGGGGTGACCGCCGCGCTGCTGGTGCAGATCAGCAAATACGGCTTCTTCGACGTGCTCGGCGACGAGGTGATCCTCGACCCCTCCCGGGTGGCCGCGCAGATCCTGTCCGGCGTGGGCTTCATCGGTGCGGGGCTGATCATCACCCGGCACGGCGCCGTGCGCGGACTGACCACCGCGGCCGCGGTGTGGGAGACCACCGGCATCGGCATGGCCGCCGGTGCGGGTCTGTGGCTGCTGGCGATCGTGGTCACCGCGCTGCACCTGGTGATCGTGCTCGGCTTCACCCGGCTGGGCCGGTGGCTGCCCGGCGCGGACACCGTTCTCGACCTCGCGGTGACCTACCGGGTGGGCAGCGGCGGGCTGCGCACGGTGCTGCAGTCCGCGACCGCGGCCGGCTGGCAGGTCGGTTCGGTGGCCGCCGAACAGCCCGACGACGAGACCGTCGCGGTGACCCTGACCCTGCGCGGGCGCGGCCGACCCGACGAACTTCTCGCCCGTGCCGGGGATGCGACCGGGGTGACGGGGATCCGAGTGATCGACGACGACGAACTGGACTGAGCCCGCAGTGCTGTGCGCTGCCGGGATACCGCCGAGCTCGCGGGTTTGTCGCCGCTGTGCCGCGGGTACGCGCCGGGCAAGGAGATCGGTCACGAACCCGCCGCGAAGGCCCATGGCCCGGGCCCCGGCTCCGCGCGGCGGGCTGACGGGCCCCGAGGAGACGACCGGATCGAGACGAGGAGGGTGTCATGGCCACCGACACCGTCGCCGACGTGCTGCTGCAGCGACTACGCCAGTGGGACGTCGAGCACGTGTTCGCCTATCCCGGCGACGGCATCAACGGCATCGTCGCCGCATTCGGTCGCGCCGGTGACACGCCGCGGTTCGTCCAGGCTCGGCACGAGGAGATGTGCGCTTTCCAGGCCGTGGGGTATGCGAAGTTCTCCGATCGGCTCGGAGTGTGCATGGCGACCTCGGGGCCGGGCGCGATACATCTGCTCAACGGGCTCTACGACGCCAAACTCGATCACGTGCCGGTCGTAGCGATCATCGGCCAGACCGACCGCAGCGCGATGGGCGGCGCCTACCAGCAGGAGGTGGACCTGGCCGGTCTCTACCAGGACGTGGCGGGGGCCTTTGTGGAGACGGTCACCGTGCCCGAACAGCTGCCCAACGTGCTCGATCGGGCCGTCCGTACCGCCCTGACCCGGCGCGCGCCCACCGCGGTGATCGTCCCGGCCGATGTGCAGGAACTGCCCTACTCCCCTCCGACCCACGAGTTCAAGATGGTGCCGTCCAGTCTGGGGGTCACCACTGCGCAGGTGATGCCCGAGGACGGTGTGATCGAGCAGGCCGCCGAGGTGCTCAACGCGGGACGGAAGGTCGCGATGCTCGTCGGCCAGGGGGCGCGCGGCGCTCACACCGAGATCGCCCGGGTGGCCGAGCTGCTCGGGGCCGGGGTGGCCACGGCCCTGCTCGGCAAGGACGTGCTCTCCGATGAGCCGGCCTGGGTGACCGGAGCGATCGGGCTGCTGGGCACCCGGCCCAGCTGGGAGATGATGCGCGACTGCGACACCCTGCTGATCGTCGGCTCGAACTTCCCTTATGCGCAGTTCCTACCCGAATACGATCAGGCACGCGCGGTGCAGATCGACATCGACGGCGGCCGGATCGGCATGCGTTATCCCACCGAGGTCAACGTCGTCGCCGACGCGGGGGCCGCGCTACGCGCCCTGATCCCGCACCTGCACCCCCGCACCGACCGGTCCTGGCGACAGACGATCGAGTCCAATGTCGCCCGCTGGTGGCAGACGATGGACATGCAGGCCCGCCTGGCGGCCGATCCGATCAACCCGCTGCGTCTGTTCGCCGAGGCGTCGACCCGG
The DNA here is from genome assembly GCA_021793835.1 of Actinomycetes bacterium. Classification (GTDB taxonomy): domain Bacteria; phylum Actinomycetota; class Actinomycetes; order Mycobacteriales; family Mycobacteriaceae; genus Tomitella. Next base: position 2,058 of record JAJYRZ010000178.1, on the reverse strand, counting down.
TTGCCCGAAGACGTGATCGTCGCGGCCGACTCCGGCTCGGCGGCGAACTGGTACGCCCGCCAGATCCGGTTGCGCGGATCGATGCGCGGCTCGCTGTCCGGCACGCTCGCGACGATGGGATCGGCGGTGCCCTACGGCATCGGCGCGAAGTTCGCCTTTCCGGGCCGCCCGGCGATCGCATTCAGCGGCGACGGTGCGATGCAGATGAACGGCCTGGCCGAACTGATCACCGTCGCCCGGTACTGGCGCGAGTGGTCCGACCCGCGCCTGATCGTGGTGGTCCTGCACAACGACGACCTGAACCAGGTCACCTGGGAACTGCGCGCGATGACCGATGCGCCGAAGTTCGCCCCCTCGCAGGAGCTGCCCTCGGTGGACTACGCCGGATTCGCGACCGGCCTGGGGCTGCGCGGGATCACGGTCACCGACCCCGAACGGATCGGCCAGGCCTGGGACGAGGCGTTGGCGGCCGACCGACCGGTGCTGCTCGACGTGCACACCGACCCGAACATGCCGCCGATCCCGCCGCACGCGACCTGGGACCAGTTCCGGTCGATGACCGAAGCAGTGCTGCGCGGGGACGAGGACGCCTGGGACTTCATCAAGATCGGCGTGAAGACCAAACTCCAGGAGTTCCTGCCACGTCGTTCCGAGTGACCGACACCCGGCCCGCACGTCCCGGACCGTGTCCGGCACCCCGGTTATCATGCGCGGATGGCGAAGAACCCCTCCTCCTCCCCCGCCGACCGGCCCGGCGACCAGCCGCGCCGCGGACTGGCGCTCGGCTGCGGCGGCACGCTCGGCCTGGCGTGGACGGTGTCCGCCCTGGCGGCGGTGGAGACCGCCCTGGACTTCGACGCCCGCGACGCCGACGTGCTGCAAGGCACCTCGGCCGGCGCCGAACTGGTCACCCTGCTCGGCGCCGGCATCGGCACCGCCGAGATCCTGGCGGCCCTGCACGGCGACGACGCGGTGGACCCGGTGCTCGCCGCGCACCTGGCGGTCCCGGTCGGCCGTTTCCCCCGCCTGCCGAGCCTGCGGCCCGGCAATCCGCGCCTGGCCGTTCGGCGCCGACTGTCCGGGCTCACCCGCGCGGCCGGACTCGCCCCGATCGGGCGCGGGGACGCGCAGTGGCTGGGCGAGCTGGCCGACACCTTGCACCCGGGACCGGAATGGCTCGGCCACCGGCACGCCCGCATGATCGCTGTCGATCTTGAGACCGGGATGCGCACCGTGTTCGGCGCGGTCGGGCCGGTGGTCGGCGGCGAGGTGGCGGTCACCTCGCCGGTCGCCCCGCTCGCCCCGGCCGCGACCGCCGGGCAGGCGCTGCGCGCCTCCTGGGCGATCCCCGGCTGGTTCCCGCCGGTCCAGATCGCCGGCCGGCGCTACATCGACGGCGGCGCCGCCTCGACCGCCTCGGTCGACCTGCTGGCCGGCCTGGATCTCGACGAGGTCATCGTGCTCGCCCCCATGGCGTCGGCCCGCAGTGTCACAGCGCGCGGGGTCGGGCGGATCGAACGCCGCCTGCTGCGTCGGCCGATGTCGGCCGGACTGCACCGCGAGGTCGCCTTCCTGCGGTCGACCGGGGTGCAGGTCGCACGTATCGACCTCACGGCCGACGACCTGGCCGTGATGGGCCCGAACCTGATGGACGGCCGGCGCCGGGCCGCCACGCTCGAGCAGGCCGCGACCACGGTGGGGCCGAACGTGCTCGCCGCGCTCGACGAGGCCGGGATCGCCGCGCCCGGAGCGCAGCTGCTGGCCCCGCCCCCGCCGGAGGAGCCCGCTGAGCCGGGCGAAGCCCCCGCGGACGATGCGGAACCGGCGGCGGAGACCGAAGACGGCGCGGCGGTCCCGGAATCCGACGGCACGGCCGCGCAGACCGCGGACGGAGACGACGCCGGCGACGACGGAGAACACCGAGCCGCGTCCTGATCTCTGCTCTGCCGACCGCGTTGTCCGGTTTGCGGGGGGGGGGGGGGGAGGATTTGTTGTGGGTTTACGCAGTGTGGAAACGGGGACCACTCCTAACACGGGGGGGGGAGGGGGGCAGGGGGG
>JAJYRZ010000177.1 GCA_021793835.1 Actinomycetes bacterium | reverse complement strand
ACTACAAGCTCGAGCAGATCAACGAGGCCTACCAGGACATGTTCGACGGTAAGATCCTGCGTGGCGTGATCATCTACGACGAGAGCGACCGGACCACGGTGTAGATCCGCACCCGACGACACGGCGCGGAACGGCAGGCACGGGCACCACCGTGAGCGGGGACGGGAAGGGGAGCGGACATGGTCCAGGCACCGGACGGGGCGGATGCGCGGTTCGCGGCCGGACTGCGGGAATTCTTCACCACCGAGATCGACCCGCAGGTGCGCGCGCAGGTCGCGGCCGGTCGGTCGGTGGACCCGCAGGACCTGCGGCGCACCCAGGCCACCCTGGCCGACGCGGGCCTTGCGGTGCCGGCCTGGCCGGTGCGCTGGGGCGGACGCGACTGGACGGCTCTGCAGCGCCACCTGTGGCTGGCCGAACTGCAGACCGCGTGCGTGCCCGAACCGTTGCCGTTCAACGCCGGCATGGTCGGGCCGGTCATCGCCCAGTTCGGCAGCGAAGAGCTCAAGGAGCGGTTCCTGCCGGCCACGGCGCGGCTGGACATCTGGTGGGCGCAGGGCTTCTCCGAACCGGACGCCGGCTCGGATCTGGCCTCGCTGACCACCACCGCGGTGCGTGACGGCGCCGACTACGTGGTGACCGGGCAGAAGACCTGGACCACCCTGGGCCAGCACGCCGACTGGATCTTCGCGCTGGTGCGCACCGATCCGCAGGCCCCGCGTAGGCAGGCGGGCATCTCCTTCCTGCTGATCGACCTGGATTCCCCCGGGGTCACGGTGCGCCCGATCGAACTGATCGACGGCGGCCGCGAGGTCAACGAGGTCTTCTTCGACCAGGTCCGCGTCCCGGCCGAGAACCTGGTGGGGGAGGAGAACGCCGGCTGGAGCTATGCGAAGTTCCTGCTGGGCAACGAGCGGGTGGGCATCGCGCGCGTGGCGGCCAGCCAGATGCGTCTGGCCCGGGCGATCGGCCATGCGGGGGCCACGCCGTGGCACGACCGGACCCGGCTCGACGATCCGCTGATCCGCGCCCGCATCGCCGAACTGCGCAACGACCTGTTGGCCCTGGAGACCACCCAGCTGCGGGTGGTCGCCGACTCGGCCGACGGCCGGCCCTCCCCGGCGTCGTCGGTGCTCAAACTGCGCGGCTCCGAACTGCAGCAGGCGGTCACCGAACTCGAACTCGACCTGGCCGGGGCGACCGGGCTGCCGGCCGACCCGCCCGCACTGGTGCAGACCGAGGAGTGGGCGGGCCTGGCCGCGATGCGCTATCTCAACCACCGCAAGGTCTCGATCTACTCGGGTTCCAACGAGATCCAGCGCACCATCATCGCCGGCACGATCCTGGGACTGTGAGGTAGGGCCATGGACCACACGCACACCGAAGAACAGCGTCTGCTGGCCGACACGGTCACCGAGATCCTGGCCCGCTCAGGCGGGGAGGACCGGCGCCGCGCCGTGGCCGTGACCGACCCCGGCCACCGCCGCGCGGTGTGGGCCGAACTGGCCGCCGCCGGACTGACCGGGCTGCTGGTCGCCGAGGCCGACGGCGGATCGGGGGCCGGCGCGGCGGATGCGCAGACCGTGGCCGGTGCGCTCGGCCGCGGCGGGGCGGGCGAACCGTGGGTCGAATCCGCGGTGATCGCCGCCGCAGTGATCGCCGACCTCGGCGATGACGCGCAGCGCGCGCAGTTGCTCGGCGGTCTGGCAGACGGCACCGCGCTGCCGATCCTGGCGACCGACGAGCCGGGTCGTGATCTGCGCACCGCACGCCCGGGCACCCGCGCCGAGTCGGGGCCGGACGGCTGGACGGTGACCGGACGCAAGAACCCGGTCGTCGGCGCGCCGGCCGCGACCGCACTGCTGGTCACCGCCGACACCGACGACGGGACGGGGGTGTTCGTGATCGACCCGGCCGTGCCCGGGGTGACGATCACCGGTTACCGCACCTTCGACGATCGGCGGGCCGGGCAGATAGACCTGGACGCCGCCCCGGCGGTGCGGCTGGGCACACCCGGCCCGCAGACCGCGGCCGCCGTGACCGGCGCCCTGGTGCGCGGCCGGGCCGCGTGGGCGGCCGAAGCGGTGGAGGTGATGGCGCGCGCGGTGGATCTGACCGTGGAGTACCTGCGCACCCGCGAACAGTTCGGCGGCCCGCTGGCCCGGTTCCAGGCGCTGACCCACCGGGCGGCCGACATGTACGTCGCCCTCGAACTCGCGCGCAGTATGAGCGAACGCGCCACCGCGGCCGTGGCCTCGGGCGATCTGTCGGAGACCACGGCCGCGCGCACCGTGCTGCAGATCTGCCGATCGGCCCGGCTGATCGGGCAGGAGGCCGTCCAGCTCCACGGCGGCATCGGTATGACCGCCGAGCATCCGCTGGCCGACCATGTGACCCGGCTGCCCGCCCTCGAACAGCAGCTCGGCGGCGCCGACGCCGCCCTGGAACTGTTGGCGGGCGAGATCTCCACCGAGGCCGCACCGCCCCCGGCATCGGCCGGGTGAGCGCGCCGAAGGTGACCCAGGAGCCCCCCGGAGGCGGCCGCGCCTGGCTGGTGTGGACGATCGGCCTGCTGGCCTATGTCGCAGCGGTGCTCCAGCGCACCTCCTTCGGTGTGGCGGGTCTGGAGGCGACCGACCGATACGGGATCGGGCCGGAGACCCTGTCGCTGTTCGTGGTCGTCCAGGTCGTGGTCTACGCCGGGATGCAGATCCCGTCGGGCCTGCTGCTCGACCGCTACGGATCCCGCCGGCTGCTGGTGCTCGGCTCGGCCGTGATGATCGCCGGTCAGCTGCTGCTGGCGGTGACCGCACTGCTGCCGCTGGCGATCGCGGCCCGAGTCCTGGTCGGGGCCGGCGACGCCCTGGTGTTCCTGTCGGTGATCCGGCTGATCCCGCGCTGGTTCCCGGGCCGACGGGTGCCGCTGGTGACCCAGTTGACCGGCATCCTGGGCCAGGCGGGCCAGATCCTGTCCGCCATCCCGCTGATCGCGGTGCTCGACGCCTACGGCTGGACCACCGCCTTCGGCTCGGCCGCCGCGGTCGGGGTGCTGGTCCTGGTGCTGGTGGTCGCGGTGGTCACCGATGCGCCCCGTCCGCTGCCGGCGGTGTCCGAACCGCTGTCGGTCCGGGCGCTGGCGGGCCGGTTGCGCGCGGTCTGGCTGCGCCCGGGCACCCGCCTGGGTTTCTTCACCCACATGGCCACACAGTTCTCCGGCACGGTGTTCGCCCTGCTGTGGGGCGTGCCCTATCTGGTCACCGCGCAGGGGATGAGCGAGATCGCCGCCGGCGGCATGCTGACCACGTTCGTCGTCGCCAGCATCGTGGTCGGCCCGCTGATCGGGGAGGTCACCGCGCGCCGCCCGCTGCGCCGGTCCTGGATGGTGCTGGGGATCATCGGCGCCAACGCCGCGATGTGGACGATCGTGCTCGCCCTGCCGGGGCCGGCTCCGCGCTGGCTGCTGGTGCTGCTGGTGGTGGTGATGGCCACCGGCGGGCCCGGCTCGGTGATCGGTTTCGACTACGCGCGCACCTCGAACCCGCCGGAGAACCTGGGATTGGCTCAGGGCGTGGTCAACCAGGGCGGATTCCTGGCCTCACTGCTGGTGATCGGCGGGATCGGTGCGGTGGTCGGCGCGGCCGGCGGCTACGGATACGACGCCTTCCGGCTGGCCTGGACGGTGCAGTACCCGGTGTGGGTGCTCGGCGGGGCTGCGGTGGTGATCACCCGGCGCAAGGCGCGCCGGGCGGACGGGGTGAACCTGCCGCGGCTGCGGGAGGTGTTCGTCCGCCGGCGCGGCTGGCGCCGGATCAGGTGACCAGATCCTCGTATTCCGGGTGCTCCTGGACGAACTGGGCGACGAAGGCGCAACTGGTGGTGACCCTCCGGCCCTCGGTGCGGGTGGCGTCGAGCGCGTGCCGGATCAGGGCCGAAGCCAGTCCCTGCCCCTGATATCTGTCGTCGGTGACCGTCTGGTCGAAGATCCGTCGGGTGCCGACGTCCATGTACTCGGTGTAGGCCCCGGTGGTGTCACCGAGTCGGACCTCGAAGCGCTCACGATCGGCGTTGTGGACGATGGTGTACTCCATGGCGCAAACCTCTCCTTTCGCTACCGGATCGGGTGGAGGAGGGGGCGAGCGGGAGAGCTGTCACGCCCGTCCCGACCATCCGCGCGATGACCCCATTGTGTCACGATCGGCCGATGCGCCGCGGCGATCGCCGGACCAGGATCGGTGCAGTGCAACGCGGCAGCTAGGCGAGGAGGCGACGGTGGGGCGGTACGGACGCGAAGCGGGCGAGGAGGGCCGTGGCGAGGTGATCGACACCGTCGCCGGGCCGGTGCGCGGGGCGGTGGCCGGCCCGGTGCGCAGCTGGCGCGCGGTGCCCTATGCGGCCGCGCCCACGGGCACGTCCCGGTTCGCCGCCCCGCAGCCGCCGCGGCCGTGGACCGGGGTGCGCGCGGCCACCGACGTCGGCCCGATCTGCCCGCAGCCGGCCGGCATGCCCATGGAGGACACGCTGCGCACCGGCGCGGACCATCTGACGGTCGACCTCTGGGCCCCGCGCACCGCCGGTGCGCGCCGACCGGTGCTGGTGTGGTTGCACGGCGGGGCCTATCTGATGGGCGCGGGCTCGCAGGCGGTCTACGACGGCGCCCGGCTGGCCGCACTGGCCGATGCGGTGGTGGTGACCGTCAACCACCGGCTCGGGGTGCTCGGCTTCATGGACCTGTCGAGCCTGTCCGTCCCCGACGCGCAGTTCACCACCAACGTGGGGTTGCGGGATCAGATCGCCGCGCTGGAGTGGGTGCGCGAGAACATCGCCGCGTTCGGCGGTGATCCGACCAACGTGACCCTGTTCGGTGAATCCTCCGGCGGGGCGTCGGTGACCGCGCTGCTGACCGCACCGGCCGCGGCGGGCCTGTTCCACCGGGCGATCGCCCAGAGTCCGCCGGCGACCGCGGTGTACGGGCAGGCGCGGGCGGCAGAGGTGGCCCGGCGCCTGCGCGAGCGTCTGGCGCTGGCGCCCGAGGACGCGGGGCGACTGCACCGGCTGCCGGTCGACACGGTGGTCCGGGCCGCGACCCAGGTCGTCGGCGAGGTGTTCGAGGCCGCCCCGGGCACCCTGGCCGCGGCCCCGGTGGTCGACGGCGACGTGCTGCCCGCACACCCGATCGACGTCTTCACCGCCGGGGAGCAGCACCCGGTCCCGCTGATCGTGGGCACCACCCGCAGTGAGGCCAACCTGTTCCGCTGGCTGCGCGGGCCGTTCCTGCCGACCACCGTCGACCAGGTGAGCCGGATGGTCACGGCGCTGACGGAACAGGACCCGCAGATCGACCCGGCCAGGATCGCCACGATCCTGGCCGGCTACCCCGACCGGGACCGGCGCCGCGGGGCGCTGCGCCTGGCCGGGGACGCGGCCTTCCGCATGCCCGCGGTGTGGCTGGCCGAGGCGCACCACCGCCGCGCCCCGACCTGGCTGTACCGGTTCGACCACGCCACCCCGCTGCTGCGCCTGACCGGGGTCGGCGCCACCCACGCCACGGATGTGCCGTACGTGTTCGACACCTTCGGGGCGATGCCCAAGGACCCGTCACTGCTGCTCGGCGGTCGGCGCGGCGCACGGCGGGTGGCCGGGCGGGTGCAGCGGCGGTGGGCGGCGTTCGCCCGCACGGGCCGGGCGGACCGGGTGGCGGGCCTGGTGGAGTGGCCGCGCTACGACGCCGCGCGTGCCGGACTGCTGATCGGTAGGCGCGACCGGGTGGCGTTCGACGTCGACGCCGAGCTGCGGCGGGTGTGGGGCCCTGCGCCGATCGGGTTTCGCTGAACCGGGGCGGAGGGGATCACCAGGCGCCGAAGTCGGCGACCATGATGCGGTTGACGTCCACCCCGATGCCGTCGACCTTCCGGGCGTCGATCTCCTCCTGATACAGCGCGGCCTTCGGGTGGATCCGTCCGTCGCTGCCCCACTTGTGCTGCCAGAAGTAGACGTCCAGCCCGTCGTCGAGCGCCCAGTCGATGGTGGGGGCGTTGGCGTAGACGCCGAGGCGTTCGGTGCCGAGCACCGAGGCGGCGCCGCGCAGGAAGCCGGACACCTGCGTGCGGTATTCGGTGGCGGTCGGATCGGAGTCGATGGACATGTAGATCGGTGCGGTGTCCGGTCCGCCGGCGGCCTCGTGCAGTTCCAGCGCCCGGCGCGCGTGCTCCACCCCGGCCGGATGCCCGCCGTGCCAGTCGGAGGTGTCGTCCTTGCCGTACTGGTAGCACGAGACCACGATCAGCCCGGCCGCGGTCAGCGCATCGGCCTCCGCAGATCGG
>JAJYRZ010000004.1 GCA_021793835.1 Actinomycetes bacterium | reverse complement strand
CGATCTTTCCGGCTCCGGCGGGGGCTCGGCGAGCACGGCGAGTCCGTCCAGATCGACCGCGAGCAACCCGGCCTCGGGGCAGTACTGCGCGGCCGTGACCGGCCCGCAGCCCACGTCCTGGCCGCTGTCGTCGATCTGCAGACCGGGTACCGCACCGAGGGTGGCCGACAGCGAGTCCACGACCGCGGCCAGATGCTCCCAGGTGACCTCGCGCGGGCCCGGGCCGCGCCCGAACAGCATCGCCTCGGGGACCTGCCCGCGCACCCGGTCGACATGATCGGCGTCCAGATCGGCGCAGGCGCCCGCCCCGGTGTCGAAACCGACACCGAAGGCCGTGACCCGTTCGAACCCGGTGCCGTGCTCGGCGCCGGAGAAGTAGTCGTCGTCCGGGTGATCGCGGGTGCCGACCATCGCCCACAGCGCCTGGTCGAGTCCGTCGGTGCTCGAGGCCGACAGCCGGGCGGCATCGCCGTCGACCACATGCCGGACGAACGCCCCGGCGTAGCAGTCGGCCTGCTGTTCGAGCACCACCGTCGGGGTCCGGCGCGCAGCGGAGGCGTCGAACCGGTCCTGTAGGACGTGCCCGTACTCGTGCGCCAGGATCGTCACCACCGCCAGGGGCCCGTACTCGCGCTCGACCCCGGCCATGAGCACCCCCCGGTCCCAGCCGATCTCGTCGTCGGCCGCGCAGTACCCGGCGTTGACGATGCCGTCGGTGGGCGCGCCGCAGAACAGCGGGCCACCGCCGGTGCGCGCATCCCAGGACACCGCGCGGGTGATCGGACGGAACGGCCGGCGCGCGGTGTCGGTGAACCACGGTTCCCAGAACGCGGCCAGATCGTCCAGGGCGGCGGCCGCCACCAGATCGATCTCACCGGAGTCGGTGCCGTCGACCGTGGTGCTGCCCACCGGGGCGCCCTCGCGCACCCCGGTGGGGGCGTCCGGGTCGCCGATCTGCGCATCGGCCGCGGCAGACGATCCGGTGCCGGGCGAGGACTGCTCGGCCCCGCACGCGGTGAGCGCCAGGAGTGCGGTCGCGGCCACGGCGGCGGCCGCCCGGGACAGACCGGCCGGGCTGGAGCGGGTCACGGCGTCCTCCTCGTCGGGGTGTGCGCGGCCCCGCCGGCTGGGCGGGGGGCCAGCCACACGGTACTGCGTGCCGGCACGTCGACCGCGCGGCCGCCGGGGATCCGCACCGGGCGCGCGGCGCCGACCTCAGGCGGGCCGTAGTCGGCGGTGTCGAGCAGCACCGTCCACCGGTCGGCGCCGACCGGTGGCTCGGGCAGGACGACCGTGCGCGCGGTGAACGCGAAGTTGGGCACGCACAGCAGCGCCTCGATCTCGGGATCGTCGCCGTCGCCGGCGCCCGCATCGTCACCCGGCGCCGGGCGCGGGCCCAGGTCGTCGGGCACGGCCCGGCGCAGCAGCAGCACGACCGCCGGGTCGGCCGCGTCGAGCCAGCGCACGGACCGCGGGTCGGCGTCGAAGGCCCACAGCACCGCGGTGCGGCGGTAGAGCCGGTTGAGCGTGGAGACCAGGGCCAGGATGCGCAGGTGCGCCGGATCGCGCAGCTGCTTCCAGTCCAGGCCGAAGAACTCCGACCACTCTCCGGTCTGCCCGTACTCCTGGCCCATGAACAGCAGTTTCGCCCCCGGCCAGGCGAACATCAGCCCGAGCAGGGCGCGGAAGCCGGCGAGCTGGACTTCGCGCGGGCCCGGCATGCGGGTGACCGGGGTGCCCTTGCCGTGCACCACCTCGTCGTGGCCGAGCGCGAGCACGCGCGTCTCGCGGTGCGCCCGGGCCAGCCTTGTGCGCGCGGCCTCGGCGACCCCGGCCGCCGCCGGATCGTCGGCGCCGAACCAGGCGGTGACCGCGTGCATCCAGCCCAGGTCCCAGGAGTGGGTGAACCCCGAGCCACCCGCCGTGCGCGGCGCGGTCAGACCGGGCCGGTCGCTGGAGTCCTCGGCGATCACCAGGGCACCGGGCCGCGCCCGGTCGATCGCGGCGGTGATCTCGGCCAGCAGGGAGATCGCGGCCAGGTTCTCCCGCCCGCCCCACCGGTTGGGCGACCAGGCGCCGGGGGCGCGGGAGTAGTCGCGGTAGAGCATCGAGGCCACCGCGTCGATGCGCAGCCCGTCGACGCCGAACTCCTCGAGCCAGTACAGCGCGTTGGAGATCAGGAAGGCGCGCACCTCGGGCCGGTCGTAGTCGAAGGTCAGCGTGCCCCAGTCGGGATGGTCGGCCAGCAGCGGATCTGCCGGTTCGTATAAAGGCTCGCCGTCGAAGCGGGCCAGCGCGTAGCCGTCCCGGGGGAAGTGCGCGGGCACCCAGTCCACGATCACCCCGATGCCGGCGTCGTGGCAGGCATCCACGAGTGCGGCGAGCCCGTCGGGATCGCCGTAGCGCGCGGTCGGCGCGTAGTAGGAGGTGACCTGGTAGCCCCAGGAGCCGCCGTAGGGATGTTCGGCCACCGGCAGCAGTTCGAGGTGGGTGACCCCGAGTTCGGCGGCGTAGCCGACCAGTTCGACCGCGGCGCGGCGGTAGTCGCCGGGGATCCGCCAGGAACCCAGATGCACCTCGAGCACGCTGATCGGGGCCGGCCGGTCGGCCGCGCGGTCGCGGGCCGCCCTCCGCCTGCGGCCGCGGAGCCGGTGGCCGGGATCCGCGATCTTCGAGGCGGTCTTCGGCGGCAGCTCGGCCGCCCGGGCCATCGGATCGGCGCGGTCACGGAAGCCGGCCGGATCGTCCGCGGTGCGGATGCGGAACTTGTACAGCTCGCCCGGGCCGACCTCCGGGACGAACACCTCCCACACCCCGCCGGCCAGGCGCCGCATGGGCGCGGAGAAACCGGTCCAGCCGTCGAAGTCGCCGACGACCGCGACCCCGGCGGCGCGGGGCGCCCAGACGCTGAACGCGGTGCCGGCGACCGCGCCGGTGGGGGTGCCCAGTCGCATCGGTCGGGCACCGAGCACCTCCCACAGCCGGTGGTGCGTGCCCGCGGCGAGCGCGGCCAGATCGTCCGCACCGACCGTCGGCGGCATGCGGTAGCCGTCGGCGACGACGAAGGTGCGGGCGCCCGGATAGGTGACCACCAGCCGGTAGTCGTCCGGGACCGGGACCGGGGCCCACGCGGCGAACACCCCGTCGCCGTGATCGTCGAGTGCGAAGACCTCGGTGGCGGTGCGCACCGCCACGTGCGTCGCAGCCGGTTTCAGCGCGCGGAAGACCGTGCCGCCGTCGGCGGGGCGGGCGCCGAACAGCCGGTGCGGATCCGGGTGCACGCCGGCGCGCAGCAGACCGCGGTCGGCCTCCGACAGCCCGGCCGGATCGGCCGCGGGCACCTCACCGGGCGGGGTGGGCGGAACGGCCACCGGCGGCGCACCTCCTTCACGGTCGCGGGGACGGGTCACGGCGTGTGCGACACGGCCTGACCCCGGCGCACGCGTGTCGATCCTGCCACCCGCGGGCGCGGATCCGGGCCGGGCCGGCCCGGCCCGGATCGGGCGCGACACCCCCGCATAGCGGGACCGTCCCACCGCCCGGCGTGCCGGTGGGACAAGATGGAGCCGTGGTGGAACCGGATCTTGACCTGCTCATCGACCTGCATGACACGTCCCTGGTACGCGGAGGGACGACGCTCGTGGGACCCGTCTCCTGGCGTGTGGAACTGGACGAGCGGTGGGTGATCCTCGGCCCCAACGGGTCGGGGAAGACCTCGCTGATCCGCCTGGCCGGCGCCCAGGAGTTCCCGTCGGCCGGCACCGCGCACATCCTCGGCGAGGTGATGGGCCGGGTGGAGGTCGCCGAACTGCGGGCCCGCATCGGCCTGTCCTCGGCGGCGCTGGCCTCGCGCATCCCCGACGACGAGGTCGTGCGCGACCTGGTGGTCTCGGCCGGATACGCGGTGCTGGGCCGCTGGCGCGAACGCTACGACCGGATGGACCTCGACCGGGCCGAGGAGCTGCTGGACTCCCTCGGTGTCGGTCATCTGGCGGCACGCACCTTCGGCACCCTGTCCGAGGGCGAACGCAAGCGGGTGCTCATCGCCCGGGCGCTGATGACCGATCCGGAGCTGCTGCTGCTCGACGAACCGGCGGCGGGACTGGATCTGGGCGGGCGCGAGGACCTGGTGGTGCGGCTGGCCGAACTGGCCGCCGACCCCGACGCCCCGGCCACGGTGCTGGTGACCCACCACGTCGAGGAGATCCCGCCCGGCTTCACCCACGCGCTGCTGCTCAGCCAGGGCCGCGCGGTGGCGCAGGGGCCGATCGACCAGGTGATCACCGCCGAGAACCTCTCGACCGCCTTCGGCCAGCCGATCGCACTGCAGCGCGAGGGCGGACGTTTCTTCGCCCGGCGGGCTGCGGAGGGACGGATCTGATGCCGCTCGATCCGGTGGGCCGGGCCGATGTGCCGGTGCGCGATGCGGCCACGGTGATGCTGCTGCGCGACGGCGTGGGCGGCATCGAGGTGTTCCTGCTGCGCCGGGTCACCGGTATGGACTTCGCCGGCGGGATGACCGTCTTCCCCGGCGGCGGGGTCGATCCCGGCGAGGGCGCCCGCATCGGCTGGGCCGGACCGGACCCGCAGTGGTGGGCGCAGCGCTGGGGCACCGATGAGGGCCGGGCCCGGGCCCTGGTCACCGCCGCGGTGCGCGAGACCTTCGAGGAGTGCGGGGTGCTGCTGGCCGGCGACACCCCCGGCGAGGTGGTCGCCGACGCGCGGCGTTACGGCGATCAGCGGGTGGAGATCGAGTCGCACCGGATGGCCTTCGCCGACTTCCTGCGCGAGCGCGGGCTGATCGTCGACAGCGGCCGGCTGCGCGCCTGGTCCCGATGGATCACCCCGGTCGGGGAGACCCGCCGGTACGACACGCACTTCTTCGTCGCGGCCTTACCGCGCGGCCAGGAGCCCGACGGGCGCACCAGCGAGGCCGCCGGGGTGCACTGGTCGCGACCGGCCGCCGAGCTCGACCGGTTCCGGGACGGTGAGACCCGGCTGCTGCCGCCGACCTGGGCGCAGCTCGAATCGCTGGCTGCGTTCGACACCGTCGACGCTGCGCTGGCGGCCCGGCCGGAGATCGCCCCGATCCAGCCGGATCTGGTGCGCACCGCGACCGGGTGGACGATCGACTTCGACGGCGCGGACCGCTATCTCGCGCAGCTGCCGAGCGGCGCCCTGTAGGCCGTGACCGGCGCCGCGGCTGCCGGCCGGTAGCCGGTGCGGGGCGGATGCGACTGGAACCTGTGTCAAGCGGTAGTCTGCGCCCCATGGCTGAATTCGTCACACTCGAGGTCGTCGACGGCATCGGGACCATCCGACTGGACCGTCCCCCGATGAACGCGCTGAACCGTCAGCTCCAGCGCGAACTGGCCGCCGCGGCCGCCGAGGCCGACGCGCGCGAAGACGTCGCCGCGGTGATCGTCTACGGCGGGGAGAAGATCTTCGCCGCCGGTGCGGACGTCAAGGAGATGGCCGAGATGTCGGCCGCCGAGATGGCACTGATCGCCGCCGAACTCCAGCGCGCCATCGGGGTGATCTCGGAGATCTCCAAGCCGACGGTCGCCGCGATCACCGGCTACGCGCTCGGCGGCGGCCTGGAGGTCGCGCTCGGTGCCGACCACCGGATCATCGGCGACAACGGCAAGCTCGGCACGCCCGAGATCCTGCTGGGCATCATCCCGGGCGGGGGCGGCACCCAGCGCCTGGCCCGGCTGATCGGCCCGGCCAAGGCCAAGGACCTGGTGTTCTCCGGCCGGCACGTCGGCGCCGACGAGGCGCTGGCGATCGGTCTGGTCGACCAGGTCGTCGCACCCGACGAGGTCTACAACGCCGCCCGTGAGTGGGCGGCCCGCTTCGTCGGCGGCCCGGCCCGGGCACTGGCCGCGGCCAAGGCCGCGATCGACGAGGGCGTCGAGCTGGACCTTACGGCCGGACTGGCCGTGGAGGCCCGCCTGTTCGCCGCCCTGTTCACCACCGAGGACCGCACCGTCGGGATGCGGTCGTTCATCGACAACGGCCCCGGTAAGGCCGAGTTCACCGGCCGCTGATCGGCCCCGCACGAGAAGTGAGAACCCCATGAGCACTCCCCGCGCCGAGGCCGTCGATCCGGCCCCGAACCCGCACGCCACCGCCGAAGAGGTCGAGGCCGCCTACTCCGACACCAAGCTCGCCCAGGTGCTGTACCACGACTGGGAGGCCGAGAGCTACGACGACAAGTGGTCGATCTCCTACGACGAGCGCTGCATCGACTACGCGCGCGGCCGCTTCGACGCCGCCGCCCCCGACGCCGACCTGCCCTACGAGCGCGCCCTCGAGCTCGGCTGCGGCACCGGCTTCTTCTTGCTCAACCTCATGCAGTCCGGGGTGGCGAAGAAGGGCTCGGTGACCGACCTGTCGCCGGGCATGGTCAAGGTCGCGCTGCGCAACGCCGAGAACCTGGGCCTGGACGTCGACGGCCGGGTGGCCGACGCCGAGACCATCCCGTACGAGGACGAGACCTTCGATCTGGTGGTCGGGCACGCGGTGCTGCACCACATCCCGGACGTCGAGCAGTCGATGCGCGAGGTGATGCGGGTGCTCAAGCCGGGCGGCCGGTTCGTCTTCGCCGGTGAGCCGAGCACCGTCGGCGACTTCTACGCCCGCTGGCTCTCGCGCGCCACCTGGGCGGCGACCACGAACGTCACCCGGCTGCCGGGCCTGGCCTCGTGGCGCCGGCCGCAGGCCGAGCTCGACGAGTCCTCGCGGGCGGCCGCGCTGGAGGCCGTGGTCGACATCCACACCTTCGACCCGGCCCACCTGGAGGAGCTGGCGCGCAGCGCCGGCGGCACCGAGGTGAAGGCGGTGACCGAGGAGTTCACCGCGGCGATGCTCGGCTGGCCGGTGCGCACCTTCGAGGCCGCGGTGCCGGGCGAGAAGCTGGGCTGGAACTGGGCGCGGTTCGCTTTCGGCGGGTTCAAGACCCTGTCGTGGGTGGACGAGAACATCATGCGCCGCTTCGTGCCGCGCTCGTTCTACTACAACGTGATGATCACCGGCCGCAAGCCCGCCTGAGCGCCGTGGGCTACGGGTTCACCGCGGCCGACGTCGCCTACCTGGACTCGGAACCGGGCCGGGCGGCGCTGGCCGAGGTGGGCGCGCTGGAACTGTCCGACCGCACGCACCTGGCCGATCTGGGCCGGGTGCGTGCGGCGTTCGCCGACCGGGCGCCGGCGCTGGTGGAGACCACGCTGCTGCGGCGCAGGGCCGCGGCCAAGCTCGACGATCCGGCGCGCTGGCTGCTCACCGACGAGGCGCTGCAGCAGGCTACGGCCGGTGCGGTGGCCCGGCACCGGGCACAGCGCCTGGCCGGGCGCGTCGTGCACGATGTGACCTGCTCGATCGGCGCCGAACTCGATGCGCTCGCCGCCGTGTGTCCGGTGGCGGTCGGCTCGGATCTGGACCCGGTGCGCCTGGCGATGGCCCGGCGCAACGTCCCGGCCGCGCACCTGCTGCGGGCCGACGCGCTCACCCCCGTCACCCGGGCGTCGGCCGGCGTGGTCACCCTCGCCGATCCGGCCCGCCGCGCGGGCGGTCGGCGCCGGCACGATCCGGCGGCCCTGGTGCCGCCGCTGCCGGACCTGCTCGCCGCGCACCGCGGGCGCGACCTGGTGGTCAAATGCGCACCGGGCCTGGACTTCGACGCCCTGGGGTTCACCGGCGAGGTGGAGGTGACCTCGCTCGACGGCGTTGTGCGCGAGGCCTGCCTGTATTCGCCCGGGCTCACCGAGCCCGCCGTGACGCGGCGGGCCAGTGTGCTGCGCACCGGTCCGGACGGGGCCGTGACCGCACAGACCTACACCGACGCCGAGCCCGGCCAGGTGGATCCGGCCGCGCCGGGGGAGTACATCGTCGACCCGGACGGGGCGGTGGTCCGCGCGGGGCTGGTGCGCCAGTACGCGGCCCGGCACGGGCTCTGGCAGCTCGACCCGCAGATCGCCCACCTGACCGGGAACCGGTTGCCGGTCGGGGTGCGCGGGCACCGCATCCTGGCGCGCACCACCGTCAAGGACAAGGCGCTGCGCGCCGAACTGGCCCGGCTCGGCGCCGGCTCGGTGGAGATCCTGGTGCGCGGGGTGCAGACCGACCCCGATGCGCTGCGCCGCCGCATGCGACTGCGCGGCGACCGCGCCCTGTCGGTGGTGATCACCCGGATCGGCCGGTCCGGGGTCGCGTTCGTGTGCGAGCCCGTGCGCGGTGCGGAGGCCTGACGCGCGGATCCGGTGCCCCGGGACGACCCCCGCGGTAGGCCACCGGCCGAGGAGGGCTCAGTCCTGGTCGCCGAACATGTGCAGCGCACCGGAGTGCAGCACCACCGCCACCCGGTCCGCGCGCAGCGGCACCGCGAGGCCGACCGCTGCGCCGTCGTCCGGTAGCGCGACCGTGCCGGCCCCGCCGTCGGTGTCGACCGGCGGGACGGGCGTGCGCGCGACCGTTTCACCGTCGGCGAGGTCGAGCACCACCAGTTCCGGCTCGTCGGCGGGCGCATCGGGGCGCTTGGCGAGCAGATAGCCGCGCTCGCCCGCGGCCGTGACCGGCCCGGCCACCGCCAGATCGGTGCGCGACCACTGCTCGGTCACTCCCGCATCGTCGTCGTCGACGGTCAGCGCGGTCAGCTCGCCGCCGGTGCGCGAGCCGGCCACGACGAGTCCGGATCCGGTCACGGTCAGCGATTCGGCGGGTGTGGCCAGCCGGTGGGTCAGTCGCACCGCGCCGTCTTCGGCGTCCACCACGACCAGTTCTGCGCCGTCGTCGCCGAGGACGTAGAGCGTCTTTCCGTCCGCGGACACGGCCGGGGCGGCCGCCGGGCCGCCGGGGATCTCGTCGGTGCGCCACAGCTCGCGGATCCGGCCCTGCCCGAACTCGTCCGGCTCGGCGTCGAACTCGGCAGTCACCAGCACCGGTGCGGGCGCATCGGGTGCGCGCAGCACCAGGTGGAACCGGGACCCGCCGGGCTGGGCGACGACCGGGTGGGGGACCGCGCACTCGGGGCCGGCCTGCGCACAGTCCGCCAGGCCGACGGCCGGATCGGGCATCGGCGCGGTGCCCACCAGGGGCAGGGAGGCGGCGCGCTTGCGCCCGTGCTGGGGGTCGAGCACCGAGATCTGCCCCATGTGGGTGACCACCAGCACGTCGCCGCCGGGCAGCACCAGCGGCGGCTGCGGCGCCCCGATGACCGGGGTGTACCAGCGGCGGTCGCCGGTGAAGGTGTAGTCGGTGACCGCGCCGGGCAGGCCGGTGTACACATCGCCCCGATCGTCGGTGGTCACCGAGGCCCCGGCCGGGACCTGGCCGGGGGTGGCGCACCAGTCGCGTCGCCCGCTGTCGATGTCGATCGAGGGCATCGTGCACGGCCCCGGCCCGGCCAGGCGCAGCACGACCTGGTCATCGACGCCGAGGGCGGCCGAACCGATCACCGGCGCGCCGAAGGACCGCTCCCACAGATGCTCCGGATCGGCCGGGGCGGACCCGGGGACGGCCAGGCCGCCGTGGTCGGTGCCGGTGGCGGTCGACCAGCCGGGCCCGGGGCGCGGAGTCGGATCGTCGTAGCCGCCGGCCCCGGAACACCCGGCCAACAGGGCCACGGCGGCCAGCCCGGCCGTGAGCGCGGGCCCGCGGCCCCGGCGCGTGGTCGGGCGCATCGACTCAACTCCTCGTCGGTTCGGTCAGCGAAGGACGAAGCAAAGACTATCGCGGCGCAGACCGTACGGCGCGGCCGGTTAGAGTGGGTGACCATGACGAGCATGTGGGGTGCGCCGTTGCGCAACCGGTGGCGCGGATCGGCGCTGTCCGCCGACCAGCAGGCGAAGTTCTTCACCATCGACTCGCTGCGGTGGGTGTGGCGCAACCGCGCGTTCACGCCCTGGTACCTGGTGCGCTACTACCGGCTGCTGAAGTTCCGCGCCGCCAACCCGCACGTGATCCTGCGCGGGATGGTCTTCCTCGGCAAGAACGTCGAGGTGCACGCCACCCCGGGGCTGGGGCGGCTGGAGATCGGCCGCTGGGTGCACATCGGCGACGGCAACGCCATCCGCTGCCACGAGGGTTCGCTGCGCATCGGCGACAAGACGGTCTTCGGCCAGGACAACGTGGTCAACTGCTACCTCGACATCGAGATCGGCGCCTCGACCCTGGTCGCCGACTGGTGCTACATCGTCGACTTCGACCACGTCACCGACGATGTGAACCTGCCGATCAAGGACCAGGGGATCATCAAGGGCCCGGTGCGGATCGGGCCGGACAACTGGCTGGCCGCCAAGGTCACCGTGCTGCGCGACACCACCGTCGGGCGCGGCTGCGTGCTCGGCGCGCACGCCGTGGTCAAGGGCGATGTGCCCGACTACTCGATCGTCGTCGGCGCACCGGGACGCGTGGTGAAGAACCGCAAGGACGCCTGGGAGGCCGCGGCCGCCGAGCGCGCCGCACGCGAGGCCGCACTGGCCGACATCGAACGCAAGAAGGCCGGGGCGTAGAGCGCAGGCCCCGGCCGACGCCGGACCTTGAAGGGCGGGGTCAGCCGCCGAGCAGCGCCATCGTCTCGCCCCACACCGCGGAGGTCGGGTCGATCAAGGTGAAGTGGTCGGCCTCGGCGGGGCGGAGGGACTCCACCGGGTCGCCGGCCGCGCGTGCGGCCTCGACATAGCGGGCGCTGATGACCGGATCGACGTGGACATCGGCGTCACCGTGCACAACGATCTGCCGGACCGACAGCGGCAACAGTTCCCGCGGCGAGGCCAGGCCGTATCGGCCGGGCACCTGTTCAGGGGTGCCGCCGAGCAGTTCCGCGGAGGCGTGGATGCCCTGTTCGAGCTCCTCGGCCAGCCGCAGATCGGCGACGCCGGCCAGGCTGACCACCGTGGTAGGGACGACGATCGGATCGGCGCCCGGGGCGTCGGCGGGCAGCTGCGGGCGGGCGGCGGCCCACAGCCCCAGTTGACCGCCGGCCGAATGGCCGATCGCAGCGATGCGCGCACGATCCAGTCCGTGGCGGTCGGCCAGCAGGTCGAGCAGATCGATCGCGCAAGCCACGTCGCGGAAGGTCTGGGGCCACCCGCCGTCGGCGCCGACCCGCCGGTATTCGATGTTCCAGGCCGCCCAGCCGCGTGCGGCCAGGTCGGCGGCGAGCCCGTCCATCAGATCGCGTCGGTAGTAGGCGCGCCAGTAGCCGCCGTGGATCACCACCGCGACCGGGTGGGGACCCGAGCCGGCGGGCAGCCAGAGGTCACCGACCTGGTCGGGGTCGGGACCGTAACGCAGGGTCAACGGGGTCGAGGTCTCCATGGCGTCTTCCTTCCCGCGCCGGGATGCATCGGGTGTCGACGGTCTCACAGCAGCGGCGCCCCGCGCGCCTGTTCGAGCGGAGACGGACCGGCGCCGCCGGTACGCTCAGCGTTCGGGCAGCGGACGCTGGACGATGACCGGGCGCGCCAGCGGCACCGGGGTGCGGCGCCGGGCCCGCGCATAGACCTCGGCGGTGGTGCGCGCGATGTGCCCCCAGGTGAACTCCTCGGTCAGCCGCACCCGCGCCTGACGGGCCAGGCGCTGGGCGCGCTCGCGGTCCGACAGCGAACGGTGTACGGCCGCCGCCAGGCCCACCGGATCGCCCGGGGCGAAGGAGAAACCGGTCTCCCCGTCGATCACGGCCTCGCCGAGCCCGCCCGCGCCGGAGGCGACCACCGGGGCGCCGGCGGCCGCGGCCTCCAGCGCCACGATGCCGAAGGGCTCGTAGCGGCTCGGCAGGATCACCGCATCGGCCCCGTGCAGGGCGGTGAGCAGTTCCTGGTGATCGAGGTGGCCGAGGAACTCCACCGACTCCTCGACCCCGTGCTCGGCGGCGATCTGGCCGAGCCACTCGCGCTGGGTGCCCTCGCCGGCGATGGTCAGCCGGGCGCCGGGGAAGTCCTCGAGCACGGCCGGCAGCCCGGCCAGTGCGTCCTGGACGCCCTTCTCGTATTCGAGCCGGCCGACATACAGCAGCTGCGGCCGATCGCCGATCGGCCGGCGCTCGCTGAAGCTCCAGGTGCCCAGGTCGATGCCGTTGCGGATCAGATCGATCTGCGGCAGATCGGGGCCGAACAGCCTGCGCACCTCGTCCTCCATCGAGGTCGAGCAGGCGATCAGCGCGTCGGCGGCGTTGGCCAGCCACCACTCCACCGAGTGCACCTGGCGGTTGACGTGGCTGGACACCCAGCCGGCGTGCCGGCCGGCCTCGGTGGCGTGGATGGTCGCCACCAGGGGGACGGCGAAGTGTTCGGCCAGCGCGATGGCCGGGTGGGCGACCAGCCAGTCGTGGGCGTGGATGACGTCCGGGGTCCACGGCGGGGCGGACTCGCCGGCCGGCCCCTCGCCGGGCAGGGTGCCCGCGCCGAGCGCGAGCCCGCCGCGCACCATCGCGTGCCCCATCGCCAGGGTCCAGGCCATCATGTCCTCGCCGAACACGAAGTGCGGCGGATCTTCGGCCACGGCGACCACCCGCACCCCCTCGGCCAGGTGGTCGACGGTCGGGTGGCTCGCGGCGTCGGTGCCCGAGGGGCGCCGCGAGAGCACCACCACCTCGTGTCCCTGCGCGGCCAGGTGCACCGCGAGATGGTGCACGTGCCGACCCAACCCGCCGACGATGACCGGCGGATACTCCCAGGAGATCATCAGGATCTTCACGGGCCTCACTCCTGTCCGGCGTCGGGGTAGTCGGCGTTGCCCGGTGCGGCTGCCGGCATCCGGCGCGCGTCCAGCGCCGGGAACAGACCGTCGGCGTGGTGCCAGCCGGCCGCCAGCCGGGCGGCGCGCCGCCGGTCGCCCGCCCGCGCCGCGGCGATGATCTCGCGCATGGCGTGGGCGTGCTTGTGGGCCCGGTCACGGGCGTAACCGGCGGCGGTGTCCTTCGAGACCATGAACGCCCAGTCCGAGGAGATCGCCAGCAGCGCCTCGCGCACCACCTGATCGGCCACCCGGTCCCGCTCGGTCGCGGCCGCCTCACGGGTGTCGAGGAAATCCAGCGCCTCGGACACCACCTCGTCGTTGAGCGCGACCAGGTCGGCGACCTGATCGCCGGCCCACACCCGCCAGTCCTTGCCCGACCCCCAGGAGGAGGCGGGCAACGCGACCGGCTCGCCGACGTAGCCGGCGCGGCGGGCCTGATCCAGGGTGCCCGTGCGGATGCCGGCCGCGGCCAGGGCAGGCAGCAGCTTCTCCAGAAAACCGGGGCCCTCGTGCCACCAGTGGCCGAACAGCTCGGTGTCGAAGGCGGCCACCACCAGGGCGTCGCGGCCCAGGCGCGCGGATTCGCTGCGCAGTCGCTCGCGCACGGCACCGACGAAGTCGGCCACGTCCCGGTCCAGGGCGGCGTCGATGCGCGCCGGATCGTAGGGGCGCTTGTCGGCCGGTTCGACCGTGCGCCCGGTCACCCGCGCGGGCTTGAGGCCGGTGTCGTGGTCGTAGGTGTGGAAGTCGCGGTAGGCACCGGCGCCGGGATAGCCGGATTTGGGCGACCACACCCGATAGCTCACGGTCAGGTCGCGGCCGAAGGCCACCACATCGGTCTCGCCGACCGGGCGCCCCAGTGTGGTGTCCCCGCGCAGCGACGGGCCGTCGACCATGAAATGGGTCACCCCGGCGGCCGCGTAGGCGTCCTGCATGCCGGGGGTGAAGGCGCATTCCGGCGCCCACAGCCCCGTCGGGCGCACACCCCACCGCAGCTTCGCGTCCTCGAGTCCCTCCTCGATGCCGAACTGGCGCATGCGCGGATCGAGCAGCGGCTGGAACGGGTGGGCCAGGGGCCCGCCGAGCAGTTCGATCACCCCGGACTCGACCAGGGGGCGGATCACCGCGGAGCCGCCGCGCAGCCAGTGCGCCTCGAACTCGGCCAGTGCGGCCGCGGCCTGGCGGTGCTCGTAACCGCCGAGCGCGCGCAGCGACTCGGTCGAAGAGGCGGTGCCCGGGGCGCCGCCGCCGGCGTCGATCATCGCGGCCTCGTGGGCGCGCAGCTGCCAGTCGCCGAGCCAGTGGTGCATGCCGGTCAGGCAGTGCGGATCGTCGAGCTGGGCGGCCAGCACGGGGGTGATGCCGAGCGTGAGTACGCCCTGGTGGCCGCGTTCGGCCAGTCGGCGCAGGGTCGCGAACACCGGCAGATAGGTCGCCGACCAGGACTGATACAGCCATTCCTCGCCGACCGGCCAGCGGCCGTGGTTGGCCAGCCACGGCAGATGCGAGTGGATGACCAGGGCGAACATGCCCGGTTCGCTCACCTGCCGATCCCGGTCGGCGGCCGCGGCGCTCACGGGCGCTCCGCGATCGCGTACAGGTCCAGCGAGGCGTCGATGTCGTCTTCGGTCAGCGTGAAGTCCTCGGCGCGTACCGCGGCCACGTCCGCGGTCAGCTCCGCCGGCCAGGGCCGGCCCGCCACCGCGAGCGAGATCTGGGCGTCGATGAGCGAACCGCCGTGCCGGGCGTCCATCGCGGCCAGTGCCGGGCCGTGGTGCACCCCGAGCATGCGGTCGACGGTGAACCCGGAGGTCTCGAGCAGTTCGGTCAACTCGGCGGCGCTGAGTTCCCGGGTGTGGAAGGGGTTGAGCGGGGTGTCCCTGCCGGGGGAGAAGGTGATGCGGTTCGGCGTGGAGATCAGCAGCTTCCCGCCCGGGCGCAGCACCCGGAACACCTCGTCCAAAAACGCGGTCTGATCCCACAGGTGCTCGATGACCTGCAGGTTGACCACCACATCGGTGGAGGCGTCGGCCAGCGGCAGGGTGGCCAGGTTGCCGCGCACCGCGGCGACCTCGGGGTAGCGGCGGGCCACGTGCGCCACCGCCGGGGCGTCGTAGTCCACCCCGATCACGCGCCGGGCGACGCCCGCGATCTGGGCGGCGCCGTAGCCCTCGCCGAAGCCGGCGTCGACCACCACGGCGTCGCGGCAGCGCTCGAGCAGTTCCAGGTAGACCACCTCGTGGCGGCGGAACCAGTAGTTCTCCTCGGCGATTCCGGGCACGGTTCGTTCACCGGTCAGGGGCAGCGGCGCATCGGCGGCGTCTCTCGGATCGGTCACGTCCAGCACGGTAGCCGTCCGGGCCGGTGACCGGGCAGTCAGGTCGGCGCCGCGGCCGCCGAGGCGGGCGCGGGGGGAGGGGCGCGCACGGGTCGGGACTCGACGCCGTTATTACCGCCGGGTAACATCCGGGGAGGGGTTGCGTGGCGCCACGGTCGCTCCATGCGCTACAAACAACGGGAGATAAAGTCACTCACCCCAGGCAAGTCGAAGACACACGCGGTCGCCCACACGGCCGCACGAGGGTGTCGACGGACACCACAGGAGGTCGGAGCAGACCCATGCCCAACATCGTCGTACTGATCAAGCAGGTCCCGGACACGGCTTCCGAGCGCAAGCTCTCCGAGGACGACTACACCCTGGACCGCGAGTCCGCGGACGCCATCCTGGATGAGATCAACGAGCGCGCCGTCGAGGAGGCGCTGCAGATCACCGAGGCGCAGGGCGGCGAGGTCGTCCTGCTGACCGTCGGCCCCGAGCGCGCGACTGATGCGATCCGCAAGGCCCTGTCGATGGGTGCCGATCGCGCCGTGCACGTCCAGGACGACGGCCTCAAGGGCTCGGACGCGGTGCAGACCGCCTATGCGCTGGCGGCCGCCATCGGCCAGATCGAGGGCGCCGAGCTGATCATGGCCGGCAACGAGGCCACCGACGGCACCGTCGGCGCGGTCCCGGCCATCGTCGCCGAGTACCTCGGCATCCCGGCCCTGACCCACATGTCGGAGGTCACCGTCGCCGAGGGCGCGGTCTCCGGCCGCCGCGAGACCGACGAGGGCTCGTTCCAGGTCGAGGCGTCCATGCCGGCCGTGGTCTCGGTGACCGAGCGCATCAACGAGCCGCGCTTCCCGGCCTTCAAGGGCATCATGGCGGCCAAGAAGAAGCCGGTCGAGGTGCTCACCCTGGCCGACATCGGTGTCGACCCGTCGGTGGTCGGCGTGGCCAACGCCAGCTCCCAGGTCACCGGTGTGACGCCGAAGCCCGCGCGCACCGCAGGCGAGAAGGTCGCCGACGAGGGCAACGGCGGCGCCGACATCGCCGCGTACCTGGTGGGCCAGAAGCTCATCTGAGCGCGCCCGATACAGACCACCGGACCTAAATCTCACAGGAGTTCATAGACATGGCAGAGGTACTTGTGCTCGTCGAGCACGCTGACGGCGCACTGAAGAAGGTCACCACCGAGCTGCTCACCGCGGCCCGCGAACTGGGTGCCCCGGCGGCCGTCGTCGCCGGCGCCCCCGGCACCGCCGAGGCGCTCGCCGGCGCCCTGGCCGAGGCCGGCGCCGAGAAGATCTACGTCGCCGAGTCCGACGCGGTCGACGGCTACCTGGTCAGCCCCAAGGTCGACGTGCTGACCGGGCTGGTCGAGTCCGCCTCCCCGGCCGCGGTGCTGGTCCCGGCCAGCATCGAGGGCAAGGAGATCGCCGGCCGGCTGGCCGCACGCGTCGGCTCGGGCCTGCTCAACGACGTCGTCGCTGTCAACGGCGACGGCTCGGTGCAGCACTCGATCTTCGGTGGCGCGTTCACCGTCGACGCCAAGGCCACCGGCGACGTGCCGGTGATCACCGTGCGCCCGGGCTCCGTCGAGGCCGCCCCGACCGCCGGTGCCGGCGAGCAGGTCACGGTCGACGTGCCCGAGCAGGCCGAGAACGCCGTGCGCGTGACCTCGTTCGAGCCGACCGTCGGCGGGGACCGCCCCGAGCTGACCGAGGCGTCGGTCGTCGTCTCCGGCGGCCGCGGTGTGGCCTCGGCCGAGGGCTTCGAGACGGTCGTCGAGCCGCTGGCCGACGCCCTCGGTGCTGCCGTGGGCGCCTCGCGTGCCGCGGTGGACTCGGGCTACTACCCGGGCCAGTTCCAGGTCGGCCAGACCGGCAAGATCGTCTCGCCGCAGCTGTACATCGCCCTGGGTATCTCGGGCGCGATCCAGCACCGGGCCGGCATGCAGACCTCGAAGACCATCGTCTCGGTCAACAAGGACGAAGAGGCGCCGATCTTCGAGATCACCGACTACGGCATCGTGGGCGATCTGTTCAACGTCGCCCCGCAGCTGACCGAAGAGGTCAAGAAGCACAAGGGCTGATCGGTCTTAAAGGGGGTCCGCATCCGGACCCACCGGCCCAGACCGTCCGGCCCGGTCCCCGCCTCACCGCGGGGGCCGGGCCGGACCGCTGTGTAGCGGGAAGACCGGGCGCGCCCAGGCGTCCGGGCCGGAAGGCGGGGAGACCGGTCACAGTCGGTGTGCGGCTATCGCCTCGACCCCATCGGCCCGGAGCCGACGGGTGCCGGACACGGACGCGGGGCTATCCTGGGCGGCGATGTCCACAGCACCCGGTCGGCCCGACCACGCCCCCGCCACGCCGCGCGGCGACGCCGACGCGCAGACCCGACCGGACCGGCGGGTCTACCTCGACCATGCGGCGACCACGCCGATGCGGCCGTCCGCGATCGGGGCGATGACCGAGGCCTTCGGGCACGTGGGCAACGCCTCCTCCCTGCACGGTGCGGGTCGGGCCGCGCGCCGCCGGGTCGAGGAGTCGCGTGAGGCGATCGCCGCCCGGCTCGGGGCGCGCCCCTCGGAGGTCGTTCTGACCTCCGGCGGCACCGAATCGGACAATCTCGCGGTCAAGGGCATGTATCGGGCCGCGGTCGCCGCCGATCCGGCGCGCCGGGTGCTGCTGGTGGGCGCGACCGAACATCACGCGGTGCTCGACGCGGTCGAGGCCCTGGTCGACGAAGAGGGCGCCGAGGCGCATCTGCTCGAGGTCGACGCCGACGGCGTGCTCGACCCGGCGGTGCTCGCCCGGGCGCTGGCCGCGCACGGCCCCCGCACCGCACTGGTCACCGTGATGTGGGCCAACAACGAGATCGGCACGATCGCCCCGATCGCCGACCTGGCGGCGGTCGCCGCCGAGTACGGGGTGCCCATGCACAGCGACGCCGTGCAGGCGGTCGGCCACCTGCCGGTCGACTTCGCCGCCTCGGGACTGTCGGCACTGAGTCTGGCCGCCCACAAGTTCGGCGGACCGCAGGGGGCCGGCGCCCTGCTGCTGCGCCGCGACACGGTCTGCGCCCCGCTGGTGCACGGCGGCGGACACGAACGCGACCTGCGTTCGGGCACCGTCGACGTGGCCGGGGCGGCCGGCATGGCCGCCGCCCTCGGCGAGGCCGCGGAAGACTCCGAGCGCGAACGGCTGCGCCTGACCGAGCTGCGCGACCGGCTGATCGCCGGGGTCCGGGACATCGCCCCGGACGCGGTGCTCAACGGCCCCGACCCCGCCGGCCCGGCGCCGGCACGCCTGCCCGGCAACGCACACTTCACCTTCCCGGGCTGCGAGGGCGACTCGTTGCTGATGCTGCTGGACGCGGCCGGGGTGGAATGCTCCACCGGCTCGGCCTGCACCGCCGGGGTGCCCCAGGCCAGCCACGTGCTGCTCGCCTGCGGCGTCGAACCGGCGATCGCCCGCGGCTCGCTGCGGTTCACCCTCGGCCACACCTCCACCGCGGCCGATGTCGACCGGCTGCTGGCCGAACTGCCGGCGGTGCTCGACCGCGCCCGCGCGGCCGGCGCGCTGACCGCACGCCCGCGCCGCACGACCACCCGACCGACCGCACACACAGAACAGGGGAGAGCGGGATGAAGATCCTGGCCGCACTCAGCGGCGGAGTGGACTCCTCGGTGGCGGCCGCACGCCTGGTCGCCGCCGGATACGACGTCACCGGGGTGCATCTGGCGCTCTCGCAGTCCCCGGGCACGCTGCGCACCGGATCGCGGGGGTGCTGTTCGAAGGAGGACGCCGGCGACGCCCAACGGGTCGCCGACGTGCTCGGCATCCCGTTCTACGTCTGGGACTTCGCCGACCGGTTCAAAGAGGACGTGATCGACGACTTCATCGCCGCCTACGCGGCCGGCGAGACCCCGAACCCGTGCCTGATGTGCAACGAGCGCATCAAGTTCGCGGCCCTGGCCGACCGGGCCGCGGCCCTGGGCTTCGACGCGGTGGCCACCGGCCACTACGCGCGCTTGGAAGACGGGGTGCTGCGCCGCGCGGTCGATCAGGACAAGGACCAGTCCTATGTGCTCGGCGTGCTCGACGCCGACCAGCTGTCCCGCGCGATGTTCCCGCTGGGGGACACCACCAAGGACCGGATCCGCGAGGAGGCGCGCGCCCGCGGTCTGGCGGTGGCCGACAAGCCCGACAGCCACGACATCTGCTTCATCCCCTCCGGTGACACCCGCGCCTTCCTCGGCGCGACGATCGGTGTGCGGCCGGGCGCGGTGGTCGACGCCGACAGCGGCGATCGGCTCACCGAGCACGAGGGTGTGCACGGGTTCACCATCGGCCAGCGCAAGGGGCTGGGCATCGAGGCGCCCACCGCCGACGGGCGCGCCCGCTACGTCACCGACATCGACGCGACCACCGGCACGGTGACCGTCGGCCCGGCCGAGCGGCTGCAGGTCCACCGGATCGTCGCCCGCGAACCACGCTGGGCGTCGATCGCGGCCCCGACCCAGACCCTCGAGTGCGAGGTGCAGGTGCGCGCCCACGGCGGCCGCGCCCCGGCCCGGGCCACCCTGGTGGGCGAGCACATCGAGATCGACCTGCTCAGCCCCCTGACCGGGGTGGCACGCGGGCAGGCCGTGGTGCTGTACCGCACCGACCCCGACGGGGACGTGGTGCTCGGCGCCGGCGTGATCGACCGGACCGGAGACGACGCCCGATGACCGAGTCGGACGCGGCGACGATCCCCGCCGGCGCGGCCACCGGCATCGGCTCGATGCCCGGCACCGATCCGCTCGAGGCCGCCCGGCTGATAGCCGGGGAGCTGGAGGAGTTGCCGCATCTGGTCGAGCTGCCCGACCGCGGGCTGGGCGCCGATCTGATCGGCCGCACCGCCGGGATGCTGGTGGACCTGCCGGTGGACACCTCGACC
Source organism: Actinomycetes bacterium (assembly GCA_021793835.1). Lineage (GTDB taxonomy): Bacteria > Actinomycetota > Actinomycetes > Mycobacteriales > Mycobacteriaceae > Tomitella. The sequence continues at coordinate 12,896 of JAJYRZ010000004.1, read as the reverse complement.
ACCGGCTACCGGCTGGTCGATCGGCCCGGGCCGATCCTGGGCCGGGCGCGCGGACATCTGTCCCACGATCTGGACGCCACCGAAGAGGTCTGGGAGGTCACCGGGCTGCGCGGCGCGGGCCGGGCCTTCAAGGTCCAGGCCGCCGGTCCGGCCACGCTGGCCGCCCACCTGGAACTGCCCGGTGGACGCAAGGTGCTCACCGATGCCGGGGCGCTGGCCGAGGTGACCGAATCGCTGGCCGAGGGCCTGGCCGCGCACATCCGCGAGGTGACCCGGCGCCTGGGTGCACACGTGGTGCTCCAGCTAGATGAGCCGGAACTGCCCGCCGTGCTCGCCGGCACGGTGCCCGGGCTGAGCCGCTTCGATCCGGTCTCCGCGCTGCCCGCACCCGATGCGGCCGGGCTGATCCGCCGGATCGTCGAGGCGGCCGGGGTGGAGGTGCTGGTGCACTGCTGCGCGGCGGACGTGCCGCTGGCCGTACTGGGCCAGACCGGCGCGACGGGTGCGGCGATCGACCTGGCGCAGCTGACCGCGGCCGATCTCGACGGGGTCGGCGAATGGCTCGAGGCCGGGCGTTTGCTCGGCGCCGGGGTGGTGCAGGCCGCGCCCGGACAGGCCGATCCGGTCACCGGCACCGACCCGGTGGGCGATCCGCGCTCGGTCGCCGATCCGGTGGTGCATCTGATCGACCGGCTCGGATTCCCGCGCGAGAAGCTGGCCACGAGCCTTGTCTACACCCCGGCCTGCGGACTGGCCGGGGTCGAGCCGGCGCGGGCGCGGGCGGTGCTCGACCAGGTCACCGGGCTCGCCCGTGCGGTGAGCGCCGGCGACTTCGGTCGCTGACGGCCGCCCCGGCCGGGCCCGGCGCGATTGGGTTAGCCTTCCTCACGTGACCGAGGACAACACCGCCGCCCCGCAGCCGACCACCGACCTGGCCCGGGCCCGCAGCCGCTGGACCGAGGTGGCCGAGGCGGTGCGTGAGCACCGCGCCCGCTACTACGTGCAGGCGGCGCCGACGATCTCCGATGCCGAGTTCGACCGGCTCGTCGCCGAGCTCGAGAAGCTCGAGGCCGACCATCCGCAGCTGCGCACCCCCGATTCGCCCACCCAGCAGGTGGGCGCACCGGCGCCCGACCAGACCTTCGCACCGGTCACCCATCTCGAGCCGATGCTCAGCCTGGATAACGTGTTCACCACCGAGGAACTGGCCGACTGGGTCACCCGGATCGAGGAGCAGGCCGGGCGCGCCGTGCAGTTCCTGTGCGAGGTCAAGATCGACGGGGTGGCACTCGACCTGGTCTACCGCGACGGGGTGCTCGAGCGCGCCGCCACCCGCGGCGACGGCCGGGTGGGCGAGGACGTCACCGCCAACGCCCGCACCATCGACGGGGTGCCGCACCGGCTCACCGACCATCCCGACCATCCGATGCCTGAGGTGCTCGAGGTGCGCGGCGAGGTCTACTTCCCGCTGGCCGACTTCCAGGAGCTCAACGCCGGACTGGTCGCCGAGGGCAAGACCCCGTTCGCCAATCCGCGCAACTCGGCGGCCGGTTCGCTGCGGCAGAAGGACGCGGCCGTGACCGCGGCCCGCCCGCTGCGGCTGATCTGCCACGGCTTCGGACGGATCGAAGGGTTCACCCCGGTCTCGCAGTTCCACGCCTATGAGGCGCTCGCCGCCTGGGGGCTGCCGGTGTCCGCGCACACCACGCGCGAACACGGCGCCGACGCCGTGCTGGCCCGCGCCGACCACTGGGGCGCGCACCGCCACGACATCGAGCACGAGATCGACGGATTCGTGGTCAAGGTCGACGAGATGGCCCTGCACGACGAGTTCGGCCAGACCTCCCGCGCCCCGCGCTGGGCGATCGCCTACAAGTATCCGCCCGAAGAGGTCAACACCGTGCTGCGCGATGTGCGGGTGTCGGTGGGGCGCACCGGCCGGGTCACCCCCTTCGCCTACATGTCCAAGGTGACCGTGGCCGGTTCGACCGTGGAGCTGGCAACCCTGCACAACGCCACCGAGGTCGCCCGCAAGGGCGTGTGGGTGGGCGACACCGTGGTGCTGCGCAAGGCCGGGGACGTGATCCCCGAGGTGCTCGCCCCGGTCGCCGACCTGCGCCGCGGGGACGAACGCGAATTCCTGATGAGCACGCACTGCCCGGAATGCGCCGCGGTGCTCGCCCCGGCCAAGGAGGGCGATGTCGATCTACGCTGCCCGAACTCCCGGCACTGCCCGGCCCAGCTGCGCGAACGGCTGTTCCACCTGGCCGGGCGCGGCGGCTTCGACATCGAGAACCTCGGCATGGAGGCGGCCGGTGCGCTGCTGGAGGCCGGGCTGATCGACGACGAGGGCGACCTGTTCGCGCTCACCGCCGACGACCTGGTGCAGGCGCGGTTCTTCCAGACCAAGGACGGCAAGCTGTCGGCCAACGGGCGCAAACTGATCGACAACCTCACCGCCGCGAAGGACCAGCCGCTGTGGCGGGTGCTGGTGTCGCTGTCGATCCGGCACGTCGGCCCCACCGCCGCGCGCGGGCTGGCCACCGAGTTCGGTTCGCTCGAGGCGGTCGAGCAGGCCGATCCGGAGCGGCTGGCCGCCACCGAGGGGGTCGGGCCGGTGATCGCGGCCGCGATCGGGGAGTGGTTCGCCACCGATTGGCGCCGGGCGATCGTCGACAAGTGGCGCGGGGCCGGAGTGCGCATGGCCGATGAGCGCGACGAGTCGGTGCCCCGGCACCTGGAGGGACTGTCGATCGTGGTCACCGGCACGGTCGAGGGCTTCACCCGCGACTCGGCGAAGGAGGCGATCGTCAGCCGTGGGGGACGGGCCGCCGGATCGGTGTCGCGCAAGACCGCGTTCGTCATCGCCGGCGAGGCGGCCGGCTCCAAACTCGACCGGGCCCTGGAACTCGGGGTGCCGGTGCTCGATGCCGACGGCTTCCGCACCCTGCTCGAAGACGGGCCCGAGGCCGTCACGCCCGCAGAGCCGGAGGAGTCGGACGGGCAGTAGGGCCGGGCGCGGGCCCGCGCCCGGTCAGTGCGCGGCGCCGGTCCCGGTGTCGCTCCGCGGCCGCGCGCCCCGACCCAGCAGATGTCCGGCGATACCGGCCAGATAGCCGATCCGGGCGACCTCGCCCGGGCGGAACTGCGGTCCGCCGCCGCGGCCGACCAGCAGCAGCCGGCCCGGCCCCAGCCGGGCGGCCACCAGTGCGGTGTCACCGTCTCGCCAGACCTGCGGCACCCACGCGGCCTCCTGATCGAGCACGGTCGCCGCGGTGATCTCGGTGCCCGGCGGGTCCTCGGGCCAGGTCTGCGGCGCCCCGGGACTGGCGGCCAGCGGGCGCAGGATCTCGGCGTCGGTGGACAGGATCGCCGCCCAGTGCGCCTGCAGGGCGCGCGGCAACCCGTCGGCGAGCACCTCGAGCCGACGCGGGAGCGCAGCCGCCGACACCGCGTCGAGCAGTTCGAGTTCGCGGTGGGCGTGCAGCAGCCCGGTGTGCGGGCGGATGGTGTCCACCCGGGTGTCGGTCACCGATTCGGCGGCGGTGACCAACACATCGGGCATCGTGCCCGTGGGCAGGGAGACCACCAGGTCGTCGACCGCGTAGCCGGGGCCGCGCTCGACCACGTCCAAGGACAGGATGTCCCCGTCCACTTCACCGAGCGCCAGGGCCAGCAGGCCGAGCGCGCCCGGCCGATCCGGCAGGACCACCCGCAGCAGGTAGCTCACCGGCGCCTCCTCACCCGGGTCGTCGAACCCGTCGCGGTCCATTGTGTCACCGCCGTGCCGGTGTGCGGCGGATGCGACTGCACGCGCGCGGCGGGCAGGTTCTAGGCTGGGGCGGTAGGCGGAGACCGTGCGGAGGCGGTCCCCGCCGTGTCGGACCACCGCCTTCGCGCCGGATAAGACCGTGAGGACCCCGGTCGGAAAGGAAAGCCCCGGTGCCAGAGATCTCCCGGGACGAGGTCGCCCATCTCGCGCGGCTGTCGCTGATGGACGTCACCGACGGCGAACTCGACGAGTTCGCCGGTCAGCTCGACGCCGTCCTCGACCACATGCGCGCGCTGACCGGTGTCGACACCGCTGACGTGACCGTCACCGAGGTCGCCGGCGACGTCGTCAACGTCACCCGCCCCGACGAGGTGCGCCCCGGGCTCACCCCCGCGCAGGCGCTCGCCGGCGCCCCGGCCGTGGAGGACGACCAGTTCCTGACCCCGCAGATCCTGGGAGAAGAGCAGTGACCGAGCTGACCGGCCTTTCCGCGGCCGAACTCGCCGCGCGGATCCACGACCGCAGCGTGTCCTCCGAGGAGGTCACCCGCGCGCACCTGGACCGGATCGCGGCCACCGACGACACCGTCGGCGCCTTCCTGCACGTGGGCGCCGACGCCGCGCTCACCACGGCGCGCGAGGTCGACACCGCGCTGGCCGGCGGTGCGGAGCCGGCCTCCCCGCTGGCCGGGGTGCCGCTGGGCCTGAAAGACGTCGTGGTCTCCGCCGACATGCCGACCACGGCCGGATCGAAGATGCTCGAGGGCTGGACCGCGCCCTATGACGCGGCCGTGGTCGAGCGGCTGCGCGCGGCCGGGGTGCCGATCGTGGGCAAGACCAACATGGACGAGTTCGCGATGGGCTCGTCGACCGAGAACTCGGCCTTCGGGCCCACCCGCAACCCGTGGGACACCGACCGCATCCCGGGCGGTTCGGGCGGCGGCTCGGCCGCGGCCCTGGCGGCCGGCCAGGTGCCGCTGGCGATCGGTTCGGACACCGGCGGTTCGATCCGCCAGCCGGCCGCGATGACCGCCACCGTGGGCGTCAAGCCCACCTACGGCACCGTCTCCCGGCACGGACTGATCTCGAGCGCGTCGTCGCTCGAGCAGGCCGGGGCGTGCGGACGCACCGTGCTCGACACCGCGTTGCTGCACGAGCTGATCGCCGGACACGACCGGCGCGACTCGACCACCGTCGACGCGCAGGTGCGCCCCATGGTCGCCGCGGCGCGTGAGGGCGCGGGCGGCGATCTGACCGGGGTGCGGGTCGGGGTGATCTCCGAGCTGCTCACCGGTGCGGTCTCGCCCGAGGTGCGCGCACAGTTCACCGCGGCCACCGAGACCCTGGCCGGGCTCGGCGCCGAGATCGTCGAGGTGTCCCTGCCCGCGATCGAGCACGCCATCTCGGCGTACTACCTGATCATGACCTCCGAGGTCTCGTCGAACCTGGCCCGCTACGACGCGATGCGTTACGGCCTGCGCGTGGGCGACGACGGCACCCGCGGGGCCGAGCAGGTCATGGCGGCCACCCGTGCGGCCGGATTCGGCAAGGAGGTCAAGCGCCGGATCATCCTGGGCACCTTCGCCCTGTCGGCCGGCGCCTACGACCAGTACTACGGTCAGGCGCTGCGGGTGCGGGCCCTTGTCGCCCGCGACTTCACGCGCGCCTTCGAGGGCGTCGACGTGCTGGTCTCACCCACCAGCCCGGTCACCGCCTGGAAGCTCGGCGAGCTGGTCGACGATCCGCTGCAGACCTACTTGATGGACCTGTGCACACTGCCGGTGAACCTGGCCGGGGTCGGCGCGATGTCGCTGCCGGCCGGGCTCGGGGCGGACTCGCAGCTGCCGGTGGGCCTGCAGATCATCGCCCCGAAGCTCGCCGACGAGCGGCTCTACCGCGTCGGCGCGGCCTTCGAGACCGCCCGCGGACCGCTGCCCGCGCTCGAGCTGTAGCCCGGCGCCCGCACGGCCCTGCCGTTCCCGCCGCCCGTCCCCGCCACCGGTGGGGGCGGGCGGCGGCGTATCGGTGAGCGCATAGACTGGGCTCATGACTAGTGCCGTCTCCGGTGACCTGATGGACTACGACGACGTCATCGCACGCTTCGACCCCGTGATGGGGATGGAGGTGCACGTCGAGCTGGCCACCGCCACGAAGATGTTCTGCGCGTGCCCGACCGCGTTCGGGGCCGCTCCCAACAGCCAGGTGTGCCCGGTGTGCATGGCCATGCCCGGATCACTCCCGGTGGTCAACGCGACCGCGGTGGAGATGTCGATCCGCATCGGACTGGCGTTGAACTGCCAGATCACCCCGTGGGGGCGGTTCGCGCGCAAGAACTACTTCTATCCCGACCAGCCGAAGAACTATCAGATCTCCCAGTACGACGAGCCGATCGCCCACGACGGGTATCTGGACGTGGTGCTCGACGACGGCACCGAGTTCCGGGTGGAGATCGAGCGCGCACACATGGAGGAGGACACCGGCAAGCTCACCCACGTGGGCGGGGCAGCTGGGCGGATCCACGGCGCGAGCCACTCGCTGGTCGACTACAACCGGGCCGGGGTGCCGCTGGTGGAGATCGTCACCAAGCCGATCGTCGGCGCCGGGGAGCGGGCCCCGGAGGTCGCGCGCGCCTACGTCACCGCGCTGCGCGAGCTGCTGCGCGCCCTGGAGGTCTCCGATGTGCGGATGGACCAGGGGTCGATGCGGTGCGACGCCAACGTCTCGCTGATGGCCAAGGGCGCCGACGAGTTCGGCACCCGCACCGAGACCAAGAACGTCAACTCGCTGCGCTCGGTGGAGACGGCCGTGCGCTACGAGATGCGCCGCCAGGCCGCGGTGCTGGGCGCCGGCGGCGAGGTCGTGCAGGAGACCCGGCACTTCCACGAGGCCGACGGCACCACCTCGTCGGGCCGGCCCAAGGAGACCGCCGAGGACTACCGCTACTTCCCGGACCCGGACCTGGAGCCGGTCGCCCCGGACGCGGACTGGATCGAACAGCTCCGCGCCACCCTGCCCGAGCTGCCGTGGGTGCGCCGGGCGCGCATCCAGGCCGACTGGGGCATGTCCGACGAGCAGATGCGCGACCTGGTCAACGCCGGGGCGCTGGATCTGATCATCGCCACCGTCGACGCCGGCGCCGACTCGGACGCCGCCCGCTCCTGGTGGGTGTCGTACCTGACCCAGCAGGCCAACGCTCGTGAGCAGGAACTGGCCGATCTGCCGATCACCCCCGCCCAGTTGGCGGCCGTGATCGCCCTGGTCGGTGAGGGCAAGCTCACCAACAAGCTCGCCCGTCAGGTCGTCGACGGGGTGCTGGCCGGCGAGGGCGAACCGGCCGAGGTGATGGCCGCGCGCGGCCTGGAGGTCGTGCGCGACGACTCGGCCCTGCAGACCGCGGTCGACGAGGCACTGGCCGCCAACCCCGACGTGGTCGAATCGATCAAGGCCGGCAAGGTGCAGGCCGCCGGCAAGATCGTCGGCGATGTGATGAAGGCGACCCGCGGTCAGGCCGACCCGGCCCGGGTCAAGGACCTGGTGCTCGCCGCCTGCAGCTGACCGGTATCGCGCCGGCACGGCGGCCGGGGCCCGGAACAACCGGTGCCCGGCCGCGGAGGTCAGATCAGGCTTTCGGGCCCGGTGACGGCCTCGAGCTGCAGGATCACCACGCGGTCGTCGGTCTCGGCCGGGTCGCCGCCGGTCCGGTTCACCGTGCCGGCCCACAGCGCATGCTCGGCACCGAAGGCGACCGCACCGATCCGCCCGTACTCGTCCTGGCTCAGCGGCAGCGGATCGCCGAGTACCGCACCGGACTCGCCGATCGGCAGCAGGATCGCCGCGTTCTCCGCCCCTCCGCCGACCACCACGGTGTCGTCGCCGACCGCGCAGCCGCCGATGCCCGGGCGCTGCGGCCAGGACCACACCACAGTGGCCTGATCGGCGCCGTCGGGCAGGCGCTGGAGCCGGTCCGCGGCCGCGGTGCGGTCGGTGATCCACAGCGAACGGTCCTCGGCCAGGCACAGTCCGCCGCCCGCGCCCATCCCGCCGGTGAGGATCTGCGGCTCGTCGTCCGGCCCGCCGGGCAGGCGCAGCACCTTCCCGGCCCGCGAGTCCGGGTCGGCGGCGGCCGCCGGATCGCCGCCGTCCCCGGTGAGCACGGTGAGCGCGCCCTGGTCGTCGAACAGCAGGGCGCCGGCGTTGCCGTGCTCGCCGCGGGGCAGTCCGGTCAGCACCGGCTTGGGCACATCGCCCGCGGCCAGACGCACCACCCGGTTGTCCTCGGCGGTGGTGATGTAGGCGTAGACCAGCCCGTCCTCCTCGTAGGTCGGCGACAGGGCCAGCCCGGTCAGCCCGCCGTCCCCGGCCGCGTCGACCGGGACGTGGAGTTGGGGATGGGGGGCCGCATCGATCGACACCCGCATGATCTGTCCGGTGGTGCGCTCACCGACCAGGGCCGAGACGCCGTCGGGCAGCATCACCAGCGGCCCGGTGGAGTCCAGGCAGGCCGCCACCACCGCCGGATCCGGATCCGGGCAGTCGCCCTGCCGCGGGACCGGATCCTGTTCGTCGTCGTCCTCACCGGGACCGGGCGGGGCGGGGGCGTCCGGGCCGCCAGGCCCGCCGGGGCCGGGGTCGGGTTCGAAGGGTTCGGCCTCGGGCACCGGGGTGAACGCCTCGTTGTAGGGGGTGTCGAATCGGGCGCATCCGGTCACCACGGCGACGGCGAGCAGTGCCGCCGCCGCGCGGCGCAGCGAGCGGCTGCGCGCCGGTGCGGGCACGGAAGGTGCGGTCGGATCGGTGGCCACGGCGCCCAAGCCTACGCAGTCGACCCGGCCCGGGTGCGCTCCGGCGCGGCGCAGCACCCCGGCGGCCTTCCGGCTCTACCCTGGAAAGCGTGAACCCGACACCGCGTGACCACGACCGCCGACCCGGCGACGGGGAGCAGGAGACCCCGCCCCCCACGGGCACGGCGGACAGCCCCTTCGACGACCACACCGCGCCGCTGGCCGCGGCCGGCCCCGACCCGGCGCCGCCATCGGCGCCCGGCCCGGACGACCAGACCCCGCCCGCCGCCGACCCGGAGCTGGATCCGGGCGAGGCCGACGGGCTGGCCTGGTCGCGCTCGGACACGCCCGCCCCCGAGGAGGGGCCGGTGCTGCCCGACCAGCGCACCGAGGCCTTCGACGACAAGACCGAGGTGCTGCAGGTCCCGGCCGCCGATCGGCGGGTGCTCGATCCCGAGGCGGATCTGCCCGACGGCGAGCCGATGAGCTACGCCACCCGGCGCCTGCCCACCTACGAGGAGCTGTCGGCGGATCGGCCCGTGCCGGCGCCGGTGCCGCTGCCCGAGGTGGACGATGACCTCGATCAGGCGTGGGACCGTGAGGAGCAGCGGGCCCACCAGGTCGAGGGCCCGGCACCGGTGGAGGTGACCGACGACCGCCGCGGCACCCTCGGTGTGGGACTGCTGATCCTGCGCGTGGTGCTCGGTCTGGTGATGATCGGGCACGGCCTGCAGAAGCTCACCGGCTGGTTCAACGGCCCCGGCATCGACGGGTTCAAGGACTTCCTCGACTCGGTCGGCTACGACTACGCCTCGGTCTTCGCCTATCTGACCCCGATCACCGAGGTGGTGGCCGGCGTGCTGCTGGTGGTCGGTGTGATCACCCCGGTGGCTGCGGCCGCGGTGATCGCCGTGCTGATCAACGCCTGGTGCGTGATGAAGTCGGGCACCGGGTGGCGGGACGTCTTCGGCGACCCCGAGTCCGGGGGACAGGTCCCTGGGATCGAACTGGAATCGATCCTGCTGCTCATGGCGATCGGGGTGGGCCTGGCCGGCCCGGGGCGGATCTCCGCGGACTTCTCCCGCGGCTGGGCGCGCCGCCCGGCCTGGGGCTCGACGGGGATCGTGGTGCTCGGCATCGCCGCGGGCATCGTCACCTGGTGGGTGTTCCAGGGGACCAACCCGCTGTAGCCGCGCGAGGGCGGACCGGCACGCGACGAAAAAGCGGCGGGGCGGGCACCGAATCCTCGGTGCCCGCCCCGCCGCTATCGTCTCCCGCCCGCGCGGGCGGTCCCCGTCACCGGGTCAGGGCACGTACCGGACCGCGCCCTTGTCGGCCGAGGTGGCCATCGAGGCGTAGGCGCGCAGCGCGGTGGTCACGTGCCGCTCGCGCGAGACCGGCTGCCAGGGCCGCTCGGAGGCCTCCATGGCCGCGCGCCGGGCGGCGAGTGTCTTCTCGTCGACGAGCACTTCCAGGGTGCGGGTGGCCACGTCGATGCGGATCTGATCGCCGTTCTCGACCAGACCGATCGTGCCGCCGGCCGCGGCCTCGGGGGAGATGTGGCCGATCGACAGCCCCGAGGTGCCGCCGGAGAAGCGACCGTCGGTGATCAGCGCGCACACCTCGCCCATGCCGGTGCCCTTGAGGAACGAGGTCGGGTGCAGCATCTCCTGCATGCCCGGCCCGCCCTTGGGGCCCTCGTAGCGCACCACGATCACATCGCCGGCGGTGATCTGTTTGTTCAAGATCACCGACCCCGCCTCCTCCTGCGACTCGACCACCACGGCCGGGCCCTGGAAGCTGAACAGCTTCTCGTCGATGCCCGCGGTCTTGAGCACCGCGCCGTCGACCGCGATGTTGCCGCGCAGCACACACAGCCCGCCCTCGGTGGTGTAGGCGTGCTCGTAGTCGCGGATGCAGCCGGACTCGGCGTCGGTGTCCAGCGAGGACCAGCGGTTGGCGGTGGAGAAGGCCTGCGTGGTGCGCACCCCGCCGGGGGCGGCGTGGAACAGCTCGAGCGCCTCGTCGGTCGCGGTGCCCGAGCGGATGTCCCAGTCGTCGAGGAACGCGGCCATGGTCGGCGCGTGCACCGTCGACACGTCCATCTCCAGCAGGCCAGCGCGGCGCAGCTCGCCGAGCAGAGCGGGGATGCCGCCGGCCCGGTGCACGTCCTCCATGTGGTAGTCGGAGTTCGGGGCGACCTTCGACAGGCACGGCACCTTACGGCTGATCGCATCGATCTCGTCGAGGTCGAAGTCGACCTCGCCCTCCTGGGCGCCGGCGAGGATGTGCAGCACGGTGTTGGTCGACCCGCCCATCGCCACATCGAGCGCCATCGCGTTGCGGAAGGCGGCCGGGGTGGCGATCTCGCGCGGCAGCACCGAGGTGTCGTCGTCGCGGTAGTAGCGGGTGGCGGCCTCGACGATCGCGGTGCCGGCGCGGCTGAACAGCGCCCGACGCGCCTCGTGGGTGGCCAGGGTGGACCCGTTGCCCGGCAGCGCGAGACCGAGGGCCTCGACCAGGCAGTTCATCGAGTTGGCGGTGAACATCCCCGAGCACGACCCGCAGGTCGGGCAGGCCGACTCCTCGACCGCGGCCAGCCCTGCGTCGGACACCTGGTCCGAGGCGGAAGCCGAGATCGCGGTGATCAGGTCCGTCGGCGCCTGGGCGACCCCGTCGACCACCACGGCCTTGCCGGCCTCCATCGGCCCGCCGGAGACGAAGATCGTCGGGATGTTCAGCCGCATCGCGGCGTTGAACATCCCCGGGGTGATCTTGTCGCAGTTGGAGATGCACACCAGCGCGTCGGCGGTGTGCGCGTTGACCATGTACTCCACTGAGTCGGCGATGATCTCGCGGCTGGGCAGCGAGTAGAGCATGCCGGCGTGGCCCATGGCGATGCCGTCGTCGACGGCGATGGTGTGGAACTCGCGCGCCACCCCGCCGGCCTCGGCCACCGCCTCGGCCACGATCTCGCCGAGGTCCTTCAGGTGCACGTGCCCGGGCACGAACTGGGTGTAGGAGTTGGCGATGGCCACGATCGGCTTGCCGAAGTCCGAGTCGGTCATCCCGGTGGCGCGCCACAGTGCGCGGGCGCCGGCGGCGTTACGGCCGAAGGTGGTGGTGCGTGAACGAAGTGGTGGCATCTGCTTTCCAAACCCTTGCGATGATCGGGGACGGACCGAAAGCCCCGCGCGGCCGGAAAGACCCGGAAAGACCTCGGGCCGACGACGGGGGTCGGCCCGTGACGTTACTCCGCGTCGGCGGCGTCGTCCTCGGCAGGCGGGGCCGGGGTGGGGGCGGTGAACCGGCCGCCGCTGGCGAAGCCGACCGCGGGCAGCTGACGCCAGGTCACCGCGGGCAGGGCCAGCCGGGTGTCGTCGGTGAGCACCGCGCGCGCCCAGGACTTGCCGAAGATCCGCGGGGTGGGCACGACGACGCCGCGCACCGCGTCCCAGGGCACGGTGCGCGTGCCGACCAGCCCGCGCACCTGGAGCCCGGCGGGGGAGACGACGGTGCGGCGGCGGTGGATCCACAGCGCGACCGCGACCGCCACCAGCGGCAGCCAGCCCCAGTAGGCCGGCCAGGCGATCGCCGGCAGCAACAGGATCACCCCGATCGAGGCGGCGGCGACGTAGGCGGTGGCCGGAATGCGGATCACCGCCTCCGGAGTCGGCGCCGCGGTATCGGGCTCACCGCGGGGCGGGGTAGGCTGGTCGGCGGAGTCAGGCGAGGTGGACACGATCCCCATCCTTGCATCTGAGACGAATCCCGCCCACGACCTGAGGCGGTGGTCACGTCCGGTTGACTCCGCGCCTGCAGCACGCCTACGGTCGACCACGTGATGTTCACCAAGCCTTACGTACTCGGCCAGCGCGTCCACGCCTGAGCCGGACCGCCGACCGGCCTCGACGTCGACGCGCACCCTCGTACAGCACGCATGCTGGCGAGGGTTTTTTGTTGCCCGCGTAGCGCACACCGTCCACCTGCCTGCCAGGCACGATGGACCAGAACGAAGGATCATGCAGTGAGTTCACCAACCGCACGGCCCGAGCCGCAGACCCGGAAGGCGCCGACCGTCGACGGTGCGGCCGCCGCGTCGTCTGCGACCCCGGCGACCGTCACCGATGCGGCCCTGAGCGGTCGTCGTCTGCCGCCCGAGCAGGTCACCGGCGCACAGTCGGTCGTCCGCACGCTCGAGGAGCTCGGCGTCGACGTGGTCTTCGGCATCCCGGGCGGGGCGATCCTGCCGGTCTACGACCCGATGTTCGACTCGCCCACGGTCCGTCACGTGCTGGTGCGCCACGAGCAGGGCGCCGGCCACGCCGCGACCGGAGATCGGAA
>JAJYRZ010000176.1 GCA_021793835.1 Actinomycetes bacterium | reverse complement strand
GAAGTTCGGGATCGGCGGGAACTCGATCTTCTTACCCGAGTACAGGGTGTGGCCGGGCCCGAGGGCGGTGGCGTTGACCAGCCCGACGATGTCGCCCGGGAAGGCGGTGTCCACGGTCTCGCGGTCGCGGCCGAACACCGTCAGTGCGTACTTGGTGGCGAACGGCCGGCCGGTCTGCGCGTGGTCGACGACCATGCCGCGCTCGAACACCCCCGAGACGATGCGCATGTAGGCCAGGCGGTCGCGGTGGGCGGTGTCCATGCCGGCCTGGACCTTGAACACCACGGCCGAGAACGGGTCGAGCACCTCGCGCACGGTGCCGTCGACACCCTCGCGGCCCTGCGGGGCCGGGGCGTAGCGCAGCAGGGTGTCCAGGATCTGGCGCACCCCGAAGTTGAGCATCGCCGAGGCGAAGATCACCGGGGAGGTGTGCCCGGCCAGGTACATCTCCTGATCGTGGTCGGCGCCGGTCTCACCGAGCAGCTCGGACTCCTCGAGCGCCTCCTGCCACACCTCGCCCTCCCGCGCCGCGGCCTCGTCGGCGCCCAGGTGCTCCTCGGGGGCGATGGTGGCCCCGCCCGCGGTGCGGGTGAAGTGGATGTAGGTCTGGTCCTCGCGGCGCAGCAGGCCGCGGAAGTCGCCCGACTGGCCCACGGGTAGATACAGCGGGGTCGGGATCAGCCCGATGCGCTCCTCGATCTCGTCGAGCAGCTCCAGGGCCGATCGGCCCGGCCGGTCCCACTTGTTGATCACCGTGATCACCGGGATGCCGCGGTGCTTACACACCTGGAACAGCTTGAGCGTCTGCGGCTCGAGGCCCTTACCGGCGTCGATGAGCATCACCGCGGCGTCGACCGCGGTGAGCACCCGGTAGGTGTCCTCCGAGAAGTCGGAGTGGCCGGGGGTGTCGACGAGGTTGACCACGTGCCCGTCGTATTCGAACTGCAGCGCGGTCGAGGTCACCGAGATCCCGCGCGCCTTCTCCATCTCCATCCAGTCCGAGACGGTCGACTTCCGGCCCGCCTTGCCGTGGATCGCGCCGGCCTCGGAGATCATCCGGGCGTGCAGGGCGAGCGCCTCGGTGAGCGTGGACTTGCCGGCGTCCGGATGCGAGATCACCGCGAAGGTGCGGCGGCGGGCGACCTCGTCGGCCGGTCCCGGTCGGCGGTGCTCCTCGCCGTGGTCGGTGGTGGTGCCGGGGGCCGACGACGACTGTGCGGTCACGGGAATCCTTCCGCGCGGGGGAGCGACGAGCAGGGGAGAGGGGACGATCCAGGGTACCGAGCGGGCCGGACGGCCGGCCCCGGCGGGGGTCAGCCCGCGTGCACCCGGTTCTGCGCGCCCTCCAGCCCCTCGGCGATCAGCGCCTCGATCGCGTCCCCGGTCTCCTCGCGCACCAGGTCCAGTTCGCGGGCCTCGGCCGCGGAGAAGGGTTTGAGCACATACGCGGCCGGATCCATCCGCCCCGGCGGTCGTCCGATGCCCACCCGCACCCGCAGGTAGTCCTTGGTGCCCACCGCGGCGGTGAGCGAACGCAGCCCGTTGTGGCCGCCCTCGCCGCCGCCGCGCTTGAGCCGCAGCGTGCCGAAGTCCAGATCCAACTCGTCGTGCACGGCCACGATGTTCTCGCCCGGGACGGAGAAGAACTTCGCGGCCAGCGCGATCTGGGTGCCCGAGACGTTCATGTAGGCGCGCGGGCGCACCAGCACCACGGCCCGGCCGTCGATGCGGCCGGTGACCAGTTCGGCACCGGACTTGCGGTGCGCACCGAAGCTCAGCCCGTGCCGGGCGGCCAGGGTGTCGACGGCCATCTGACCGATGTTGTGGCGGGTGCGCGCATACTTCTCGCCCGGATTGCCCAGACCGGCGATCACGAAGGGGGCATCGGACATCGGGCGGACTCCTCGGTGATCAGGGACGGGCGGCGGCGCTGTGCGGCGCTGATCCGGGTGTGGACGGGCGACGGCGCGCCGGCCGATCGTGCGGCCGACGCGCCGTCGGAAAAGCCGTGCGGCCCGGGCGGACGGCGGCTCACGCCGCCGCGCGGTGCCCGGGTGCGAGGATCACTCCTCGTCGGCGGGCGCCTCCTCGCCGGCCTCGGCGGTCTCGACGTCCTCGGCCTCGTCCTCGTCGGTCTCCTCGACGATCTCGACCTGTTCGACGACGTTGACGACCAGCATCTCCGGGTCGGCGTCGAGCTCGGCACCGTCGGGCAGTGCGACCTCGCCGGCCAGGATCTGCGAACCGGCCTCCAGGTCCTCGATGGAGATCTCGATCTCCTCGGGGATCTTCAGCGCGTCGGCCTGCACCAGGATGGTGTCGACGTCCTGGTAGACCAGGGTCTGCGGCGCGGATTCGCCGGTGAGCACGACCGGGACCTCGACGCTGACCTTCTCGCCGCGCTTGACGGTGATCAGGTCGACGTGCTCGATGTAGTTGCGGATCGGGTGGATGGTGACCACCTTGGTCAGCGCGAGCTGCTCGCCCTCGGGCAGATCCAGGGTGAGCACGGCGTTGACACCGTTGTTACGGATGATCGCCGCGAACTCCAGGTTCGGGAAGGTCAGATGCTGCGGCTCGGCGTCGCGGCCGTAGAGCACGGCCGGGATGCGGCCGGCGCGGCGGTCGCGGCGCGAGGCGCCCTTACCGAAGTCGGTGCGCGCTTCGGGCTTGATGCGGATTTCACTCATGGATCGGCTCCCAGGGTTCTAGCGGTGGTTGGTCCGTCCACGACGAGTGCGCCTTGCGAACCGTCGACCCGGACGTCGGGCCACACAGAACCTCAGGTCGCGTCGATCACGGCGCGTCCGGATCATCCGGTCGCGCCCTCGCCGTGACAACGCCAGTCAGGATAGCGCACCGCAGGCCCGGGGCCGGAATCCGGGCGCGGGCGGGTGCGCTGCTGTGCGTCCGACCGCGCGGCCGCGGGCCGGTCACGGGCGCGCGGGCAGGATGTCGACGATGTTGGCCGGCGGGCGACCCAGCCGCACCCCCAGATCGGTCTCGACCAGGGGACGCTCGATCAGGATCGGGTTGGCGACCATCGCATCGAGCAGCGCCTCGTCATCGGCGTCGGCCAGACCCAGGTCCTTGTAGACCTGCTCCCCGGTGCGGATCGCCTGCCGCGGGGCGAGCCCGGCCCGGTCCAGCAGCGAGGCCAGCTTCTCGCGGGTGGGCGGGGTGTCCAGGTAGGCGACGATCTCCGGGGTGACCCCGTGTTCCTGCAGCAGCGCCAGGGTCTCCCGCGACTTCGAGCACCGGGTGTTGTGGTAGATCGTGGCGGTCGGCTGGTCAGACATCGAATACCTCCGAAAAGGGCGGTGACGGTGCGGGCGCGGCCAGCATAGCCGGGCCCGTACCCCGGCCCGCGGGGCGCGCGGGCGCGGGTGGCATCGTCACGGGGGCAGGCAGATGACGGCGGCACACGTGACGAGGAGGAGCGGTGATGGACGTCCGCACACAGGGGCCGGTGCTCACGGTCGATTCCGTGGACGTGGTGCGGGCGGGTCGCACCCTGCTCGGCCAGGTCGAGTTGACGGTGCGCGCCGGTGAGCAGTGGGCGCTGCTCGGACCCAACGGGGCCGGCAAGTCGACGCTGCTGGCGCTGTGCGGGGCGCGCGCCCACCCGACCGCGGGCAGCGTGGAGGTGCTCGGCCACCGGTTGGGCCGGGTCGACATGTTCACCCTGCGCCGACACATCGGGCACGTCGATCCGCGCAGCCGCATCGAACCGGATCTGACGGTGCGCCAGGCCGTGCTCACCGGACTGGTCGCTGCCGCCGACCTGCCACGCCGGTTCGACCCCACGCCCGCGCAACTGGGCCGGGCCGAGGAACTGATCGACGGCTTCGGGCTGCGCCCGCGCGCCGACGCGCCCTGGTCGGTGCTGTCGCAGGGCGAACGCGGCCGCGCGCTGATCGCCCGGGCACTGGTGGGTGACCCGGACCTGCTGCTGCTCGACGAGCCGACCACCGGGCTGGACCTGGCCGCCCGCGAACTGCTGCTCGGCGCCCTGGCGGATCTGCACACCCGGCGCCCGCAGCTGGCGTCGGTGACCGTGACCCACCACCTGGAAGAGCTGCCCGCCTCGACCACCCACGCGCTGGTGCTCGCCGGCGGCCGGGTGCTCGCCGCCGGTCCGGTCGACCAGGTGGTCACCTCCGCGGTGATCTCGCGCGCCTTCGGTGTCGACGTCGAGGTCGAGCGCCGCCGCGGCCGCTGGTCGGCGATCGGCGCCGCGCCGCAGTAGCCGAACCCCGGCGCAGGGGCGGGGGCTTCAGCCGCGTGCGGCCGAGACCCCGGCCCGGCGGCCGTAGAACGAGCCGTCGCCGAGCGAGACGCCCGAGGCGTATCCCCAGGCGCTCAACCCCGAGGTGCACCGCCCGGCAGCGAACAGCCCCTCGATCGGGGCGCCGTCGACGTGCAGCACCCGCGAATCCAGGTCGGTGCGCAGCCCGCCGAGGGTGAACCCGCCGAAGAATCCGCGCAGATCGATCGCCGCGACCGGGGAGCCGATGGGACGCACCCACTCGGGCTTCTTACCCAGCAGCGGATCCACCCCGTTCTCGGCATGCCGGTTGTACAGCTCGACGGTGGAGACCAGGGCGCCCTCGGCCAGCCCGATCTCGGCCTCGAGTTCGGCGACGGTCTCGGCGACCCACTTGGGCGTGAACTTCAGCTGCTCGGTCGCCGAGGTCGCCGCCATGCCCTCCTCGTAGGCCTGCTCGTCGAGGACGAGCAGCACCTGACCGTCCTGCTGCAGCAGCCCCAGCTGGCCGACCCGGCCCGAATAGGTGTCCTCGGCGGTGAAGCGCTGGCCGCGGCCGTTGACCAGGATGCCGCGGTAGAACAGCTGCGGATCGCAGAAGAACGCGACCTCGGTGGCGTCCATGTGCGCCAGGTCCGCACCGAGCGCCTGCGCGATGCGGATCGCCCGGCCGTCGTGCTCCTCGACCGAGGCGGCGGGCCGGCCCAGCAGCCGCGGGGCGAACCGGGCCATCATGTCGTCGTTGTAGGCGAACGAGCCGGTCGCCAGCACCACCCCGCGCCGGGCCCGCACATGCACCGTCTCGCCGTAGCGGCGGGCCACCACCCCGACCACCCGGTCGGTCTCATCGACGATCAACCGCACGATGCGCAGGTCGTATTCGGCGCGCACCCCGAGCGACTCGGCGGTGTCGGTGAGCGGTTTCATCAGCATGTAGCCGCCGCCCTTGGCGCCGGTCTGCTTATCGGACATCTGCGGGACGTGCCCGCGCGGGGCGGGCACCGCGATGTCTTTGAACGGGGCGGCGTTCTCCCCGCCGGAGTACATCAGCCCGTCGTCGAAGGGCGGCTCGTAGCCGGGCTCGGCCCAGTAGGAGTGCTTGAACACCACGCCCGCGCCGACGAGCCAGTCGAAGTGCTCGAGGCTGCCCGCGCAGTAGTCGGCGATCTTCGCCGCATCCGCCCCGGGCCCCAGGGCCGCGGTGAGGAACTTCTCCATCTCCTCGGCCGAGTCCTCGAACCCGCAGGCCTTCTGCACCGGGGTGCCGCCGCCGAGATAGATGAAGCCGCCGGCCTGTGAGGCCGCCCCGCCCCAGCCGCCGGCGCGTTCGAGCACCAGCACATCGGCCCCGGCACGGGCCGCCTCCACCGCGGCCGCGGCCCCGGCCACCCCGTAGCCGGCGATCACCACGTCGGCCTCGAGGTCCCAGGCGGGCACCCGGTCGGCGCGTAGCGGGCGGATCGGATCGGTGGTGGCGGTCATCGGCGGTCCCTTCGTCGTGGCGCGACCGCGGCCGCCGCCCGCACCGAGCGGCGGGTGACCACGATCACCGTGTGGTGATCAGGTCTACCGACCTGGGCGCCGGGTGCGGCCGGTGCGTCTCGCAGGCCGGGACGGCTGCCGGCCGGGCCCGCCCGGGCTACCCGATCAGCAGAGTGCGCAGCGCGTCCAGGGTCGCCGGCGCCGCGCCGAGCCCACCGGTGAGGTAGTCGTCCATCGAGCCGTACTCCTGCTCGGCCCGGTCGAAGGCGGCCTGCAGGTATGCGGTGCGCTGCTCCATGAACGGGCGCACCAGTTCGGCGTCGTATCCGGCGGCCGACACCTGCTCGAACAGTTTCTCGTTCGAGGCGGCCAGGTAGCGGTTGGAGGCCAGGTAGTCGTCGAAGATCACGTCGCGGTCCACCCCGAGCGCCGAGTAGACGATGGCGGTCATCCAGCCGGTGCGGTCCTTGCCCGAATGGCAGTGGTAGAGCCCCGCCATGTCCGCATCGAGGTTGGCGATGCGGGTCAGCGCCGTGCCGAAACCGGCGTGCGCGGTGGGCTGGGTGACCATCTGCTCGTAGACCCGGGTCATCAGCCGCGCGGTGCCGCCGTCGGCGAGCGTGTTCTTCAGTGCGGCGGTGTCGCCGGCGGTGATCGAGGCGACCAGACCCTTGACCTCGGGGGTGTCGAAATCCAGGATCGGCAGCTTGAGCGCCTCCACCCCGGTGGGCAGGGTG
>JAJYRZ010000175.1 GCA_021793835.1 Actinomycetes bacterium | reverse complement strand
AACGATCAGGTGCGCGCCTTCTGCGCCGAGCACGAGATCGCGGTGCAGGCCTGGTCGCCGCTGGCGCGCGGAGCGCTGCTGACCGACCCGGTGGTCACCGAGACGGCCGCGCAGGTCGCACGCACCCCCGCCCAGGTGCTGCTGCGCTGGGCGATCCAGCGCGGCGACATCGTCTTCCCCAAGTCGGTGACCCCGGCGCGCATGGCCGAGAACGCGGCCCTGTTCGACTTCGCCCTCGATGCCGCGCAGATGGCGGCGCTGTCCGGGCTCGACCGCGGCCCGGCCGGGCGGATCGGCCCCGACCCGGACGTCTTCGACGTGCTCTGACACCCGGCACCGGGGCCGGGGCGCGTGCCCGGCCCCGGTCTTCGCCGCCCGCCGGCGGGCGGCGCCGACCTATCGGTGCAGCGAGGCCTTGATGCGGTCCATCACCGACGCGTCGGCCAGCGTGGTCACGTCCCCGATCTCGCGGCCCTCGGCGATGTCGCGCAGCAGCCGGCGCATGATCTTGCCGGAGCGGGTCTTAGGCAGCTCGTCGACCACCAGGATCGACCGGGGGCTGGCGATCGGGCCGATCTCGCTGCGCACGTGTGCGCGCAGCTCGGCGACCACGTCCTCGATCGAACCGGCCGATTCGCGCAGGATCACGAACGCCTCGATCGACTGGCCGGTGGTCTCCTCGGCCGCCCCGACCACCGCCGCCTCGGCCACCCAGTCGTGGGAGACCAGCGCCGACTCGACCTCGGTGGTCGACATCCGGTGCCCCGAGACGTTGATGACGTCGTCGACCCGGCCGAGCACCCAGATGTCGCCGTCGGCGTCGCGCTTGGCGCCGTCGCCGGCGAAGTAGACGCCCGGATACTGCGACCAGTAGGTGTCGAGGTACCGCTCGTCGTCACCCCACAGGGTGCGCAGCATCGCCGGCCACGGCTCGGTGATCACCAGGTAGCCGCCCTCGTCCGCGCCGACCGGTCGCCCGTCCTCGGTGTAGACGTCGGCGACGATGCCGGGCAGGGCGCGCATGGCCGCCCCCGGCTTGGTGTCGGTGACCCCGGGCAGCGGGCTGATCAGGATCTGCCCGTTCTCGGTCTGCCACCAGGTGTCGACCACCGGGCAGCGGTCGCGGCCGATGTGCTCGCGGTACCACATCCACGCCTCGGGGTTGATCGGCTCGCCGACCGAGCCGAGCAGCCGCAGTGAGGACAGGTCGTAGTCGGCCGGGATCTCCCGGCCCCACTTCATGAAGGTGCGGATCGCGGTCGGCGCGCAGTACAGGATCGTGGCCTTGTACTTGTCGACGATCTCCCACCAGCGGCCCTGATGCGGGGTGTCGGGGGTGCCCTCGTACATGATCGAGGTCGTCGCGTTGGCCAGCGGCCCGTAGACGATGTAGGAGTGCCCGGTCACCCAGCCGATGTCGGCCGCCGTCCAGAACACGTCGGTCTCGGGCTTGATGTCGAACACCGCCCAGTGGGTGTACGAGGTGCCGACCAGGTAACCGCCGGTGGTGTGCAGGATGCCCTTGGGCTTGCCGGTGGTGCCCGAGGAATACATGACGTACAGCGGATGCTCGGCGTCGAAGACCT
The DNA here is from genome assembly GCA_021793835.1 of Actinomycetes bacterium. GTDB lineage: Bacteria > Actinomycetota > Actinomycetes > Mycobacteriales > Mycobacteriaceae > Tomitella. The sequence continues at coordinate 4,951 of JAJYRZ010000175.1, read as the reverse complement.
CGTAGGCGTGCTCGGTCGACTGCCGGTCCACGGCCTCGTGCCACCACAGGTCACGGCCCTCGGTCCAGGCGACGTCCTGACCGGTGCGCCGGACCACCAGCACGCTGCGCACGTCCGGGCACTCCTCGAGCGCCTCGTCGACCGTGGCCTTGAGCCCCGACGGCTTGCCGCGCCGGTAGCCGCCGTCGGCGGTGATCACCACCTCGACCCCGCAGTCCTTGATCCGGTCGGCCACCGCACGGGAGGAGAAGCCGCCGAAGATCACGGTGTGCGGGGCGCCCAGGCGTGCGCAGGCGAGCATCGCGAACACCGTCTCCGGGATCATCGGCATGTACAGCGCCACCCGATCCCCGGTCTTCACGCCCAGTTCGACCAGCGCGTTGGCCGCCTTGCACACCTCGTCTTTGAGGTCGGCGTAGGTGATGGTGCGGGTATCGCCGCCCTCGCCCTCGAAGTGGTAGGCCACCCGGTCGCCGAGTCCCGCCTCGACGTGCCGGTCCACGCAGTTGTAGGCGGCGTTGAGCTTGCCGCCGACGAACCACTTGGCGTGCGGGGCGTCCGACCAGTCGAGCACCTCGGTGAACGGCTCGGCCCAGCTGATGCGCTCGGCCTGTTCGCCCCAGAAGCCGAGCCGGTCGGCCTCGGCCCGGTCGTAGGCCTCGGCGGTGACGTTCGCCTGCGCGGCGAACTCCGCGGGCGGAGCGAAACTGCGGTCCTCGCGACCGAGTGCGGCGATGGTCTGATCCTTCGGCACGGTTGATCCTTCCCGTAGAAACTCCGATGAGTGTCCTGCTCCACTCGAGGGTATGCCTGTGAGGCCGTCCACACATCCTCCTCGTCCGTCCACCGCCGCCGCGGCCGCCGAGCGGACGCCGCGGTACCGGCCGCGACCTGCAGCGGGCACACTGGCCAGCATGAGGATCCGCCGCCTGAACCACGCCGTGTTGTACGTCTCCGATCTGGCCGCCAGCCGCGCCTTCTACGAGCAGGTGCTCGGTTTCCGGCCGCTGCCCACCGAGTTCCCGGGCGCGGTGTTCTATCAGGCCGCCGACTCGGCCAACGATCACGACCTGGGCCTGTTCGAGGTCGGCCCCCAGCCCACGCCGACGGTCGGGCGCCGGCCGGGCCTGTACCACCTGGCCTGGGAGGTGGGCACGCTGCGCGAGCTGGCCGAGGCGGCCGAGAAGCTGTCGGCCGCCGGCGCGCTGGTCGGGGCGGGCGACCACGGTTCGACCAAGGCGCTGTACGCCAAGGATCCGGACGGGATCGACCTGGAGGTGTGCTGGCTGGTGCCCGACGCCGAGATCGAGGGGGCGCTGCCGCCGGGCACCCCGCCGACCCGGCCGCTGGACATCGAGGCCGAGATCGCCCGCTACGGCGCCGACACCGCGGGCGGACCGCGCACCGACCACGCGGTGTGGGAGCGGCTGTTCGCCGACCGGCGCTGATCGGCCCCGGCGCGCCCGGGTGGCGGGACACCCGGGCCGATCCGGCCCCGACGCCGCCCTGTGCGTGTCAGCATCGGGCCACCAACGGCCGCGCCGGGAGGAAGGGCCGCGGCCGCCGACACGGGGCGGGTGCGGTCTGCGCGCCCGCCCGGACCGGGAGGCCGACATGTATCCGGGCACCTTCGCCGCCACCGACCCCGACAAGGCCGCGGTCGTCCGGCCGAGCACCGGCCAGACGCTGACCTACGGCGGGCTCGAGCAGCGCTCCCGGAAGGTCGCCCACCTGCTGCGCGATGCCGGGCTGCGCCCGGGCGATCACGTGGCGATGGTCTCCGACAACGACGTCGCGATGCTCGAGGTGTACTGGGGTGCACTGCGTTCGGGGCTGTACATCACGGCGGTGAACTGGCAGCTCACCGCCGCCGAGACGGCCTTCGTCCTCGCCGACTGCCGCGCCGCGGTGGTGTTCGTCTCCGCCCGCGCCGAGGCGGCGGTCGAGGCGATCGCGGGCCGGCTCGGCTCCGAGGTGCGCCGGCGGATCGCCTGGGGCGGGACGATCGACGGTTTCGAGGACTACGAGCAGCTGCTCGCCGAGGTTCCCGACGCGCCGCTGACCGATCAGCCGCGCGGGCAGGACATGCTGTACTCCTCGGGCACCACCGGCCGACCCAAGGGCATCAAACCGCCCCTGCCCGACGGGCAGGTCGACCAGATCCCCGACCCGTACACGGCGGTGTTCACCCCGATGTACGGCTTCGACACCGACACGGTCTACCTGTGCCCGGCCCCGCTGTATCACGCCGCCCCGCTGCGCTTCTGCGGCACGATCACCTCCACCGGCGGCACGGTGGTCCTGATGGACCGGTTCGACGCCGAGACCTCGCTGGAGCTGATCGAGCGCTACCGCGTCACCCATTCGCAGTGGGTGCCGACGATGTTCGTGCGCATGCTCAAGCTGCCCGCCCAGATCCGCGACCGCTACGACGTGACCAGCATGCGGGCGGCCATCCACGCCGCGGCCCCGTGCCCGGTGGAGGTCAAGCGCGCGATGATCGACTGGTGGGGCCCGGTGCTCGAGGAGTACTACGCGGCCACCGAGGGGGTCGGGGCGACGTTCATCTCCTCGGCCGAGTGGCTCGAACGTCCCGGCTCGGTGGGCCGCTCCGCGCTCGGGCCCGTGCACATCTGCGACGAGACCGGAGCGGAACTGGAGGTCGGCCGGACCGGCACCGTGTACTTCGAGCGTGAGACCCCGTCCTTCGAATATCACGGGGCGCCGGAGAAGACCGCGGCCTCCCGGCACCCGGAGCACGAGAACTGGGCGACCACCGGCGACATCGGGCGGGTGGACGAAGACGGCTATCTGTATCTGACCGATCGGGCGGCGTTCACGATCATCTCCGGCGGGGTCAACATCTATCCGCAGGAGGCCGAGGACGCGCTGACCATGCACCCCCAGGTGCACGACGTCGCGGTGATCGGGGTGCCGGACGAGGAGATGGGCGAGGTGCCGATCGCGATCGTCCAACCGGCCGACGACGCCGCCGCCGGCCCCGAGCTGGCCGAGACGCTGCTGGCGCATCTGGCCGATCGGCTCGCCGCCTTCAAGCGGCCCCGGCGGGTGGAGTTCGTCGACGAGCTGCCGCGCACCCCCACCGGCAAGCTGGTCAAGCACCGGCTGCGCGAGCGTTTCACCTGACCTCGGCAGACCGCGACACGGGCAGGCCCCCGGCCGGTGGCCGGGGGCCTGCCCGTGTCGGTACGTCCCTGCGCGGGGCGCAGGCCGGGTCAGCCGATCAGTGCTCCAGGCCGAGCGCGTCGGCGATGGTGAAGAACACGTCGGTCTGGTCGGTCAGTCCGACCACGTTGGCCGCGCGCGGACCGTAGGCCGCGATGCGCAGCTGAGCCCCGGTGTGCCCCTGCGACTCATCCTCCTCGGCGGTGCCGTAGAGGATGCCCATCTCGGCCCCGTCCGCGGTGACCAGCCGCGAGGTCAGCGCCGGGGACTCGGTGTCCAGCGCCACGATCTGGCTGGTGTGCGCGTGGTCGGCGGTGACGATCACCAGGGTGTCGCCCTCCTGCTCGGCGAACTCGAGGGCCACCTGCACCGCCTCGTCGAGGTCGACGGTCTCGCCGATCTGCCCGCACGGGTTCGCGGCATGGTTCTCCTTGTCGATCGAGGCGCCCTCGACCTGCAGGAAGAAGCCCTCATCGGTGCCGGAGAGCAGATCGATGGCCTTGTCGGTCATCGCCGCCAGGGTCGGCTCGGCCGCGGTGTCGCGCTCCGGGTTGTCGGTGCACTGCTGGGCCGGTTCGGCGATCCCGCCGACCACGGCCTTGTCCCCGGTCCAGCGGGGTGCGAAGTTGCCGTCGGCGAACAGGCCCAGCAGCGGGGCGTCCTGATCGGCACTGTCGACCGCATCGAGCTCGGCCGGGGTGCGCACCACCTGGTAGCCCCGCGCCTCGGCCTGGGCGAACAGCGTCTCGCCCTCGTAGTCGCCGGCCTCGGCACGCTCCTCGAACGAGGCCGCGCCCCCGCCGAGCACCACGTCGGCGCGCGAGTCGAGGTACTGCTCGCTGATCGAACCGTCCCCGCCGTTCTCCAGCGCGTTGTCGGGGCACTTCTCACTGGTGGCCTCGGGCCCGTAGCACTTGCGCTCGGTCACGTGCGCCTGCTGCACGGCCGGGGTGGCGTCCTGGATCTCGGCGGTGGACACGTTCCCGGTCTTGAGCCCGGCGTCCTTGGCCAGCTCGAGCAGGGTGGGCACCGGCGCGCCGTCGATGTCGACCGAGATCGCACCGTTGTAGCTCTTGGTGCCGGTCGCCCAGGCGGTGCCGCTGGCCGCGGAGTCGGTGACGTAGTCGGGCAGACCGGTCTCCCGGTCCAGCGAGTAATGGGTGTACTGACCGGTCATCGGCAGGGCGTCGAGCCCGGCGAAAGCCCCGCCCGCACCGACGGCGACGTTGCGGGCGGAGGTGATCTCCGAATCGCCCATGCCGTCGCCGATCAGCAGGATGACGTTCTTGGCTCCGGCGGTGTCGACGGCGTCCCGGATCGCCGCGCTGCGGTCTCCGGCGGTGCGGCGCGCGCCGCCGGTGGCCTCGAGATCACCGGCGGCCGCAGGCGCCGCGACGGCCGGCGCGGCGACCGCATCGTCGCCGGCCGCCGGTGCAGAAGCGTCCGCACTCTGATCGGCGACCCCGGATCCGCAGGCCGCGGCGATCAGCAGGGTCGGGGCGGCGAAGACGGTGGCCAGGATGCGCGTACGACGCGAGGGGAGGGACATCGGACTCCTTGTGTGGGGAAACGTCGGGACCGGACAGGTCTGCCGGAGCGCGGCGGATCTCCGTCGCGCCCTGTCTGGACCATGTCGCGCCGATCCGTCCGGCCGGTCACCGTGCGGGAGCCCGCCGCCGGCATGTCGATGAACTCTTGGCCACCGGGTTCGCCCGCCGGTCACCGGGTGCTCACCTGCCGATCCGCTCGGTCACCGGCCGGTGAC
>JAJYRZ010000174.1 GCA_021793835.1 Actinomycetes bacterium | reverse complement strand
GGTCGTCTGGGGCGGGGAGTGGGACACCCTGCTGCACGCCGACAAGGACGGCGCTCTGGTCAACCTGATGAACGAGACCCCCGACGGGGACTACCAGACCTATAAGGCCAAGGACGGCGGCTACGTCCGCCAGCACTTCTTCGGCCGCGACCCACGCACCAAGGCGCTGGTCGAGGACTACACCGACGAGCAGATCTGGAACCTCAAGCGCGGCGGGCACGACTACCGCAAGATCTACGCCGCCTACAAGGCCGCCACCGAGCACGTCGGCCAGCCGACGGTGATCCTGGCCCTGACGATCAAGGGCTACACGATCACCCACTTCGAGGGTCGCAACGCCACCCACCAGATGAAGAAGCTGACCCTGGACGACCTCAAGCAGTTCCGCGACGCGATGCGCATCCCGGTCGCCGACTCCGAGCTCGAGGCCGATCCGTTCCTGCCGCCCTATTACCACCCGGGCGAGGCGGCCCCGGAGATCCGCTACGCGCTCGAGCGGCGCAAGGCCCTCGGCGGGTTCGTGCCCGAGCGCCGCACCGACGCCGCCCCGCTGACCCTGCCGGACGACAAGCCCTACGACGTGGTGCGCAAGGGGTCGGGCAAGCAGCAGGTCGCCACGACCATGGCGCTGGTGCGGATCTTCCGCGAGCTGCTCAAGGATCCGGAGATCGGTTGGCGCATCGTGCCGATCATCCCGGACGAGGCCCGCACCTTCGGCATGGACTCGTGGTTCTCGACGCTGAAGATCTACAACCCGCACGGCCAGGCCTACACCCCGGTCGATGCGGACCTGATGCTGGCCTACCGCGAGTCCGAGGACGGGCACATCCTGCACGAGGGCATCAACGAGGCCGGCTCGGTCGCCTCGTTCACCGCGGTGGGCACCTCGTACGCCACCCACGGGATCCCGCTGATCCCGCTGTACATCTTCTACTCGATGTTCGGGTTCCAGCGCACCGGCGACGGCTTCTGGGCCGCGGCCGACCAGATGACCCGCGGGTTCGTCCTCGGTGCCACCGCCGGGCGCACCACGCTCACCGGTGAAGGTCTGCAGCACGCGGACGGCCATTCGCTGCTGCTGGCCGCGACCAACCCGGGCGTGATCGCCTACGACCCGGCGTACGCCTACGAGCTCGCGCACATCATCAAGGACGGGCTGCGCCGGATGTACGGCGGCACCGTGAACGAGGACGGCACCCTCGCCGACGGCTTCGGCGGCGAGAACGTGTACTACTACCTGACCATCTACAACGAGCCGATCAGCCAGCCGGCCGAGCCCGAGCACCTGGACGTCGAGGGCCTGCTCAAGGGCATCTACCGGGTGGGCGTGGGCGCCGGCGAGGGCCCGCGCGTGCAGCTGATGGCCTCGGGCGTGGGCCTGCCGTGGATCGAGCGGGCCGCCGAGCTGCTCGAGTCCGACTGGGGCGTCACGGCCGACCGCTGGTCGGTCACCTCCTGGTCGGAGCTGCGCCGCGATGCGCTCGAGTGCGAGACCGCCGCCCTGCGCGATCCGGCCGCCGAGGCGCCGACCCCGTATGTGACGGCCAAGCTCGGCGCGGCCGAGGGCCCGTTCGTCGCGGTGTCGGACTGGATGCACCAGGTGCCCGACCAGATCCGCCAGTGGGTGCCGGGCGACTACGTCACCCTCGGTGCGGAGGGCTTCGGCTTCTCCGACACCCGCGAGGCCGCCCGCCGCTACTTCAACATCGACGCCGAGTCGGTGGTGGTGGCCGCACTGGCCGCGCTCGCCCGGGCCGGGAAGGTGCCGGCCGAAGCGCCCGCCGAGGCCGCCCGGCTGTACCGGATCGACGAGGTCGTGCCGGCGCCCGAGCAGGACGTCGAGCCGCGGGTGGTCTGACCCCGTACCGACCCCGCCCGCGCACGTCGGCCCGGCCCCGGAACCGCCCCACCTTCGAGCGGGGACGGGCCGGGCCGACGCACGTCACCGCGCCTTCTCTCCCACCCGGTAGCGTCGGGCCATGACCCGCAGCCCCGTCGATCGGCATCGCCAGACCCAGCAGGTGCTCTCCGAGGCCCTGCTGCGACGGATCAAGCGCAACTCGCGCCGCCTGGCCGTCGAGGCGATGAGGTCGATGGAGCAGCAGCTGCCGTTCATCACCGACCTGGACGCCTCCCAGCGCGCCGACGTGCAGATGGTGGTGCAGACCGCCGTCGCGAACTTCGTGGACTGGGTCCAAGACCCCGAGGGCGACACACTGGCCACCGTGCAGGCCTTCCGGGTCGTGCCCCAGGACCTGACCCGCAAGGTGCGTCTGCGCGAGACCGTGGACATGGTGCGGGTGGCCATGGAGTTCTTCGAGACCTGGCTGCCGCTGATGGCGCGCGACGACGCCCAGCTCGGCCAGATCACCGAATCGGTGCTGCGCTACGGCCGCGACCTGGGATTCGCCGCGGCCGCGGTCTACGCCTCGGCCGCCGAGTCCCGCGGCGCCTGGGACACCCGCCTGGAGGCGATGGTGGTCGATGCGATCGTGCGCGGGGAGTCCGGCCCGGCCCTTCTGTCGCAGGCCGCCACCTTGAACTGGCGCGCCACCGACACCGTCACCGTCTTGGTCGGTGCCCCGCCGCCGGACGACCGGGGCACCGCGGTCGGCCAGATCCACTCCGTGGCCGACCGTCACGGACGGGCGGCCCTGGCGGTGATCCAGGGCGCCCGGCTGGTGGTGGTGCTCTCGGGCACCGTCGATCCGCTCGCCGAGTTCACCGACGAGCTGCTCGCCGCCTTCGCCGACGGGCCGGTGGTGCTCGGCTCGGCCGCCGATTCGCTGGCCGAGGCCCACCACAGCGCCGCCGAGGCGCTGCGCGGATTCCAGTCGGTGGTCGGCTGGCCGGGGGCCCCGCGCCCGGTCGCGGCCGCCGAACTGCTGCCCGAGCGGGTGTTGCTCGGCGACCGGTCCGCGGTGGCCGCGCTGCACGCACAGATCACCGGACCGCTGCTGGCCGCCGGCCCCCCGCTGCCCGAGACCCTCGAACACTTCCTCGACACCGGCGGTTCCATCGAGCGCTGCGCGCGGGAGTTGTATGTCCATCCAAATACCGTCCGGTACCGATTGAAGAAGATCGCCACCGTCACCGGCAGGGAACCGACCGATGCACGCGACGCCTACGTCCTCCGTGTCGCACTGACGACGTCCCGACTGCCTGAAGTCGCCCCTCCGACGACCCCATGAGTCACATCAGCCACATCATTCCCACCGGTTGTGACTCCACTCACCGCGGCTAACGAACGCGTGGCGAAAGTAGATGCGGCCGGCTTTCCGCTGTTTTTGTATGAATCCCACAAAACCCGACGTTAAGGTTCGTCTCAGTCAACACTCCGCTACACCCTCCCGGGGGTGTTGTGTGTAGACCGTGATCGCTCTGCTTGCGCCCGGACAGGGCTCCCAGACCCCCGGCATGCTCGCCGCGTGGACGGCACTCGACGGTGCCACCGACCGGCTCGAGGCATGGTCGGAGGCCACCGGTATGGACCTCGCCCGCCTGGGCACCACCGCCGAGGCCGAGGAGATCACCGACACCGCGATGACCCAGCCGCTTGTGGTGGCCGCCGCACTGCTGGCGCACCGGGCCCTGGTCGAGCGCGATCTGCTGCCCACCCCGATGCTCACCGCCGGCCACTCGATCGGCGAGGTCGCCGCAGCCGCCGTGGCCGGGGTGCTCACCGACGATCAGGCCGTGCGGCTGGCCGCCGTGCGCGGCGCCGCCATGGCCCGGGCCTGCGCGGCCGCCCCGACCGGCATGTCGGCGGTGCTCGGCGGCGACGAGGACGAGGTCCTCGACCGCATCGCCGAGCTCGGCCTCGAGCCGGCCAACCGCAACGCCAAGGGCCAGATCGTGGCCGCCGGCGCCCTGGAGGATCTGGCGAAGCTGGCCGAGACCCCGCCGGAGAAGGCCCGGGTCCGCGCCCTGCCGGTCGCCGGCGCCTTCCACACCCGATACATGGAGCCGGCCGTGGCCGAGGTCGCCGCGGCGGCCGCCGAGATCACCCCGGCCGATCCGGCCGTGCCGCTTCTGTCCAACGCCGACGGCGCAGTGCTCACCGACGGTGCCGAGGTGCTGCGCCGCCTGGTCGACCAGGTCACCCGCCCGGTGCGGTGGGACCTGTGCACCGCGACCATGCGCGAGCGCGGCGTGACCGGCCTGGCCGAGCTGCCGCCGGCCGGCACCCTGGTCGGCATCGCCCGCCGCGAGATGCGCGGCACCCCGACGCTGGCGATGAAGACCCCCGACGATCTGGCCGGACCGGCCGGACTGGGCGCCTAGCGCCCCTTAAAAGACCGCGCATCCGGATCGTGCGCACATGCCTTACAGATCCGACACCTAAGAGGCGAGACGACCGTCTGGCCGCACCACGATGAAGGGAAAGACACCATGGCGCTGAGCCAGGAAGAGATCATCAGCAACCTCGCCGAGATCATCGAAGAGGTCACCGGCATCGAGCCCAGCGAGGTCACCGTCGAGAAGTCGTTCGTCGACGACCTGGACATCGACTCGCTGTCGATGGTCGAGATCGCCGTGCAGACCGAGGACAAGTACGGCATCAAGATCCCGGATGAGGATCTGACCAGCCTGAACACCGTCGGTGACGTCGTCGCCTACGTCCAGAAGCTCGAGGCGGAGGGCGCCTCGGTCGAGGGCCAGTGACCGGCCCCGTGAACACCGCAGCCCTGCACCCGGTCGTGGTGACCGGCATGGCCGTCACCACCTCGGTGGGCACCGACCTCGAGCAGACCTGGCAGGGTCTGCTCGACGGTCGGAGCGGGATCGCCACGCTGACCGACGACTGGGTGACCGAGCTCGAGCTGCCGGTCACCTTCGGCGGCCGGCTGCTGGCCGACCCGGCGGAGCGGCTCAAGAAGGTCGAGGCCCGGCGGCTGGACTACGTTCAGCAGCTGGCCGTGACCCTCGGCCGGGACGCCTGGGCGCAGGCCGGTGCACCCGAGGTGGAGAAGGAGCGCATCGGGGTCTCGATCGGCACCGGGCTCGGCGGGATGGACACCCTGTTCGCCACCGTCGACGCGCTCGAGGCCGGCGGACCGCGCAAGGTCTCCCCGATCGCCGTGCCGATGGTCATGCCCAACGGCCCGGCGGCCGCGGTCGGCCTGGAGGTCGGCGCGCGGGCGGGCGTCCACGCCCCGACCTCGGCGTGCGCGTCGGGCTCGGAGGCCGTGGCCCAGGGCTGGCGGATGATCGCGATGGACGAGGCCGACGTCATGGTCGTCGGCGGGGTGGAGAACAAGATCTCCGCGCTGCCGATCGCCAGCTTCTCCATGATGCGGGCGATGAGCACCCGCAACGACGATCCGCAGGCGGCCTCGCGGCCGTTCGACACCGGTCGGGACGGCTTCGTCATGGGTGAGGCCTCCGCGGTGCTGGTGCTCGAACGTGAGGACCACGCCAAGGCGCGCGGTGCGACGATCTACGCCCGCGTGCTCGGCGCCGGGACCACCTCGGACGGCTTCCACATCGTGGCGCCGGATCCGGAGGGGCGCGGTGCGGCGCGGTCGATCACCAAGGCGCTGCGCTACGGCGGCATCGATCCGGCCGACGTGGGGCACGTCAACGCCCACGCGACCGCCACCGGTGTCGGCGACCTGGCCGAGTCGCTCGCGATCAACTCCTCGATCGGCGACCACGCCAGCGTCTACGCGCCCAAGGGCGCGCTGGGCCACTCCATCGGCGCCGCCGGCGCCCTGGAGTCGGTGCTGACGGTGATGTCGATCCACCAGGAGGTCGTCCCCCCGACGCTCAACCTGGAAGAGCAGGATCCGGAGATCGATCTGGACGTCGTCGCCGGCGCGCCGCGCACCGGCCGCATCGACGTCGCGGTCAACAACTCGTTCGGTTTCGGTGGGCACAACGTGTCCATCGCCTTCGGCCGAGCCTGACCGCCACCACCCGGTGGGGCCCGCACGGGTCTCACCGGGTGGTCTTTCCGAACACGGGGCGCCGCGGGCCGGCCGTCGGCCCCGCCCCACCGCTTCTCATCGGCGCCGGGCCGTAGTCCCCTCGGTCCGCGCCACCGCTCCACCCCGCTGCCCAAGGCAAGGAGATCCGACGTGACTCTGCTGGTTCCCGGACACGACGCCGCCGACACCGTCGACCCGCGCGATCCGCTGCTGCGGCTGGAGATGCTCTTCGACCCCGGCACCACCGAGCCGCTGCACCCGCGCGACGACTCCGGGGTGCTGGCCGCCTCCGGTGAGATCGCCGGGGTGCGCACCGTCGCCTTCTGCACCGACGGCACCGTCAAGGGCGGGGCGATGGGGGTGGACGGCTGCGGCCACATCGTCGACGCCTACGCCGTCGCGCTGGCCGAGCAGACCCCGATCGTCGGGCTGTGGCATTCGGGCGGCGCCCGCCTGGCCGAGGGTGTGGAGGCCCTGCACGCGGTCGGCGCGGTCTTCCAGTCGATGATCACCGCCTCGGGGCAGATCCCGCAGATCTCGGTGGTGCTCGCCTTCGCCGCCGGCGGCGCCGCCTACGGCCCGGCCCTGACCGACGTGGTCGTCATGGCGCCCGAGGCGCGGGTGTTCGTCACCGGCCCGGACGTGGTGCGCGAGGTGACCGGTGAGCAGGTCGACATGGACACCCTCGGCGGTCCGCACACCCACCACAACCG
>JAJYRZ010000173.1 GCA_021793835.1 Actinomycetes bacterium | reverse complement strand
GAAGCGGCCAGGCGCAGCGAATCGGCGTGGGCTCGGGCCAGTCCCCCGGTGTCGGTGACCAGCCCGGCGTACAGACAGGTGGCGATCTGCCGGTCGATCTCCACCGGCCAGGAACGCAGGATCTGCTCGACGACCGTGCAGGTGGACTGGGCGTCGGCGTCGATCAGGTAGCGGTCGCCGAAGCCGGGGTTGGTGCGGTGGTGGTCGATGATCAGCGAGGTCTGCGCGGCACCGAGCACCGTGCCGAGCTCACCGACCCGTTCGGCGGTCGAGCAGTCGACGACCACGACCAGTTCGTGCTCGGTGCCCAGCGCCTCGGGTGCCACGATCAGGTCGGTGCGCGGCAGCACGTGCAGCGAGCGCGGCAGCACGTGCGGGGCCGGGAACGACACCTGCACCGCAGTGCCGCTCCGCTCGAGGGCGAGCGCGAGGGCGAGCGCGCTGCCGAGGGTGTCGGCGTCGGGGTTGACGTGGCTGAGCACGGTCACCGCCTCCGCCCGGGCCAGCAGTGCGGCCGCCCCGGCGACGTCGATCGCCTCGCCGGCGTGCGCGGTCATCCGCGCCCGGCCTCCGCGTCCTGGTCGTCCAGGTCCTCGCCCTCACGGGTGCGGTACGGGTCAGCCTCACCGGCCGGTGACGCACCGGCCGCGGCCGCCGCGACCTCGGCGTCGGCCTGGCGGGCCTTGGCCAGCAGTTCCTCCATGTGCCGGGCGGCATCGGGCACGGTGTCCGGCTCGAAGGTCAGGGTCGGGGTGAACCGCACGCCCGTGCCGGCGCCGACCTTCGACCGCAGGGTGCCGGTCGCCTTGGCCAGTGCCGCGGCCGCGGACTGGTGGTCCGGTTCCTCGTCCAGGGTCGCCCCGCGCACGGTGTAGAACACCGTCGCGTCGTGCAGGTCGCCGCTGAGTCGGGTGTCGGTGATGGTGACGAACTCGAGTCGGGGGTCTTTGATCTCGTGCTGGATCGCGCGGGCGACGATCTCCCCGATGCGCTTGGCCAGTCGCCTGGCCCGGGCCGGATCTGCCACTGCCGTTCACTTCCCTTCGCCGATGCGCCGATGCATCGGTAATCGATGATACGACCCCGCGGGGCGGGGTCGGGAACGCACCGGCCCCGGACTCCGCTAGAGGTGTCCGGGGCCGGTGCGTACCGCTGGAGCAGGCGCCGATCTAGTCGCGCGGCTTCTCCCGCAGTTCGAACGTGTCGATCACGTCGCCGATCTTGATGTCCGAGTACGACACCACGATGCCGCATTCGAACCCGTCGCGGACCTCGGTGACATCGTCCTTCTCCCGCCGCAGCGAGGTGATGGAGATGTTGTCGGCCACCACCGCGCCGTCCCGGACCAGCCGGGCCTTGGCGTTGCGGCGCACGACACCGTCGGTGACCATGCAACCGGCGATGTTGCCGACCTTCGAGGAGCGGAAGATCTCGCGGATCTCCGCCTTGCCCAGCTCGACCTCTTCGTAGACCGGCTTGAGCATCCCCTTCAGGGCCGCCTCGATCTCGTCGATGGCCTGGTAGATCACCGAGTAGTACCGGATCTCCACGCCCTCGCGGTTGGCCAGCTCGGTCGCCTTGCCCTCCGTGCGGACGTTGAACCCGATGATGATCGCGTCCGAGGCCGTCGCCAGGTTGACGTTGGTCTCGGTGACCGCACCGACACCGCGGTCGATGACGCGCAGCTGCACCTCGTCGTCGATCTCGATGCCCATCAGCGCCTCTTCGAGCGCCTCGACGGTACCCGAGTTGTCGCCCTTCAAGATCAGGTTGAGCTGGCTGTACTCCTTGAGCACCGAGTCCAGGTCTTCCAGGCTGATCCGCTTGCGGCTGCGTGCGGCCATCGCGTTGCGCTTGCGCGCGTTGCGCTTGTCGGCGATCTGCCGGGCCACCCGGTCCTCGTCGACCACCAGCAGGTTGTCGCCCGCCCCCGGCACGGAGGTGAAGCCCACCACCTGCACCGGACGCGAGGGCAGCGCCTCTTCGACGTCGTCGCCGTTCTCGTCGACCATCCGGCGCACACGCCCGTAGGCGTCGCCGGCGACGATCGAGTCGCCCACCCGCAGGGTGCCGCGCTGGATGAGCACCGTGGCCACCGGACCGCGACCGCGGTCCAGGTGCGCCTCGATGGCCACGCCCTGGGCGTCCATGTGCGGGTTGGCCCGCAGATCCAGCGCGGCGTCCGCGGTCAGCAGCACCGCTTCGAGGAGCTCGTCGATGTTGGTGCCCTGCTTGGCCGAGATGTCGACGAACATGGTGTCGCCGCCGTACTCCTCGGGGATCAGGCCGTACTCGGTCATCTGGCCACGGATCTTGGTCGGATCCGCGGTCTCCTTGTCGACCTTGTTCACCGCGACCACGACCGGCACCTCGGCGGCCTGGGCGTGGTTGATCGCCTCGACCGTCTGCGGCATCACACCGTCGTCGGCGGCCACCACGATGATCGCGATGTCGGTGGCCTTCGCACCGCGGGCACGCATGGCGGTGAACGCCTCGTGACCCGGGGTGTCGATGAAGGTGATCAGACGCTCGGTGCCCTCCAGCTCCGCGGCGACCTGGTAGGCGCCGATGTGCTGGGTGATGCCGCCCGCTTCGCCCTCGCCCACGTTCGCCTTGCGGATCGAGTCCAGCAGGCGGGTCTTACCGTGGTCGACGTGGCCCATGACGGTGACCACCGGCGGACGCTGCTCGAGGTCCTCCTCGCCACCCTCGTCCTCGCCGTAGGTCAGGTCGAAGCGCTCGAGCAGCTCGCGGTCCTCGTCCTCGGGGCTGACGACCTCGACGACGTAGTTCATCTCCGCGCCGAGCAGCTCGAGGGTCTCGTCGGGCACCGAAGCGGTGGCCGTGACCATCTCGCCCAGGTTGAACAGCGCCTGGACCAGTGCGGCCGGGTTGGCGTCGATCTTGTCTGCGAAGTCCGCCAGCGAGGCGCCGCGGGCGAGCCGGATGGTCTCGCCGTTGCCGCGCGGCAGACGCATGCCGCCCACAGTGGGGGCCTGCATCTGGTCGTACTCGCGACGCTTCTGCCGCTTGGACTTGCGGCCGCGCCGCGGCGCGCCGCCGGGACGACCGAAGGCGCCCGCCGTGTTGCCGCGACCGCCGGGGCGACCGCGACCGCGGAAACCGCCGACGGGACCCGAGGGACCACCGGGACGGAAACCGCCGCCGCCACCGCGCGGACCGCCGCCACCGCCGCCGCGGCCCGGACGACCGGTCGGACGCGCAGCACGCTGCGGCATCGCACCGGGCGAGGGCCGGGCCGGCATGTTCGCCGGGGACGGGCGGGGACCGCCCGAACCGGCGGGCGGACGCGGGCCGCCGGCACCCGGGGCGGGACGACCGCCGCCGGGCCGCGGCGCAGGCCGCGGCGCCGAGGAGTACGGGTTGTTGCCCACCCGCGGCTGACGCGGTCCCGGCTTCGGGCCGGGCTTGGCGCCGCCCTCACCGGGCTTGGGCGCGGCAGGCTTGGGCGCCGGCCCCGGGATGGGCGTGGCCGACTGGGCCGCGGGCGAGGCCGGAGCGGCCGGCTTCTTCGGCGGCATCGGCTTGGCGGGCATCGGCTTGGCCGGTCCCGGCTTCGGGCCGGGCTTGGCGGCCGTCGCCGGGCTCGGCTTGGCCGGGGTGGGCTTGGGACCGGGCTTGGCCGCGGCCGGACCCGGCTTCGGGCCGGCCGGACCCGGCTTCGGGCCGGCCGGTCCCGGCTTGGCCGCGGGCTTACCCGCCGCGGGCTTGGGGGCGGCCGACTTCTTGGCCGCCGGTGCGGCCGGGGACTTCTCCCCGGCGGGGGCGTCTGCGCCGTCGAAGGACTCCCTCAGTCGCCGCGCGACCGGAGGTTCCACCGTCGACGACGCCGACTTGACGAACTCACCCTGCTCCTTCAGCCGGGCGAGAACTTCCTTGCTCGTCACACCGAGTTCTTTCGCCAACTCGTGGACGCGGGCCTTACCTGCCACTGCTCTCCTCACTGGTGAGGTCGAGCGGGCGCGCCCGCACGACCTCGGGTTATGTGCGATGACCGTTCATCGTCGGTACTTCACGGTGTGCTCATTGCTTCGGTCCGTCCTACTCGTCGGATCGGCGCGGACTCTCGGTGTCCGCCCCGATCGGTCGTCGCCGCTTCCGGTCCGCGGGTGCGGATCGGTGCGGCGACCGTTCACAGCGCTGCCAGCAGCGCCGACAGCGGCTCGGTGTCGATCTGTCCGTCGACCCGCAGCGCTCTGCCGAAGGCCCGCCTGCGCATCGCCTGCTCCACACACTCCGCGGTGGGGTGCACCCAGGCGCCCCGCCCGGGAAGCACACGTCGCGGGTCCGGGACCAGCGTGTGTCCCTGCGGGACTCGCGGCCGGGCGACCGTGCGGAGCAGATCGATGTCCGGTGCGCGTCTGCGACATCCCACACACGTCCGTTCCGGCCGTGCCGGGGGCGTGGTCTGCGGGGCGGCGTCAGCCGCACATCGGGCCATCAAGCAGTCTACCTTTTCTTGCCGGGTTTCGGGAACCGGCGGCCGCGGTGACGTGCACCGCGGTCTGTTCAGCGGTCCGTGTCGGCGTACTCGTCGTCGGTGTCCGCATCGGTCTCGGCGTCGGTCTCGGCATCGGAGCGGATGTCGATCCGCCATCCGGTCAGCCGGGCGGCCAGGCGGGCGTTCTGGCCCTCCTTGCCGATCGCCAGCGAGAGCTGATAGTCGGGCACGACCACCCGGGCGGCCTTGGCCACCGGGTCGACGACGGTGACCGAGACGATCTTCGCCGGCGACAGCGCGTTGCCGACGAACGCGCCCGGATCCTCGTCGAAGTCGACGATGTCGATCTTCTCGCCGTTCAGATCGCTCATCACGTTGCGCACCCGCTGCCCCATCGGACCGATGCAGGCGCCCTTGGCGTTGAGCCCGTCGATCGTGGAGTGCACCGCGATCTTCGACCGGTGCCCGGCCTCACGCGCGACCGCGGCGATCTCCACCGCGCCGTCGGCGATCTCCGGCACCTCGAGCGCGAACAGCTTGCGCACCAGGTTCGGGTGCGTGCGCGAGAGCGTGATCTGCGGCCCGCGCGCCCCCATCGACACCCCGACGACGTAGCACTTGACCCGGTCGCCGTGCTCGTAGGTCTCCCCCGGCACCTGCTCGGCCTGCGGCAGCACGCCCTCGACTCCGGCGGCCTCCCCGCCGATGCGCACGATCACCATGCCGCGCGCGTTGGCGGCGGCGTCGCGCTGGACGATCCCGGAGACGATCTCGCCCTCGTGGGTGGAGAACTCGCCGAAGGTGCGCTCGTTCTCCGCATCGCGCAGCCGCTGGAGGATCACCTGGCGCGCGGTGGTCGCGGCCACCCGGCCGAAGCCCTCGGGGGTGTCGTCGAACTCGGAGATCAGGTTGCCGTCGGCGTCCTCTTCGCGCACCAGCACACGGACCTGACCGGACTTCTCGTCGATGTCGATCCGGGCGCCGCGCACCTGGTGTCCGTCGGTGTGCTTGTAGGCGGTCAAAAGCGCCGTCTTCAGCGCCTCCAGGATCGCCCCGTAGGGGATCTCCTTCTCCGATTCGATCGCCCGCAGTGCGGCCATGTCGATATTCATTTGTCGTTTCCCTCCTCGGCGTCGACGACCGTCGCCGCCACGTCCCCGCCGGCATCGGCCGACGTTCCGGTCAGCGCGAGCTCGCGCGGGTCGGCCTTGCCGAACTCCACCTCGACCACGGCGCGCTCGATCTCGGCCAGCGGCACCTCGCGCACCACCGGTCCCCCCTTGGCGGGTACCGCGAGCTCGACCGTGGTGGGCGCCTCGGCGTCGTCGAGGCGGCCGATGCGTGCGCGCAGCACCCGGCCGTCGACGGTGACCGCGGCGCGCCGGCCGCGCGAGCGGCGCCAGTGGCGCGGCGCGGTCAGGGGCCGGTCCACCCCCGGCGAGGTCACCTCGAGGGTGTACGGCCGCTCACCCAGGAACCGTTCGCGGTCGAGGATCTCGGAGACCAGCTCGGTCACCGCGACCACGTCGTCCATGCCCAGGCCCCGATCGGAGTCGACCACCACCGTGACCACGGTGCGCGCCCCGCCCCCGGCGACCTTCACGTCCTCGACGTCGAAGCCCGCGGCCTCGACGGGGCCGGTCACCAGACCCATCACGGTCTCGCGTCGCTGCTCCGACATCCCGGTCCCTCCTCCGCCCGCCCACCTGTGGGTCGGCGCTCTCACACACGGCCATGCGCACCCGGGGTCCCGGGTGTCGGTCAAGCGTATCGCGTCCGGGGTGGCACACTGTCCCGCGTGCATCCGACCCCGTCTTCCCCGGCCCCGGCAGTGAGCCGGCCCACTCGCTATCCGCGCCGCGACGCGCTGCGGATCGGCGGGCTGGCCGTCGCCGCCCTGGCGGCGGCACCGGCCCTGACCTCGCTGGCCGCCTGCGCCGACCCGGCCCCGCCGGTCGATCTGCTCGAGGCCCCCGCGGCTGCCGCCCGCACCGATGCGGCGCTGGCCACACGACTGGCCGAACACAGCCCCGAGCGGGCCGAGGTGATCACCGCGATCGCCGAGCAGCGCACCGCCCACGCCGAGGCGCTGACCGCGGAGATCGAGCGGGTCGCCCCGCCGACCGGTGACAAGACCCCGGCTCCGGCCCCCGCGGACGACGAGGACGACGTGCGCGACACAGTGTATCTCGCCTATC
>JAJYRZ010000172.1 GCA_021793835.1 Actinomycetes bacterium | reverse complement strand
CGCTGGTGTGCGGGGCACGCCGGCTCGCGGCGATCAAGAAGCTCGGCCAGCGGCGGGTCAGCGTGTGGGTGCGCTCGGGCATCTCCGACCGGCTCGGGCATCTGCTGGCCGAACAGGACGACAACCAGCTTCACAAGCCGCTGACACCGATCGAGGCCGCCGGCCTGTACCGGGAAATCAAGGAACTCGTGGCCGAGGACGCCGCCCGGAGGAAGGCCGCCACCCAGTTCCGAGACGGTCACGAGCCCGGAAAGCATGGTCCCGCCGATTCGGCGGGACCACCGGCACCCGGTCAGCTCGGGGACGCCCGCGCGCAGGCGGCGCGCATGGTCACCGGCTCCTCCTCCTACACCAGACTGGAGCAGATCGGATTCCTGCAACGCCTGGCAGAAGACCCCGCCATGCCGGCGCAGATGCGCGCCCAGGCGCGCGATGGGCTGATGGAGATCGAGGCCGGCGCGCCGGTCAACCCGATCTTCCAGAGCCTCCGAGCCGCGCACGCCGAGGACACCACCGAGCGAGACCGCCAACTGCACGAGCTGGCCGACCAAGCACTCGCTCGCGTCCACGCCGCGAAGGCCGGCAAGGCCGCGAAGCCGGCCGCACGGTCTCGCCGTCCGGTCGACGCGGATGAGCGGCCGGCGCGGTTCTCGGTGCGCGCGTTCGTGCTGACCTGGGGCGACCTGGAGGCGTGGTGGACCCACTACGACGTGGACGAGCTGGCCGCCGAACTCACCGATGAGCAGGTCGAGGCGTTCTTCGCCACGGTCGAGGGCACGACCGAGTTCGCCGCTCGGCTCCGCGCCGCCCGCACTGAGGCACAACAGGATCGGCCGTTGCTGCGCGCCCTCTGAGCCATGCCGACGCGCCAGTCGCGGGCGGGCTCACCTGGCGGGCATGAAGACGAATCTCGCCTCCTGGCCTCGTGGTCGACCCATCGCCGTGATCGCCGCCGGCCTCGCCCTGCTGCTCCTGATCGGCGTCGGCGTGTACGGGCTCATCACCGGCCCGCGACAGCCGAACGATCCTTCTCCCGATCCGGTTCCGACCGTCACCGCTCCGGGTGAGTCCGAACCCAGTGGATCGGAGCCGCCGCAGGTGATCCCCTCGCACGACCCGGATGCGTTCGCCCGCAACGTCGCCGAGGCGCTGTTTGGCTGGGACACCGGCTCGGGGCTGATGCCACTGGACTACTCCGCCGCGATTTTGGAGGTCGGGGACCCGTCCGGTCACGAGCAGGCCGGCCTCGCCTCCGACATCGCCGCCTACCTGCCAACCCGTGATGCATGGGTTGAGCTGCGCAAGTACGCCACGACCCAGCACCTGGTCATTGACGACTCCTTCGTGCCCGAGGCATGGGATCAGGCGGTCGAGCAGGCCCAGCCCGGTCAGCTCCCGCCCGGTGCCACCGCGGTCACGATCGAGGGCACCCGTCACCGCGAGGGCGTCTGGAACGGCGAACCGGTGACCTCGGAGCACTCGGTGAGCTTCACTGTGTTCCTGGCCTGCCCGCCGCCGGCACCGCAGTTCCGCACGGGCCTGTGTCATGTGCTGCGCCTGTCGCAAGTCGACAACCCGCTCCGATAGCCGGGGGGGTTGTCGTGGTCAAGAAGCTCGCCGCCGCCGTCCTCGCGTTGCTCCTGCTCGGTCCCATGCTGGGGCTGGTCGGAGTCGGTGTACTGATGAATCGTGCCGCCGTGAACTGCGTTGTGCCCGGCGGCTCGGTCACCGTAGGTAGCGTTCCGGACTCACTGACGGTCACGACCGCCAACGGCGATACGTTCACCCTGAATCAGCAGCAGCTCACGCACGCGGCCACGATCATCACGATCGGTGGCGGGATCGAGGGCGTGGGCCGGCCCGGAATCACGATCGCGCTGATGGCCGCGCTCACCGAGAGCACTCTGCGGATGCTGGCGAACACCGGCGCCTACCCCGAGAGCGGCAACTACCCGAATGACGGCAACGGCTCGGATCACGACTCGCTCGGCTTGTTCCAGATGCGGCCGCAGTCGGGTTGGGGCACCGTCGCGGAACTGATGGACCCGCAGTATCAGGCGCGGGCGTTCTTCGGCGGCCCGACCGGCCCGAACTACCCGAGCCCGCGCGGTCTGCTGGACATTCCGGGCTGGCAGCAGATGGACCCCGGCGAGGCCGCGCAAGCCGTCGAGGTGTCGGCCTACCCGGATCGCTATCGCAACTACGAGCCGGTCGCTGAAGCCATCCTCGCCGCCCTCACCGGCGGCAGAGGCGAAGCCGGCCCAGCGAGCGCTGTGCTCGCCGCGGGGCCGGTGGCGCAGTCCGCTCGCGTGGTGTTCCCGCTCCCCGAGGGGACATGGGTGCTCACCAGCGAGTTCGGGCCGCGTATCCACCCGATCACGGGTGAGCCCTCGTTCCACACCGGCACGGACTTCGCCGCCCCTGATGGCACTCCAATCCTCGCTGCCGCGGACGGGACCGTGACGGTCGCGGAGTTCAGCGGCGGGTATGGCGGGCTGATCGTCATCGAGCATCAGATCGACGGCCAGACCGTCGCGACCGCCTACGCCCATATGTGGGAGCACGGCATCCATGTCTCGCGCGGTGATCGAGTGGTCGCCGGTCAGCACATCGGCGATGTCGGCAGCTCCGGCAACTCAACGGGGCCGCATCTGCACTTCGAGGTCAGGCCCGGCGGTACGAGCGGCGAGGCGGTCGACGCAGCCAAGTGGCTCAACGACCACAACGCGGCAGACCTGCCCGAAGCCAGCGTGGGCAGCCCGAACGGATGCGACACCACGGGCAGCACGCCGGGCGATCCCGCACCGCTGGACGGTGACCCCGACCAGATGGTCGATGACCCCACCAGCGACGGGCAGATCACCGCGCGGATGGCGCACCTCATGGCTCAGGCCCACGCCGCGTTCCCCGACACCTCCTGGGCCTGTTACTCGCCCCGGCCTGGCACGAGGTCGGAGCATCCGCTGGGCAGGGCCTGTGACATCACCTTTGGGAACCGGATCGGCACGCACCCGACACCTGTGCAGCTCGAGGACGGCTGGCGGGTCACGAACTGGATGAAGGACCACGCCGAATCTCTCGGCATCGAGTACCTGATCTGGCAGGGCAAAATCTGGTCGCTGTCCCGCGATGCCGAAGGCTGGCGCCCCTACAACGGCGGCGGCATGCACGACCCCGCCGACGTGACCGGCGGGCACTACGACCACCTGCACGTGACCGTCAAGGTAGGCGCGTGATGGGCGTCTTCCCCGACTTCGATGGACTCGGCGGCATCGGCGATCTGAAACAGGTCATCGGAGCCTTGCTGACGATCGTGCTGCTGGTCGCCGTGCTCATGGTCGTCGTCTCGGCGATCTGCTGGGCGCTGGGCGCCTCGCACGGCAACCACTCCCTCGCGTCCAAGGGCAGAGTCGGCGTGCTGGTCGGCGTCGGCGCAGCCGCCCTCGCCGGTGCCGGGGTCGCATGGGTGAACTGGCTCATCGCCCTCGGCAACCAGCTTTGACCGTCTGACGATCCCTGTGGCCCGCTCTCTGCCTGGGGCGGGCCGTTCGCTTGCCTGCTCGCGCCAGTCGCTTCCTGGTTCACCTCGCCGTCACAAGCCATCTGCTCAGCGAGGGAGTAACCACCGTGATCGACATCGACCCCAACAGCTCCGGACTGCCCGGCATCGAACAGCTCCGCACCATCGTCGGCGCCGTGATGACTATCGGCCTCATCCTGGCCGTGCTCGCCCTGATCGTCTCCGCGATCGTGTGGGCCTACGGCTCCAACAGCTCGAACCCGCATCTGGCGGGCAGGGGGAAGCTGGGCGTCCTCATCTCCTGCGGTGCCGCGGTGGTCTGCGGTGCGGCAGTGACGCTCGTCAACTTCTTCTGGAACGTGGGCCAGTCGGTGTAGCACGGCCGGTCACAGCAGGAGATTCGCGATGAGCGTCTGCGATGTGCCAATCATCTCGACCGTCTGCGATGTCGCCGGCGAAGCCGCCGCAACCGTCGTAGCGGCCCCGTTCGACTGGCTCGCCCAGGCGATGGGCGGCGCGGCCGGCTGGCTGATCGAGGCGATGTGGGCCGTGTTCGACACAACCACCCTGGTCGACGTGACCGCCGATGGATTCACGGCGGTCTACAACCTGATCTTCGGGATCGGGGTCTTCCTCGTCCTGATCTTCTTCTGCCTGCAACTCATCACCGGACTCATCAAGCGCGACCCGACCGCCCTGTCTCGTGCCGCGCTCGGAGCCGCGAAGTCGGTGCTCGGCGCGTTCGTCGTGGTCACGCTGACCGCGCTCGCGCTGGAAATCGTAGACCAGCTCTGCATCGGCATCATCCAGGCATCCGGGGAGACCACCGAGACGATGGGCGACAAGATCATCCTGCTCGCCGCCGGACTCGCGGGCATCAACATCGCCGCGCCTGGTGTCGGGGCGATCGTCACCATCTTCCTGGCCGGACTGATGATCGCCGCCGTCTTCATCGTCTGGTTCTCACTGTTGATCCGCAAGGCTCTGCTGCTGGTCGGCGTCGTGCTGGCGCCGATCGCGTTCGCCGGCGCGTCCTGGGACGCCACCCGCGGCTGGATCGGCAAGTGGGCGGCGTTCGTGATCGCGCTGATCGTCTCCAAGCTGGTGCTGGTCGTCATCTTCTTGCTGGCGATCACCCAGATCGCCACCCCGATCGAGGCGGACATCGCCGCCGTGACCGAGCCGATCACCGGCATCGTCCTGATGGGCATCGCCGCGTTCGCGCCCTACATGGTCTACCGCTTCGTGTCGTTCATCGGCTTCGACCTCTACCAGCAGATGGGCACCGAGCAGGAGGCGAAAAACGCGCTTAACCGTCCGCTCCCGATCCCATCCAGGGCCAAGGGCGGCAGCGAGCCCAAGAAGGTGCTCGATGACCCCAAGGGCGGTGGCAGTTCCGGCGGTGGCTCCGGGGGCGGGTCCGGCGGATCGGGCGGAACACCACCGCCCAAGACGCCTGCACCCGCCGCCGGTGGCGGTGCTGGCGGAGCAGGGGCAGGAGCGAGTGCCGGGGGAAGCGCGGGCGCGGCGGCGGGACCTGCCGCAGCCGTCGTCGTCGGCGCGCAGATCGTCAAGGGCGCCGCCGAAGCCGGACCGAAGGCAGGCCAGGCCGTCGCCGGTCAAGCCGAGACCGCCGCGAGCGGAGCCGAGGGCCACGGCGGCAGCACCGCGCCATCGAAGACGCCGCCACCGCCATCGACTCCGCAGCCGCGGACCTCCGCGCCCCCCAAGTCCGACCCGCCGCAGACCGCGAAGGAGTGAGCGACCATGCCGACCGAACAGAAGGTGCCCGGTAGCGAGCTGACGCCGATGAAGTTCAGCCGGCTCACCCGCCGGGGCGTGCTGCTCGGCCTCTCGGTCCCGCAGCTCATCACCCTCGGCGTCGGCGGGCTGACCGTGCTGGCGGCGTTCTACGGCGGGGCCGGGATGCTGCTGGCCTACACCGCCCCCGTGTGGCTGCTTGCGGCGGCGCTCACCTGGGTACCTGTCGCCGGGCGGCCGTTGGTCGAATGGCTCCCGGTCGCGTGCTGGTGGCTGTGGCGCACGACCGGCGGACAACTGCTCTACCGACGCCGCATCGTCAAACCTCGACCGGCCGGGAACCTGGCGTTGCCCGGCGACATGGCCCGGCTCCGGGAACATCTGGACCCCGAGACCGGGGCGTGCATGATCCACGACCCCCGCCAGGGCACGCTCACGGTAATCTGCGAGGTCACCCATCCCGCGTTCGTGCTGCTGGACCCCGGCGAGCAGGAACGCCGCGTCACCGCCTGGGGGCGGGTGCTTGCGACAGTGTGCCGCTCGGGGCGGATCGCGACCCTGCAAGTGCTCGAACGGACCCTGCCTGACTCCGGCAGCGGACTGGCCGAGTGGTGGGCCGAGCACGGCACCGCCGACGACACCTGGGCCTCCCAGACATACGCCGAACTGATCGAACGGGCCGGCCCCACCGGAGAGCGGCACGCCACCACGATCAGCCTGTCCCTGGACATGAAGACGGCCGCCCGGCAGATCAGGACCGCAGGCGGCGGCATCCGCGGCGCCGCGGCGGTACTCCGCCAGGAGATGGCGACACTCACCGCCGCGCTGCGCTCGGCGGACCTGTCCCCGACCGGCTGGCTCGGCCCCGGCCAGATCGCGGTGATCCTGCGCTCGGCCTACGACCCGGCCGTCGCGGCGACGCTGGAACGGCACGGACGGCTCGGGCAGGAGCTCGCCGCCGCCGGCCCGGTCGCGGTGACAGAGACCTGGGGCAATCTGCGCACCGATTCTGCCTGGCACGTCGTGCTGTGGGTTTCGGAGTGGCCGAGGTCGATGGTGTATCCGGGGTTCCTGGCCCCGGTGCTGCTGTCCACCGGCATCCAACGCTCGGTGTCGCTGATCTACACCCCGATGCGCTCCGACCAGGCCGCACGCGACATCCGTAAGAAGAAGGTCGAACACATCTCGGATGCTGCCCAACGTGCCCGGATGGGGCAGATCGAGGACGCCACGCAGACTGCCGAGTACCAAGACGTGCTCCAACAAGAAGCCGACCTGACCGCCGGCCACGGGGTGCTCCGAGTGTCGGGCCTGGTCAGCGTCTCCGCGCCGACGCTCGACGAACTGGAAGCGGCAACCGCGGCGATCGAGCAGTCCGCGATTCAGGCGTCCTGCGAGACCCGAAGGCTCGTC
>JAJYRZ010000171.1 GCA_021793835.1 Actinomycetes bacterium | reverse complement strand
GCGCCGCCAAGACCGTGTTCTGGAACGGGCCGATGGGCGTGTTCGAGTTCGAGGCCTTCTCCGCGGGCACCCGCGGGGTGGCCGAGGCGATCATCGGCGCCACCTCCGATGGTGCGTTCTCCGTGGTCGGCGGCGGCGACTCCGCGGCCGCGGTGCGCACCCTCGGCCTGGCCGAGGACGGCTTCAGCCACATCTCCACCGGCGGTGGGGCCTCGCTGGAGTTCCTGGAGGGCAAGCAGTTGCCCGGTCTGTCCGTGCTCGAGAAGAAGGAGGGCTGAATCTTGGCGCGCAAGCCCCTGATCGCCGGCAACTGGAAGATGAACCTCAACCACATCGAGGCCATCGCCCTGGTGCAGAAGGTCGCCTTCGCACTGCCGAAGAAGTACTTCGACGCCGTCGACGTCGCGGTGATCCCGCCGTTCACCGACATCCGCAGCGTGCAGACCCTCATCGAGGGCGACAAGCTGCTGCTCACCCACGGTGCGCAGGACGTCTCCGCCCACGCCTCGGGCGCCTACACCGGTGAGGTCAGCGCCTCGATGCTGGCCAAGCTCGGCTGCACCTACGTCATCGTCGGCCACTCCGAGCGTCGCGAGATGCACGGTGAGGACGATGCGCTGGTGGCCGCCAAGGCCAAGGTGGTGCTCGATGCGGACATGACCCCGATCGTGTGTGTCGGCGAGGGCCTGGACGTCCGTGAGCGCGGCGAGCACGTCGCGCACTGCGTGGCCCAGGTCCGCGGTTCGCTGGCGGGCCTGTCGGCCGAGGAGATCGGCCGCACGGTCATCGCCTACGAGCCGGTGTGGGCCATCGGCACCGGTCGGGTCGCCACCCCGGAGGACGCGCAGGAGGTGTGCGCGGCCATCCGGGCCGAGCTGGCCTCGCTCGCCTCGGCGGAGGTCGCCGAGACCGTGCGCGTGCTCTACGGCGGATCGGTCGGCGCGAAGAACGTCGCCGACATCGTCGGCCAGCCCGATGTGGACGGCGGCCTGGTGGGCGGCGCATCGCTCAAGCCGGAGGAGTTCGCCGAGCTCTCGGCGCTGGCCGCCGGCGGCCCGCTGCCGTAGTCCGCGTGAGACGGCCGGTCCGCGCGCCCGCCACGGCGGCGGGGGAGCGGACCGGCCTGCACCGCGCGGTAGCATGACCGACGGAGCCGCGCGGCCGGTCAGCCACGACCGCGCATCGAACGAAACCGCACCCGCCACGCCTGGGCGGGCCGACGCCAGAAGGGCGGCACCCAGACCCCCATGGAACTGTTTCTGCAAATCCTCGTGGTCATCACCAGCCTGGTGATGGTCGCGCTGATCCTGCTGCACCGCGCCAAGGGCGGCGGCCTGTCGACCCTCTTCGGCGGCGGCATGGCCTCGAACCTGTCCGGCTCGACCATGGCGGAGAAGAACCTCAACCGGTTCACCGTGCTCGTGGCGATCATCTGGTTCATCTCGATCATCGGCATCGGCCTGGTCGTGTCGTACCAGTGACCGCGGCGCCGGGCCGCCGGCCCGGCCACGGTCACGCACCGCTTTTCAGACCGACGGCGGACGTGCGCCCCGGCCCGTCCTTCTAAGGGGAGGGCCCGGAGCTCACGTCCGCCGTTCGTCGTATCACCGCGGCCCTCGCAGAGGGCCGCGGGGCTCTCTACCGCTGACCCGCGGGTCGCGGCCGCACGGTCAACGACTGCGCGGCCGTGCCCACCGGTCCGTCCAGATCGTGCAGCACGGTCGCGGTCACCCCCTGACCGGTCGGCCCCATCGACACGGTGGTGTCCAGCCCGGTCCACTCGCCGACCGGGGTGCGGTGCAGGTGCACGGTCAGATCCACGTTCGGGAAGATCCACGCCTGCGGATCGGCGCGCACCGCGATGCCGTTGGCGGTGTCGATCATCGCGCAGTAGCGGGCCACCGGATCGACCGGCTCGCCCGCCAGCAGCTCCCGATCGGTGCCCAACCACACCCGGGCCCGGCCCGGCCGGGACTCCGGATCGCGGTGGACCTGCAGCCCGGCGATGTAGCCGCCCGGCCACACCGCGCTCATCGGCCAGGACGGCCAGGCCAGCGGTGGCGGCAACGCCGCGGTCTCGGTGCCGGCCACGGCCGCCGAATCGGTGTCGGCCAGCAGCCAGACCCGGGTGTCGACCACCGCGCGTCCGCCCACACTGGTGACCGCCTCGACCAGCTCGATCGTCCGGCCCGGCCGCAGCACCCGCACCTCGATCGTGGTGCGCTCGCGCGGGATCACCCCGAGGATGTCGTGTGAGATCCGCGCGATGGTGCCGGGCCCGTCGGGGCGCGCCGCACGCGACTCGGCGACCGCTTGGACTATCAGTCCCGACAGGGGAGAGAAGTGCTGCTCGTCGTCGTGCCAGGCGCCGCCGACCTCCTCGGTCGGGTCGAAGACCGCGTCGTCGACGCGCCGATAGTAGGCGGGGCTCATCGCTGTTCCTCCTCGCTGGACGGTGCGGGGCGGTGGTGGTCAGGCCTGCGCGGGGACGGCGGTCGCGGCGTCCTCACCGAGGAACCACACCGTGCGGTGCATCCCGGTCGCTCCCGCCGCCGGGATGTCGCTGGGATCGGCACCGCTGAGCGCCGCACCGACCGCCTCGGCCTTCTCCGCCCCGTCGACCAGCATCCACACCTCGGCGGCCCGCCGCACCAGCGGCAGGGTCAGGGTGATCCGGGTCGGCGGCGGCTTCGGGCAGTTGCGCACCGGCAGCACCGTCGCGGCGGTCTCGGCCACCTCGACGGTGTCGGGGAAGATCGAGTTCACATGCCCCTCGCCGCCCATGCCCAGCAGGTGCACGTCGAACAGCGGCGCCTGCGGATCGGTGTCGGCCGGCAGCAGCCCGCGGTAGTAGTCGGCCGCGCCGTCGACGTCGCCGGCGAACTGACCGGCATCGGTGGGGATGGGGTGCACGTTGGCGATGTCGACCGGCACGTGGTCGAGCAGCGCGCGGCGGGCCTGCACCTCGTTGCGTTCACCGTCCTGGGGCGGCAGGAACCGTTCGTCGCCCCAGAAGATCTCGATGCGCGAGAAATCGATGCGGTCGGTGTAGTCGCGCAGCGCGGCCAGGGTCGCGATGCCGGCGCCGCCACCGGTGAGCACCACCCGGGCGATGCCGCGCTCGGTCTGGGCGCGGGCGACCAGATCGGCGAACTCCTCCGCCGCAGCAGCCGCCAGGGAATCCCGATCGGGGAACCGTCGGACCACGATCTCGGTCATCTGTGTTCAGCCTCTTCTCTTCCGCCCGACCGTTCGTCGGGAGTCTCGTAGCGCACCTGCAGCAGGCCGCGCAGTGCTTCCTGATAGATCTCGTCGGGATCGAGGCGCCGCAGCTCCTCGATCAGGCATTCGCGCACCGACCGGCGCGGCAGCACCACGCGGGCATCCGGTTCCCCGGTCCGCCGCAGCACCGCCTCGGTATCGCTGGTGCGCTCGATGCTCACCGTGCGCCCGTCGCCGTCCAGGCGCACCACGGCCGGGCCGACGCTGCGGGTGACCGGCACGGCCAGTGCGGTCGCCAACCAACCGGCCAGGATGTCGGACGCCGGATCGTCGCGGGCCCCGGCGACGTGTGCCGAATCGATCGTCCCGAAGGCGGGCGCTTCGATCGCGGCGGCGAGCAGCCCGCGCCACTGGGTGATGTTCGACCAGGCCAGATCGGTATCGCCCGGCCGGTACCCGGCCAGGCGCCGGGCCAGCACCGACCGCGGATCGTCCTCGGTCGGCCCGGTGATCCGCCGCACCGCGATCCGGCCCAGCGGATCCTCGGCCGGGGTGTCCGGCCCGCGTCCGGGCCACCAGGTGACCACGGGGGTGTCGGGCAGCAGGAAGGGCAGCACGACCGCGTCGCGGTGCGCAGCGAGCGCCCCGGACAGCCGCAAAAGCACCACTTCGGAGGCACCGGCGTCCGCGCCCACCCGGATCTGCGCATCCAGACCGGGCTCGGCGGCCGGACCGCCGTCGGCGACGACCACCACCCGGCAGGGATGCTCCCGGCTGGCCTCGTTGGCCGCGGCGATGGCGCGTTCGGCCGACCAGTCCGCACCGACCCCGACCACCAGGGTCAGGACCCGGCCGAGCGTGACCGCACCGCCGGATTCACGCAGTTCATACAGCCGGCGCAGCACCGTGGCGGTGTCGGTGCCGGGCAGATCGACGATCATGGGCGCCGCCATTCCCGGCCCGTGCGGGCCATCATCGCCTCGGCTCCGGCCGGCCCCCAGGAACCGGCCGGATACGGCTCGGGCGTGCCGTCGGCCTCCCAGGCGGCGAGCACCGGATCGAGGATCCGCCAGGACAGTTCGACCTCGCGGTCGGTGGGGAACAGCGACGGCTCACCGAGCAACACGTCCAGGATGAGCCGCTCGTAGGCCTCGGGGGAGGAGACGGTGAAGGACTGGCCGTAGCTGAAGTCCATGTTCACATCGCGCACCTGCATGCCCGATCCGGGCACCTTCGACCCGAAGCGCATCGTGATTCCTTCGTCGGGCTGGATGCGCAGCACGATCGCGTTGTGGCCGAGCTCCTCGGTCATCGTCGCGTCGAACGGCAGGTGCGGGGCGCGGCGGAACACCACCGCGATCTCGGTGACCCGCCGGCCGAGCCGTTTGCCGGTGCGCAGATAGAACGGCACGCCCGCCCAGCGGCGGGTGTCGACCTCGAGGGTGATGGCGGCGAAGGTCTCGGTGATCGAACCGGCGACGAAACCCTCCTCCTCACCGAGCCCGCACACCCGGTTCGAGCCCTGCCAGCCCGCCGTGTACTGCCCGCGCGCGGTCGTCTCGGCC
This sequence comes from Actinomycetes bacterium, assembly GCA_021793835.1. Classification (GTDB taxonomy): domain Bacteria; phylum Actinomycetota; class Actinomycetes; order Mycobacteriales; family Mycobacteriaceae; genus Tomitella. Next base: position 1,979 of record JAJYRZ010000171.1, on the reverse strand, counting down.
AGCGGGCCGGTCGCCCGCGTCGCCGAGAGCACCTTGATCTTCTCCGCCCGGATCTCGGCCGGATCGAAACCGACCGGCTCCTCCATGGCGGTGAGCGCGAGCAGCTGCATCAGATGGTTCTGGATCACGTCGCGCGCCGCACCGATGCCGTCGTAATAGCCGGCCCGTCCGCCCAGGCCGATGTCCTCGGCCATGGTGATCTGCACATGGTCGACGTAGTGGGCGCTCCACACCGGCTCGAACAGCTGATTGGCGAACCGCATCGCCAGGATGTTCTGCACCGTCTCCTTGCCCAGGTAGTGATCGATGCGGAACACGGCCGATTCGGGGAACACCTCGGCGACCGTGCGGTTGAGTGCCCGAGCGGTGGCCTCGTCGTGCCCGAACGGTTTCTCGATCACCACCCGCCGCCACCGCTCACCGGTGCCGTCGGAGTCCCCGGCCAGGCCCTGGGCGGCCAGATGGGAGGTCACGGTCCGGAAGGCCGACGGAGGGATCGCCAGATAGAAGGCGTGGTTGCCGCAGGTGCCGCGCTGGGAGTCGAGCTCCTCGAGTGCTGCGCGCAGCCGGGTGTAGGCGTCGGCGTCGTCGAAGGTGCCGCGGATGAACCGCAGGCCCTCGGCGAGCCGGTCCCACACGGCCTCGGAGAACCGGTGCCGGGTGCGCCCCCGGATGTTCTCGAGCGCGAAGCCGCGGAAGTCCTCATCGGACCAGTCGCGCCGGGCGAAGCCGACCAGCCCGAAGTTCGGCGGCAGCAACCCGGCCGCCGCCAGGTCGTACAGTGCGGGCAGCAGCTTCTTGCGCGCCAGATCGCCGGTGACCCCGAAGATCACCAGCGAGGCGGGACCGGCGATGCGGGGCAGGCGCTTGTCTCGCGGATCGCGCAGGGGGTTGCCCGCGGCCGCGGCGCCCGCCACCGCATCACCGATCTGCACTTCTCAGGCCTTCGCCAGCGCCGCGGTGACGGTGTCGACCAGTTCGGACCAGGACACCTCGAACTTCTCCACACCCTCGCGCTCGAGTAGGGCGAACACGTCCGCGGTGTCCACCCCGACCGCGGCGAGCGCGTCGAAGACCTCCTGCGAGGCGGCCGCGGTGCCGGTGACGGTGTCCACCGGCTCCTCACCGTGATCGGCATAGGCGAACAGGGTCTTCTCCGGCATCGTGTTGACGGTGTCGGCGACCACCAGCCCGGTGACGTACATGGTGTCCGGGTAGGCCGGGTCCTTCACACCGGTCGACGCCCACAGCAGCCGCTGCGGGTTCGCCCCGCGCGCGCCGAGTGACTGCCAACGCTCAGAGGCGGTGACCTCCTCGAAGGCGGCGTAGGCCAGCCGCGAGTTCGCCAGCCCGGCCTTGCCGCGCAGCGCGAGGGCCTCCTCGGTGCCGATCGTGGCCAGCCGGGCGTCGATCTCGCTGTCGACCCGGGAGACGAACAGTGAGGCCACCGAGTGGATCTCGGCGATGTCGTGGCCGTTGTCCAGGGCCTGCTCGAGTCCGGTGAGGTACGCGTCGAGCACTGCGCGGTACCGCTCGACCGAGAACAGCAGGGTGACGTTGACCGGGATGCCGGCCGCGATGGTCGCGGTGATCGCCGGCAGCCCCTCGACCGTGGCCGGGATCTTGATCATCAGGTTGGGCCGGTCGACGATCGACCACAGCTCGGCGGCCTGAGCGATGGTCTGAGCGGTGTCCGCGGCCAGCGTCGGATCGACCTCGATCGACACCCGGCCGTCGACGTGACCGCTCTGCTCGTACTGCGGGGCCAGCACATCGCAGGCCCGTCGCACGTCCTCGGTGGTCATCGCCTTGATGGCGGCCGCGGCGTCCCCGCCGGCGGCGGCGATCTCGGCGATCTGGTCGCCGTAGCCGACGCCCGCGCCGATCGCCCCGGCGAAGATCGTCGGGTTGGTGGTGACTCCGACCACGCTGTGCTCACGGGCGAGCGCCGCGAGGTCACCGCTGTCGATGCGTTGCCG
>JAJYRZ010000170.1 GCA_021793835.1 Actinomycetes bacterium | reverse complement strand
GGCGTGGTCGGGGTTCGACGCGCGCGGGCATGGCGGTCACGGGGGCGACCGGCGCGGCAGCGCCGTCTCCGGTGATCGCGTCGGTGGTGGTCGGATCCGCAGGTGCGGAGAACAGCGGCCGGTACACCGCGGCCGTGTCGGCGCGCCGACCGGTGGCGGCGGAGGGGTGGGTACGAGTGGTCATCGAAAGTCCTTGATCTGTCGAGGCGCGGGGAACGGCTGTGCGCGCACCGCAGCAGCGGCGCGAGGTCCCAGCGCGGGGCGACGGGTGACGGCGCATCGACGGTCCCACGTCCGATGATGACGGCGAACGGAACGCGTGAGCGCACGGAAAAAGAATCCAGGGTGCGGCCCCGCCGGTCCGGCGGGCACACACGGCGACCGAGAACAACTGATCCGGTCGACTGGTCTCGACTCTACGCGGCCCGGCACCGCCCCGCCCACACACCCTGACCGCTCGGCGTGTTTGCCGTCCCCGCGCGGCGAGCACCCTGCAGGTGACAACGCCGTCGCCCGGTCTCGTTCGACACGTCGGCCGGGCCGCGGCACAACCCGAGCAGACAGGGATGTGACACCGATGAGCATGTATCGCACGGTCAATCCGGCGACCGGTGAGGTCGTCGAGGAGTTCCCCACCGCCACCGATCAGGACATCGAGGAGGCGATCCGCGGCGCGCGGAAGACCTACGAGTCGTGGCGCGCACTGCCGGTCACCGAACGCGCCCATCTGATGGGCCGGGCGGCCGAGCTGATGCGGCACCGCAAGGAGACGCTGGCCGAGCTGATCACCGAGGAGATGGGCAAGCGCACCGAGGAGGCGATCGGCGAGGTCGAGTTGTCGGCCGACATCCTGCAGTACTACGCGGACCAGGGCCCACGGCTGCTCGCCGACGAGCCGCTCGATCCCGCATCGGGCGGCGACGCGGTGGTGGTCAGCGAGCCGATCGGACCTCTGGTGGGGATCATGCCGTGGAACTTCCCGCAGTATCAGGTGGCCCGCTTCGCCGGACCGAACCTGGTGGCCGGCAACACGATCCTGCTCAAGCACGCGCCGAGCTGCCCGCGGTCGGCGCGCGCGATCGAGCAGCTGTTCGCCGACTCGGGCTTCCCGCCGGGCGCCTACACCAACATCTTCGCCACCAACGACCAGATCCAGACCATCCTGGCCGACGACCGGGTCGCCGGGGCGTCGGTGACCGGCTCGGAGCGCGCCGGTTCTGCGGTGGCGGAGGGTGCGGGCACGCATCTGAAGAAGGTGGTGCTGGAGATGGGCGGATCGGATCCGTTCATCGTGCTCGACAGCGACGACCTCGACGCGACCGTCGCGCAGGCGGTGCGCGGCCGGATGGGCAACACCGGCCAGTCGTGCGTGGCGTCCAAACGCATGATCGTGATCGAGGACCTCTACGACGAGTTCGTCGACCGGCTCGCCTCGGCGATGGGTGCGATGACGTGCGGGGATCCGACCGATCCGGACACCCAGGTCGCCCCGATGCACTCCGAAGAGGCGGCCGAGGAGCTGATGGAGCAGGTGCAGGACGCGATCGACAAGGGCGCGACCGTGCACACCGGCGGAACGCGCCCCGACCGGACCGGGGCCTATTTCTCGCCCACCGTGCTGACCGGGGTGACCCGGCAGATGCGCGCGTTCGCCGAAGAGCTGTTCGGGCCGGTCGCCGTGGTGTATCCGGTGGCCGATGAGGACGCGGCGGTGCAGCTGGCCAACGAGTCGCGCTTCGGTCTCGGCGGCACGGTCGTCAGCGCGGATCCGGAGCGGGCGAAGCAGGTGGCCCGGCGGGTCGACACGGGCATGGTGTGGATCAACTCGCCGACCTGGACCGAACCGGACCTACCGTTCGGCGGAACGAAACGCTCGGGCATCGGTACCGAACTCGGCGAGCCGGGGATCCGGCAGTTCCTCAACCGGAAACTGGTCCGCGCCTGACCGGCCGTCGCCGCCAGGGCTCGTCCGATCGGCGCGCTGCTCAGCGGCCGATCAGTGCCGCCGACAGTTCCCACAGCGCGATCGCGGTGTCCGGGTCGGCGGCGTGCGCGTCGGCCCGGCCGATCGCGCAGTCGGCGAGATAGGCCCCGCCGTGGTCGTCGAGTCCGGGTGCGGTCGCGGCCCACACGCTGGTGGCCGCGCCGCGCTGCGGGGTCTTGCGGTCGGCCAGCGCGTTCGAGCCGCGGGCGGCGACCAGGCGGCGCATCGCGGCCACGGTCTCGCGGTCGAGGTGCCGGCCCAGGTCGGTATGGCACACCCCCGGGTGCACGGCCAGCGCCACAATCCCGTCGGCGCCGTGCCGGCGCTGCAGTTCTACCGTGCTCAGCGCGTTCGCCGATTTGGACTGCCCGTACGCGGCGATCCGGTCGTAGGCGCGGCGATGGAAACCCGGGTCGGCCAGGTCCACCGGGAAGGCCCGATGCGCATCCGAGGACAGGGTCACCACGCGGGCCGGGCGACCGACGGCCTGGGCGCCGTCGCGCAGCCGGTCGAGCAGGGCGCCGGTGAGTCGGAAGTGGCCGAGATGGTTGATCCCGAACTGTGATTCGAAGCCCTGCGCGGTGCGGCGCAGCGGCGGATACATCAGGCCCGCGTTGTTCACCAGGATGTGCACCGGGTGGTCGATCCCGGCGGCGAACCGGTCGACGCTGCGCATGTCGGCCAGGTCCAGTGCGGCGACGGTGAGCCGGGCGTGCGGGTGCGCGGCGCGGATCCGGTCGGCGGCCGTCTCGCCCGTCGCGCGCTCGCGCACGGCGAGCACCACCTGGGCGCCGGCGGCGGCCAGGGCGGCCGCGGTCTGCTCCCCCAGCCCGGTGTTGGCGCCGGTGACGACGGCGCATGAGCCGGACAGGTCGTGCCCGGCGATCACCTCGGCGGCGGTGGAGTCGGTGTCGAAGACGGTCACGGTCGGTCCTCTCGAGCGGGGGTGAGGTCGGCGGGTGGGCCGGCCGACCGGTCGGCGGCCCAGCGCGGGGTGCGGCGTTCGAGCATCGCGCGCACCCCTTCGGCGGCGTCGGCGCCGCCCATCACCTCGCGGTGACCGGCGGTCTCCCGGTCGGCGACCGCGGCCGGGTCCAGTCCGTCGACGGCGACGTCCCACAGCAGTCGTTTGGTCAGCTGCGCCGAACGCGGGGCGACGTCGGTGGCGATGATGCGCGCGATCGCGGTCGCGGCCGGCAGCACCTCGGCGGCCGGCAGGGCGCGCGAGGCCAGGCCCAGGCGCACCGCCTCGTGGCCGTCGAAGGTCCGGCCGGTGAGCAGCACGTCGGCGGCCACGGCCTGTCCGGCGATGTGCGGGATCGTCCAGTGCGCCATCGCATCGGGCATCACCCCGAGCCGCACCTGCGGGATCGCGTACTTCGCATCGGCGGCGACCAGGCGGATGTCGGTCTGCAGCGCCAGGGTCAGTCCGATGCCGATGGCGTGCCCGTTCAGCGCGGCGATCACCGGGGTGGCGATCTCGAAGGCGGCGGGACGCACCGGGGAGGCGGTGAACTCCTCGTCGGGGGCGGCGAAGGTGTCCTCGCCGCCGCCGAGGTCGGCGCCGGCGCAGAACGCCGGTCCGGCGCCGGTGAGCACGATCGCGCGCACCGCCGGATCGGCGTCGAGTTCTGCGTACACCTCCCCCAGGCCGCGGGCCATCGCGCGGGTGATCGCGTTGCGCCGTTCGGGCCGGTCCAGGGTGATCGTGGCGACCCGGTCGTCGGTCTCGACGCGCAGCCCGGGCCTCACGCGGCGGGTCCGGCGTGCAGAGCGGCGGCCAGGTCGGCGATGTCCTCGTCGGTGACCGGGTAGCCCGGGAAGTACGCGCACACCCGGTCGGCGTGGTCGGCGAAGCGGGCCCGGATCTGCGCGGCGCACTGCTCGGGCGTGCCCACCACCGCCAAGGTGTGGAGCATCTCGTCGGTGATCAGCGCGGGCATCTGCTCGTGGGCCCCGGCGCGCGAGCGGGCGTGCAGGCCGGTCTGCACCTCGCCCCAGCCGTGGGTCTCGAGCACCGCGCGATAGGCGGGGGTGGCCCCGTAGAAGGCGAGCAGGGAGCGCACCCCGGCCCGGGCCGCGTCGAGCGCGGACTCGCCGCGGCCGGTGGCGACGATCACCTGCGGGTAGATCCCGAACTCCGCGGCCGCACGCCCGGACCGGCGCAGTCCCTCTTCGACCGCGGGCAGGGTGCGGGTGGTGAAGTGCTCGGCGGTGTTGAACGGCATCACCAGCAGCCCGTCGGCGACCTCGGCCGCGGTGCGCGTCATCACCGGTCCGAGCGCGCCCAGGCAGATCTCCGGCCGGCCGTAGGGGTTGGGGCCCGGGTCGAACATCGGGGTCATCAGGGTGTGCCGGGTGTGCTCGCCGACGAAGTCCAGTTCGGTGCCGTGCTGCCAGGCGTCGAGCACCGCGACGGTCGCGGCGATGATCTCGCGCATCCGCGCCGCCGGCGCGGACCAGGTGGCCCCGTAGCGGCGTTCGATGTGCGGCCGGGTCTGCGAGCCCAGACCGAGCCGGAACCGGCCCCCGCTCAGGGTGTGCAGGTCGTAGGCGGCGTGGGCCAGGTGCACCGGGCTGCGCGGCATCGCCACGGCGATGTTGGTCATCAGGTCGGTCTCGACCGCCCCGGCCGCCAGGGCCAGCGGCAAGAACACGTCGCGGGCGCCTTCGAAGGTGAACAGCCCGTCGACCCCGCAGGCGATCAGCTCGCGGGCCCGGTCTGCCGACCGGTCGATCGGCGCGTCGAGTTGGACGTCCATCTTCATCGGCGGACCGCCGATCCGAGACGGTGCGGGGACGACGGCGGGCGGGTGCAGCAGGAGGAAGAGGTCACGACTGCATCACTACCGGATGTGGTTCCGAGCACACAACCGGCCCGTCCCATCGGCGAGATCGTCGCCCCGGCGCGGCGGGTGATGTCTGTTACGTTTCGCGTCGTATCCGCTGTCGTCGGCGCCCGGCGCCGCGCATCCGCCCGAACAGGAGCACCGCCCAATGGGAAACGAAGCCGTCATCGTCGAGGCCGTCCGCAGCCCAATCGGCAGACGCAAGGGCTCGCTGTCGCACGTCCACCCGGCCGAGCTGTCGGCCCATGTGCTCTCGGCGCTGGTCGAGCGCAGCGGGGTGGACCCGGCCCTGATCGACGACGTGGTGTGGGGCTGCGTGCTCCAGGCCGGTGAACAGGGCGGCAACATCGGGCGCACCGCGGTGCTGGCCGCCGGGCTGCCCGAATCGATCCCGGGGGTGACGATCAACCGGGCCTGCGGCTCGAGCCAGCAGTCGATCTCCTTCGCCGCGGCCACCGTGGCCTCGGGCCAGCAGGACTTCGTCGTCGCCGGCGGCGTGGAGTCGATGAGCCGGGGCCCGGCGCTCGGCGCACCCGGCCGATCGCCGGCCGATCCGGACAGCGTGCTCGAGCGCTACGGGGTGGACGGCTTCCACCAGGGCATCGGCGCGGAGATGGTGGCCCGGCGCTGGAACCTCTCGCGCACCGCGCTCGACGAGTACTCGGTGCGCTCGCACGAACTGGCCGCGGCCGCGATCGACCGGGGCGCGTTCGACGACCAGATCGCGCCGGTCGAGGGCGCGCTGGCGATGGACGAGGGCGTGCGGCGCGGCAGCACGGTCGACAAGCTCGCCGGCCTGCCGACCGTGTTCGATCCGGAGAACGGGGTCGTCCATGCCGGCAACGCCTCGCAGATCTCCGACGGCGCCGGCGCGCTGCTGGTGACCACCGCCGACACCGCCCGCGCGCACGGGATGACCCCGATCGCCAAGGTGCACACCGCGCTGCTGGCCGCCGACGACCCGGTGATCATGCTCACCGGGCCGATCGGAGCGACGCAGAAGGCGCTGGCCCGCTCGGGGCTGTCGATCGACGACATCGGCGCCTTCGAGGTCAACGAGGCCTTCGCCCCGGTGCCGCTGGCGTGGCTGGCCGAGACCGGCGCGGACCTCGAGCGGGTCAACCCGCTCGGCGGGGCGATCGCGGTGGGCCACCCGCTCGGGGGTTCGGGCGCGATCCTGGCGACCCGGCTGATCCACCACATGCGCGATCACGGCATCCGCTACGGACTGCAGACGATGTGCGAGGCCGGCGGGATGGCCAACGCCACGATCTTCGAACTGCTCTGATCGACTCCCGCCCCACCCCGCGGCGCGCGGCGGGGTGAGGCGGGCCCCGCCGGCCGTGTTGCATCCGGGGCGGCCTCGCCGCGGCTCAGCGGTTGAGCCGCCACAGCGCCGTCGACAGCGCCGTCGCGAATGCGCACCATGCGGTGTACGGCAGCAGGGCGAGCCCGGCGCGAGGGTCCGCCCGCGCGCTGCGCCGGGCCAGGTCCGGGCTGCTAACGGTCAGCACCGCGGCGGTGGCGGTGGCCGCGCCCAGCCGGTGCGCCCGGAAGAACACCCACGACCAGGCACCGTTGACCGCCAGGTTCGCCGCCAGCGCACGCTGACATCCGCGCCGCTCCCCTGCTTCGGCGCGGTCGATCGCGCGGGCCGATGCGGCCGCGATCGTGGCGTACAGCGTGGTCCACGCGACGGGGAACACCGTCGCCGGCGGTTGGAAGCCCGGTTTGCGCAGAGCGCGATACCAGTCCGATTCGGTACCCGGCCCGGTCGCCGCCGCGCCGGCGAGCGCCGTCGCGGCCGTAGCCGCCGAGGTCCCCGCCACCGTCCCGAGCCTCATGTGCTCACCTGTCCTCTCGTCGTTGCGACACCGCAGCGGTACCCGGGCGCGCGGCCGGTCAACCGCCGTCCCCGGCATCCGGTGTGGAGGAGCGAGAACCCGATATGATTGCGCAGTCAATTATATCGGGTAGGGTGGATCACGCAGACGACGCCCCGGGGCGCGCGCCGACCGCGGCCCGGGCACCGACGACATCGAC
>JAJYRZ010000169.1 GCA_021793835.1 Actinomycetes bacterium | reverse complement strand
CCCGATCGGCTGCTGGCCGCCCGTGCCGGACCGGGTGTCGACGACGGGCCGCCGCTGGCACGGTGTCGCAGCCGCGTCGACAGCAGCTGAACACTCTGCGCGGCCCGGACCCCGGCGCCCGACGCCTCCACGGATGTCCGACCCGGTCGATACCGTCCGGTACACCTCGGCGTCCCGATCCCGGACGTGCCCGGTCATATCGCGACCGATCGAGGCCCTGACCTCAAGGAGATCCCCGTGCATGATCGGTCGCAGCCGGACCAGCCGGACCACGGCGTCCCGTACACCCCGCCCCCGACCCAGGATCCGCCGCAGACCCACGGTGGCCCGCCGCAGGCGCATGGTGGTCCGTATCCGCCTCCGCCGCCCGGCCCCGGCCACGGCCCCGGTCCCGGCTGGTCCGCGCCGCCGCACGGCTGGACTGCCCCGCCGCTGCCGCCGCCCCCGCACCGCGTCCCGCGCCGGTCACGCCGGATCACGATCGGTCTCGCCGTCCTGGTCGTCATCCTGGCGATCGTCGTCCCGGTCGCGGTGTGGGCGGCCCGAAGCTCCGGACCGAAGGATTTCACCATCACCGGCACCATCGACGTCCACGACTCGGTGAAGAGTTCGGCCCGACTGGGGTTTGCATGCGAGGGCTCCGGCGGATTCAGCAACATCGGCCCCGCCAGCCCCGTGCTCGTCAAGGACGAGACGGGCACGGTGATCGCGGTCGGTGAGATGACCGGCAGCCGCAGCATCAGTTCCAAGTTGTGCGAGTTGTCGTTCACCGCCGACGACGTCCCCGCCGGCCGGAACTATTACCTCGTCGAGATCGCCCGGCGCGGCGAACTCACCTACACCGAAGGAGAGGCGCGGGAACCGCTGAGTCTGTCCATCGGATGACTGCGGTCCCCGCGCCCGGCTCCTGCCGCTGCGGTGCGCTGCGCTACGGCTTGACGATCGTGCCGTAATCGAGGGTGCCGTGGCTGAAGGTCGGACGGATCGGCCACTGCCGCTTACGCGACGAGCACTCCGAGGACGGGATGATCTGCGACCACCGCGGATCGACCTTCGAGCGCGAGGCGACGGTCTTCTCCTTGACCATCGAGTCGTACTGCTCGAGCGAGTCCTCCAGGGTGTTGCCGTTGAGCACGACCTCACGCCGGTAGAAGTCGGCCTGCCACTTGACCCCCGGCATCTTCGAGTGCTCGGGATGCCAGCTGTCGGGCGCCATGCCGTTCTCGGACTGCACCCAGATCCCGTCCGGGGTGTTCACGCACAGCGAGTGGTTGCCGTCGGTGTGGCCCGGGGTCCACAGCAGGGCCACGCCCTCGCCGAGCTCGATGTCGCCGTCGAACAGCTCGAGCCGTTCCCGGTCGACCCCCTCCATGCCCTTCTCGACGTACCAGGCCCACTGCATCGGGTGCAGCGAGTCGAAGGTGTCGACCTCCTTGGTGTGCGCGAGCAGCTTGGCGTTGGGGAACAGCGCCTGCGGCGGCGCGGTCTCGCCGTCGGGGATCTGGCTCGACCCCATGATCCGGCGCACGTCCTGGACGTGCAGGTGGTCGAAGCTGATGTAGTCGACGTCGTCGTTGGTCAGCCCCAGCCGGGGCAGCACATCGTCCGGCTCGTTGTGGAAGTGGGCGAAGAACCGGGTCGCGTTGAACCGGTCGCCCAGGCGCTGGACCGCGTCGTAGAACGGCGACTCGGCCGAGCCGTCGGTCACGGTCGGCTCCCACACCAGGGTCTTGAGCTCACCGTCGAAACCGGTGAACTGGATGACCATCATCCGGTTGATGATCGAGATGAACGGGTTGGCGTGCAGGGTGTAGCCCTGGAAGGCGAAGCGCGACGGGTACGGCACCTCGGCGATGTCGAAGGTCTTCACCGCCTGGACCTGCGGACCGGCGACGAACCGGTCGTGGAACTTCTGCGAGGCCGCCCGGATCGCGTCGAGGCGCTCGCCGCGCGGCCAGATGTCGTGGACGCCCTCGAACTCGGGGATCGCCCGCACCGCGGTGCTCTTCTCTGAGGTGGTCACGCGCCGGTCTACTTCTGCTCATCGGACTCGGCGGGGGCTCCGCCCAGTCGGGATTCGTATTCCTTCCGGGTGCTCGACCCCTTCGTGGCGGCCACCTGATCGGGCACCAGTCTGCGCAGCACCGCGTCGCGCAGTCGCTGCGGCAGCAGCTCGATCACCCCGGCCAGGGGGCCGATGTAGCCGGGCACGAACACCCGGAACCGCAGCTTGGCCACCACGGCGACCACCGCATCGGCCACATCGGACGGCTGCAGCATCTTCGCCGCGCCCGAGGTCGTGCCGGCGGCCAGTTCGGTGTCGACCACGCCGGGCATCACCGAGGTGATCTGCACCCCGGTGCCGCGCAGTTCCTCGCGCACCGCGGTCAGGTATCCGAGCACGCCGTGCTTGGTGGCCGCGTAGGTGGCCTCGCCCGGGGGGCGCCAGCTTGGCGGCCGCAGAGGCGACGGTGACCACGTGTCCGCGGCCGCGCTCGCGCATCCGCGGCGCCGCAGCGCGCACCCCGTTGATCACCCCGTGCAGGTTGACCTGCAGCATCGCCGAGGTGGCCGAGTCCGGTTCGGTGTCGAAACCGCCGACCCACATCACCCCGGCGTTGTTGACCAGCACATCGAGCGAGCCGTGCTCGGCCTCGACCGCGTCGATGAAGCCGGTGAACGAGTCCGGATCGGTCACGTCCAGAGGCCGGGCCGACACCAGGTCGCCGAGCTCTCTAGCGGTCTGCTCGGCGACGTCGAGATCGCGGTCGCCGATCACCACGGTCGCACCGGTCTCGGCTAGTCCGCGGACGATCTCGCGGCCGATGCCGCGCGCCCCGCCGGTGACCGCAGCCACCTTCCGTCTGCTCGCCACTGTCGACTCCTCTTATCGTCGTCCCTGGTCATCGGTCACCGCCTCCTGGCCGGGGCCCACGACGGGGCCCGCAGGCACCCGCCGGGTCGGAGGTTCCCACCGATCGGCACAGGCCGGCCTACGGCTTCTCCGTGACGGTTATCCTGCCCGGCTGATCTTCACACCCTCCGGGCCCGATCCGCAGTGATCTCGGCACCTTCCGGCTTCCCGATAGGATGGGCGGAGAGCGAAGGAGGCGGGTGGCGGAGACGGTGAAGCTCGGCGAACTGGAATCGGCGACCATGCAGGTGCTGTGGCACGGCGAGGAGCCGATGACCGTGCGGCAGGTGCTGGCGGCCCTCGAGGGTGAGCGCCCCCTGGCCTACACCACGGTGCTGACCGTGCTCGACAACCTGCACACCAAGCAGATGGTGCTGCGGGAACGGCAGGGGCGGGCCTACCTGTACCGGCCGGCGATGAGCCGGTCGGAGTTCGGTGCGGCGATGATCCGCGACGTCCTGCAGGTCACCGGTGATCCGGAGAGCGTGCTGCTGCATTTCGCGTCCTCGGCCTCCGCCGAAGAGTCGCGTTTCCTGCGCCGGGCGGCGCGCCGGTTGACCGGCCGCGGCGAACGGTCCGTGCCGTGATCCTGTCGGTGGGGCTGCTGCTGGCCGCCGCGGTGCTCGCCATCGCGGCGCCGCGCTATCTGCATCTGACCGTCGCCCCGCACCGCTCGCCGCGGCTGGCGTTGGCCGCCTGGACCGGTTCGCTGGTCGCCCTGCTCGCCACCCTGGCCGCGGTGCCGACCGCGCTGCTGGTGCGGCCGGGCCGCGGGGTGCTCGATTCGGCGCACGCGTGCATGGAGAATCTGCGCGCCACCGGCTCCCTGCCGTGGCTGCCGGCCCTCGAGGTCGTGTTGGGCATCGGTTCGCTGCTGCTTTTGGCCCGGTTGGTCACGGTGGCCGCGATCCGTACGTGGCGACACCGGCGCGACACCGCGGACCATCTGCGCATGCTGCACCTGATCGCCGAGGACCGTCGTCCGGGCCCCGGCGCCGAGGTGCTGGTCCTGCCCACCGACGATCCGCTCTGCTACAGCCTGGGCGGCCCGGTCCCGACGATCGTGGTCGGCCGCGGCCGCGCGGGCGTTCCGGCGGCGCTGGCCCACGAGTACGCCCATCTGGCCGGGCGCCATCATCGGCTGATCCTGCTCGCCCGGATCTGCGCCCACGCGCTGCCGTGGCTGCCGCTGTGCCGGCAGGCCCCCGATGCGATGGCCGGGCTGGTCGAGTTCGCCGCCGACCGCCGCGCGGCCCGCGTCCACGGTGATCACCGGGTGCAGGAGGCGCTGGCCCAGTGGTCGGTCGCCCCGACCCCGGGGGTGGCGGTGCTGCTGCCGGCCTCCCCCGCCTCGGCGGCGGCGGTCACGCTGCGGCGGCACTGGCTGGCCGCGGCCCCCAGCGGTTCGACGCGCGGCGGGCGGGCCGACTATCCGGCGGCCGCCGCGATCTCTCTGGCCCCGGCGGCCCTGTCGGTCGGTGCGGCGAGCATCGCGGTGACCGCCGTGTGCACACTGCTGGCCGGTTGAGCCGGGTCTTGTCGACGCGCGGGACCGACCCGCACTCCGGTCAGACCGCGCAGGCGGGGCCGCAGTCGCGGCGCCGCCACCGGTAGGCCACGGCCCCGGCCAGGAACACCAGCGACAGCACCGCCAGATAGGGCTGGATCGGCGCCCAGAAGCCGAGCGCACCGGAGGTGCCGATGGCCAGCAGCACCACCTTGTTGCAGACCGGGCAGCCGACCGCGAACAGCGCGAGCGCCGCACCGGACAGCGCCGGAGCCGCACTGTCGCGGTCCTTGGGCGGCAGTTGGATGCCGAACCACAGTCCGGTCAGCACGGCGGCCGCCCCGAGCACCGGGTACTCCCACCAGCGCACCGGGATCTCCCGGTCGAACCACGGATTGGCCAGGATGTCGGTGGGGATGCCGATCAGCACCACCGTCAACAGTGCCGCCGCCGTGGCCCACCCCCAGCGGAACCGGTGTCTGGTCACAGGTGCGCCGCTCGCGGCCGGCGCCTCGATCACCGCGGCGCCCGCGGGCGCGGACGCTCCCGCGGGCGCGCTGCTGCGCGCATCGTCGTCGAGGCCGTCGTTCCTGCCGTCCTGGGTCACCGGCTCCCACCTTTCCGTCGGTCCTGGCGAGCACAACTACTATTCGGCATAGTAGTCAGCGGAACGCGGCCTCGCCATGACGCCGGCGCCGCCCCCCCGAACCCCTGACCCCGATCACCGCTAAGAAGGATCATGTCCAGTTCATCCCGTTCGAACGGTCTGCGCGTGCAGATCGCCCTGCTCGCCGTCCTGGTCGTCGTGGCCATCGCCATCGTGGTGCTGCTCGTCGTCCGCGGCGGCGACGACGAACCGGCCGCCGGATCCGCGGGCAACGGAGCCGCCTCGATCAGCGAGGGCGTCGATTCCGAGGCCGGTCCGCTGGAGTTCCTGGCCCGGCGCATCGACGGCGACCCGCTGGCGCTCGGCGACGTCGACGCGCCGGTGGTGATGGTCGAGTACTCCGACTACCGCTGCCCGTTCTGCGGCAAGTTCAGCCGCGACACCGAGCCCGAGTTGATCGACAAGTACGTCGACGAGGGGCTGCTGCGGCTGGAATGGCGCGATTTCCCCAACTTCGGGCCGCAGTCCGAACTCGCGGCCCGCGCCGGCCGGGCGGCCGCCGACCAGGACCGGTTCTGGGAGTTCAACTCCCTGGTCTACGAGGACACACCCGAAACCGGTCACCGCGATCTGACCGAGGACATCCTGGTCGAATACGCGGAGAAGGCCGGGGTGCCCGATCTGGACCGGTTCCGCGAGGACATGAACAGCGACCGCTACGACGAGGCGATCACCGCGGACGTGACCGAGGCGCTGAGCTTCGGCGCGACCGGCACCCCGACCTTCTCGGTGCACGGCATTCCGATGGTCGGCGCGCAGCCCACCGGCACGTTCCTCCAGCTCATCGACGAAGCGCTGGGCTGACCCATGGTCGAGATCGGTCTGCTCGGGGCTCTGCTCGGCGGGGTGCTGTCCCTGCTCAGTCCCTGTTCGGCGCTGCTGCTGCCCTCCTTCTTCGCCTACGCCTTCGACGGGGCGGGCCGACTGGCGATCCGCACCGCGATCTTCCTGGCGGGCCTGGCCACCGTGCTGATCCCGCTCGGCGCGGGCGTCGGGGCGATCGGCTCACTGCTGGTCGATCACCGCGAGACCGTCACCATGGTCGGTGCCGGCCTGCTGATCGTGTTCGGGCTGATGGCGATCTTCGGCCGCGGTTTCAACTTCCGCCCCGCCGACCGGGCGCAGAGCCGGATGTCGGTGCGCGGCAACCTGTCGGTGTACGGGCTCGGCGCGGTGTACGGCTTCGCCGGTTTCTGCTCGGGCCCGCTGCTCGGCTCGGTGCTGACGGTGGCCATGTGGGACGGCCGCGCCGCCTACGGCGGGCTGCTGATGGGCGTGTACTCGGTGGGCATGGCCGCACCGCTGTTCGTGCTGGCCCTGCTGTGGGACCGGTTCGATCTGGGGTCGCGCGGATGGCTGCGCGGCCGCGAACTCCGGATCGGCCCGCTGCGCACGCACACCACCGGCCTGGTGTCGGGTCTGCTGTTCATCGGTATCGGGGTGCTGTTCCTGGTCACCGACGGCACGGCCGGGCTCGGCGGTCCGGTCGGGGTGGACACCCAGTTCGATGTGGAGTCCTCGGCGATGTCGTGGGCCGATCGGATCTCGGATCTGACCGTGGTGCTGGTTCTGCTGCTGCTGATCATCGCGGTGCTCGCCTGGCGGCTGGTCGCCCAGATCCGGCGCAACGCCGCGCGCGATGCCGACGACACCGAGTCCGACGCCCACAGCGGTGCCGGGATCGTCCTGGACCCCCGGGCGGCCGCGCATACGGCCGTGCGTGCCGGGCGCGTGGGCGGTGCCGGGTCCGACGACGCCGAGCGGTAGCCGTGCCCGGCTGTCACTCGGCAGACACCCGCTGACAGCTGCGAGAAGACCGATCGGGGCCGGCGGCGCATGAT